>DATHPO010000141.1:0-8144 GCA_035483835.1 Terriglobales bacterium
ACTGTTTCCGAAGACGTATATCTTTAGAGCTTAGCCGCTTTCTTTGGGTCTCTCGCGCACCGAAAACGCGCAGCGAATGAATCCACAGTCTACAGGCAAGCCAGAATGAACTCGCGGAACCTTACAAATATAGCAACACTCCTGACACATCGTCAACCCTGTTTGCCGCATCCCAAACAGGAGAGCAAGCGATCCCGGCAAGTGAGGTCCTGAACGGACATTCAAGAGGAACGAGATCCTTCACTTTTGCTTTCAATTCGGGTGACTCGGTGGGACTGCGCAGCTTGCCGAAAAGATTCGCAGCCTCTACACTGGAAATCTTCCGGAGCGAATACATTCCCAGAAGGCGTTGCTCGCCGCGTGGGAGACCATGAGGGCGGGGAGGGTGCATGGGTAGGTGCGGTCTTTTCGGGCTTGCGTTGTTTATTGGTTTTCTCATTTTCGGGCTCGGTAGCCTGGTCGGATGCAGCAGCGGCAGCCCCGTCAGCACGACTAGCTTCGCAGTCCCTGCCAGCATTACCCTGACGCCCAACCCGAACGCCTCGATGGAAATCGGTACTTACCAGACATTCCTGGCTACCGCCATGAGTTCCACCAAGACCACGATCGCCGAGCCGATATCCTACCAGTCGAGTAACACTGCGGTGTTGACCATAGCCAGCAATGGACTGGCGTGCGCCGGCAGTTGGGATTCGTTGAGCACTCCGCAGGTATGCACCCCGGGGGGGGTCGGTGTGGCCGTCGTCACGGCGACCGCGCAAGGAGTCAGCAGCCCTTCGACTACGGTTTATGTGCATCAGCATATTGATAAAGTCGCAGTGAGCTTGCTCTTGCCGCCGAACCAACCACCGCCCGTCAATCCCTGTCTTTCCGTTGGTCAAAGCGCCAACTACCAGGCGAATGCCTACAGCCGTGGTGTAGACGTCACCTCGACGGTTGGAGTCTTTAACTGGCAGCTTTTAAACCCGAGTGTGGCCACGCTGAATATTTCCGACAACGCCTTGCTTCAGGGACAAATCCAGGTCACCGCCAAAATTCCTGGCCTCACGCCCCTGTTCGCAACCATTGGCAACGTCACTAGCATTCCGCTAAGTTTTACAACTTGCCCGGTACAGTCGATCACCCTCGACGTCACAACTTCAACGGCCACTTCAAAAACCATCGCGCCGACAGTGGTCGATACTCTGGGCACGACCATCACCGGAATCCCCCTGACCTGGAGTTCTTCCGAGGCTGCGTCCGTCACCGTAAGCAGCGCCGGGGGAGCGAGCGGCACTGCGACGGGCGGGACCGCGACTATTATCGCGTCCTGCACCCCACCCACTTGCAATACGGGTTTCTATCCCTCTTTGCCGATCTATCCGGCGAACGTTGTGACCATGACCATAACTCCTACCGGAACAACCCAGGCTTCTACTGTTTATGTAAGCACAACGAGCTGTGGCACAACCGACGGTTGTATCAGCACCGTCGTTCCCGTAACCACTCCAAATACTGTGGGCAATTTCATCAGCTTGCCGGCGACGCCAAACTCGCTGGTCCTCGACCGCCAAGGAAGCAAGGCTTACCTCGGGACAAATTCCGGACAGTTCGGCACTGTGGGGCTCGCGGTAGTTGATGTCGGGTCGAACACTGCGACTCAGTTTGCATCTCTGCCGGGCAAGGTCCTGGCTATTTCTCCAGACGGAAATCACGCGATCATTTCCGACACATCGGCGGAAGATGCGCCGAACCATGTCTTTGTGTTCAACACGACGACCAATGCCGTTTCGACATTTCAGATCGAGGGAGCAACCGCGGCTGACTTTTCGCCGGATAGCCTGAAGGCCTATATCGTGGCCGGCAGCACACTGTACGTCTACTCGACGGCCGATGGGCTGCGGACCATTTCTCTCGCCGCTCCTGCCAACGATGTATCTTTCCTGTCGGAGGGCGCTTTTGCCTACGTCGCGGGGGGTGCTCCTTCGGCGGTTAGCGTGTGGAGGACCTGCGACAACGGCCGCGCCGATACGGTCGGCGTGCCTGCGGTACCTGCCTTCATTAAGACTCTTCCCGGCCCGGCGAAGCTATTACCGGCAGACACTCCTGACTCCTACCATCTCCTTGCGGTTGATCCCCCCGGCCTCGACATCATCAGCGTGAACACGACGCCTTCCGGCTGCACGCCGGCCGTGACCGATGGGCCGGTTGCGTCTTTCAATCTCGGCCAGGGCAACTTTGTTCCCAAACAGTTGATCGTCTCGCAAGATGGCTCGACTGCTTACGTGCTCACATCGAATCTAAACAGCGTGCTGGCGTTCAATATTCCCGGGCAGACCGCGTTTGCGATTCCTCTGGTCGGGAATCCGACCCCGCTCAGCGCCTCCCTCACGCCGGACGGCACCCTGCTCTTCGTCGGCGCCAGCGACGGGCTTTTGCACATTGTAAGTACGGTGGCAGGCGGTGACACTCAGCAGGTATCGTTCCCGCAAGGCCTATGCGAGAATTCGGTGGGACGGCCATTCCCCAATCTCACCTGCAATCCAGATCTGATCGCGGTGAAGCCGTAGGAAGGCAGCCGTTGGTCGTTAGTCGTTGGTCGTTGGTCAGAGCCAACGACGAACTGCCAGTGACCACCGACGTTTCTACGCCTTTGGCTTCTCCAGTTCCCGGCCCACGCTGTCCAGCACTCCGTTGATGAAATTCACCGATTCAGGACTGGAAAACTTGCGCGCAATCTCCAGTGCTTCGTTGATGACCACAGCGCGAGGCGTAGAGGGAAAGCTCATCAACTCCGCCACCGCGGAGCGCAGAACATTGCGATCTACGGTCGCCATCCGGTCCATGCGCCAGTGTTCGGCATGACGCTCGATCAAACCGTCGATCTCCGCGGTACGGTCGGTGGCCGTTCGGAAGATGTCTTCAGCGAAACCACGCACATCTTTCTCGATGGAATGATGCTCGCTCCAGAAAGTGCGCCGGACCTCCTCGGGAGTCTGCCGGCCCATGTCCGCTTGAAACAACATTTGCAGAACAAATTCGCGAGATTTTCGGCGAGTGCCCATGGGAGCTGTCAGCTTTCAGTTTACAGGAGATAAGAAGCGGATCAGCGACCGCGTTTCTTCGAACGAGCGGGCAGCCTGGATTCTCGCTTCCTGCTGACAGCTGAAAGCTGAGAGCTGAGAGCTCCCTTGCCAACGACCGACGACGAACGACCAACGACAGCTTTCGTAAGATTCGCCATCTCCACCGCGGCCAGCGCAGCTTCGAGGCCCTTGTTTCCCATTTTCAGGCCGGCGCGGTCGATGGCCTGTTCCAGCGTCTCGCAGGTAAGCACGCCAAAAGCGTGGGGCACCCCAGTCTCCTGTGCGGATTGTCCAATGCCGCGGGTGACTTCATTCACGATGACGTCATAGTGAGCGGTGTCGCCACGGAGCAGGCAACCCAAACAGAGAATGGCGTCATATTTACCGGTCTCGGCCAGCTTGCGGGCGGCGAGTGGAATCTCAAAGGCGCCGGGCACACGGACGACCTCGATGTCCTTGCGTTTTGCGCCACAGCGCAACAGTCCATCGAACGCACTTCGAAACAGTCTCTCCGTGATGAACTCGTTAAAACGAGAGACGACGATGCCAAATCGTTTTCCGGCAGCGCCGAGATTGCCTTCGAGCGCCTTGACCGCGGACGAAGCCGAGGCTGACTCTTGTTTGAAGTTCTTCTCCGTGACTCTGTGCCTCCGTGGTGAATTCGATCTTGATCTTAATCCGTGCAAATCGGTGCAAATCCGTGGCCGCTCTACTTGCCTTTGAACTGTGGCGGACGCTTCTCCAGGAACGCCGTCGTCCCTTCTTTCTTATCTTCTGAAGAGCAAGCCACGGCAAACAACACGGCTTCAAGATACAAACCCTCGGCCAGAGTCATCTCCATGCCTTTGTTCACTGCCTCCATGGCGTATTGAACCGCGAGGGGCGCATTGGCGATGATCTTCTGCGCAATCGCCTCGGCGCGGGGAATGAGTTCTGCGGCGGGAACGACTTCATTCACCAATCCAATGCGATGAGCTTCTTGCGCGCTGATCATTTCGCCAGCCAGGACAAGCTGCATGGCGATCCCCTTGCCCACCAGCCTCGGCAACCGCTGAGTCCCGCCGTAACCCGGAATAATTCCGAGTTTCACCTCGGGTTGCCCGAGCTTCGCGTTTTCGCTGGCTAGACGCATGGTGCAGGCCATCGCAATCTCGCATCCACCACCGAGCGCGAAGCCGTTGATGCAAGCAATCACCGGCTTACCCAGGTTCTCGATCAGATTGAGCACGCTCTGTCCACGATGCGTATACTCTTTGCCCGAGACCGCGTCATGCCTGGCCAGTTCGCCGATGTCGGCCCCCGCAATGAAAGCCTTCTCGCCGGCGCCAGTCATGATGACCACGCGGATGCCGGGATCGTTCTTGATGTCATGAAACGCCGCGCGCAGCTCTTCCATGGTCGCCATGTTCAGCGCGTTCAGGACTTTGGGACGATTGACGGTGACGTAGGCGATGGAGCTCTTTTTTTCGAAAAGAATGTTTTCAAAGTTCATAAGTTCAACCCTGCTGGGATTCACACCGAGTCTGTCATTCTGAGCGGAGCGAAGAACCTATGCAATTTGCGTGTCACGCCAGAATGCACAGATCCTTCGCTACGCTCAGGATGACAAACTCCACGGTGAGCTAAGATGCTATAATTGTATAGCACGAGGTAGATCATGCTCGCTATACGACTTCCTGAAAAGATCGAAAAACGCCTCGCACGCCTCGCCAAGCGCACCGGCCGTACCAAGACGTACTATGCCCGCGAGGCCATCCTCGAATATCTGGACGATCTGGAGGACATCTACCTAGCTGAAAAGGAATTGCAGGCTGTTCGCTCGGGGCGAACCCGGACTGTTCCACTGGAGAAAGTAATGCGGCGCTATGGCCTGGAAGGTTGACCTATCACCAACTGCACTGAAACAACTAGGGAAGCTCGACAAATCTGTGTCCCGTCGGATCCTGAATTTTCTCCGCGAGCGAGTGGAAAAGCTCGACGATCCCCGTCAAATCGGCCAAAGACTTCAAGGTACCCTGAGCGAGTTCTGGAAATACCGCGTCGGAGATTACCGCCTGATTTGCTCGCTGGAAGATGATCGACTCGTAGTGCTGGTTCTCCGGATTGGTCACCGCCGGGAAGTCTACAAGCGCTAGCTTGTTCGCGGGGCTTCACTCCTAGACGGGTCGGGGTCGGTTGTCCCCACCTGTTTTAGAGTTTGTTGGGCTTCGGATTGTTCAGGTCTGAATAATCGTAAAACCCCTTGCCCGTCTTGCGCCCATACCAACCCGCCATCACCAAGCGCTTCAACAGCGGCGGCGACGCAAATCGTCGCTCCTTGAATTCGTCGTACATCACATGGGTGATGTAGTAGGTCGTATCCAACCCGACGAAATCGAGCAGTGTGAACGGGCCCATGGGATAGCCGCACCCGAGCTTCATTGCGTTATCGATGTCGTCGATCGAACCGACTCCTTCTTCGTAGGCACGTACGGCGTCGAGCAGATAAGGCACCAGCAGGCGGTTCACGATGAATCCGGTTTTGTCGCTGGTGCGCACCGGCGTCTTGCCAAGCTTCTTGCCGAACTCATAGGCAGAGTCATATACCTCGGGCGCTGTCGCGATCGTGCGGACGACTTCGACCAACTTCATCAGCGGCACCGGATTGAAGAAATGCAACCCGATAAACCGCTCCGGACGCTTGGTAGAAGTCAGAAGTTCGGTGATGGAAATCGACGACGTATTCGAAGCGAAAATACCGTCCTTCTTCACGATGCCATCGAGGGACGCGTACATCTTTTTCTTGTCCTCGACATTCTCGATGATGGCTTCGATCACGATGTCGCAGTCAGCCAGATCTTGCTTGTTGGTCGTGCCTTTGAGCCGCGAGCGGATGGCGTCTTTCTGCTCGGCCGTGATGCCGCCCTTTTCCGGAGGCCGCTCGGCAAACTTGGCCAGCGACTTTTCAATCCCGACAAAACCCTTGTCGAGAAACTTCTGCTCAACTTCGAGAACGGTAACATCGAATCCAGCCATCGCGCCTACCTGCGCAATTCCAGAGCCCATGAGCCCGCACCCCAGAACGCCAACCTTCTTAATTTCCATTTTCACTTCCTTTTGCCACGGATCAACGTGGATTAATACATTTCTTTACCACAAAAAAGACAAAGGAAATATTCTATTGCTTCAACGCCACGTTGGTTCGTTTCGGATCCAGCAGCTCGGTAATTCCGTTTTCAAGAAGTAAGTTTTCGAGCGCTTCAAAACCACTTCGATTCTTGAATTCCCATTCTTCTACATACAGCGGGACAACGGCCCACAGCAGTATGTGCTTGCCCGCGCCAGTCTGAATTGTCCTCGCGCCTTCCGAAACCATGAGAGGATAACGCACAACAATCGATGTCATTTTGGTGTTACTTGCGAAAGGCCGCGGAGGATTGTGCCAAAGAACACTATGGCCAGCATAAAGCCACGTCCTATTCTCATGTGGATGGCGTGCCGCCCCTTTTAAAATTCGAATAGGCCAGTAGTGTTCCTCGTTCTCGAATGCGGTTGCATCAACCGGCCAGGATGAGGGAAGACAGATCATAAGCTCCGCGAATCTTCCATCTTCCCAATTCGTTGGCGCTGACATTGACTTTTCACTCATGCCGCAGCTAACCAGGGTATGGTAGGGACGAGGTCGCGAAGGAGCGACGTGGTAAACATCTATGTGAACATCCGTAGAGATTTTTTCATGAAACACAGTGGCAATTTCTCCGATGTGTTTCTGTATGTGGTCGCTCACCGATTCAATGATCTCGATGTCGCCCTTTGAATTTTCCATTTGCTAGTTCAAACTCTCCACCACCATCGCGATCCCCTGCCCACCACCGATACACGCCGTGGCTAATCCATATTTCTTTTTCCGCCGCCGCAGTTCGTACAGCAACGTGATCACCAACCGCGTACCCGTCGCACCCAGCGGATGGCCTAGAGCAATCGCACCACCGTTCACGTTCACTTTGTTGCGGTCTAAACCGAGCTCTTTCTCGACCGCTAAATACTGCGCTGCGAAAGCTTCGTTCACTTCAATCAAATCGATGTAATCCAAAGTGAGTCCGGCTTTCTGCAAAGCGATCTTCGTCGCCGGCACCGGTCCGCGGCCCATCAGCTTGGGCTCAACCCCGGCAACGCCCCAGCCGACAATCCTTCCCAACGGCGCGATGCCTCGCTTGCCGGCCTCCTCGAGTGACATCACCACCACCGCCGCCCCGCCATCCACGATGCCGCTGGCGTTTCCCGCAGTGACGCTGCCATTCCTGCCGAATGCCAGTTTCAGCTTGGCCAGACCTTCCATGGTGGTCTGCGGACGCCGATGATCGTCTTCGCTCAATGTCTCGCCGGATGGCTCACCCTTTCGATCCTTGAGCGGCACGGGAACCAACTCTTCCTGCAACCGCCCGTCTTTATAAGCGGCGTCCGCTAATTGTTGCGAGCGCAACGCGAACTCATCCTGCGCCTGTCGGTTTATGCCTTGCTGTTCCCCATAGAGTTCCGCCGTGTTAGCCATGTAGAGGCCGCAATAGGTGTCGAGCAGCGCGACCATAAGCGAGTCTTCCAGCTTACCGCCGGGAGCAAGCGTAAAACCATCGCGCCCGCGAATCACGAACGGCGCTTGCGACATAGCTTCCATGCCACCCGCCAGCACAACGTTGGCTTCGCCAAGCTGAACCATCTGCGCAGCGTTGACGATCGATTGCATCCCCGATCCGCACAAACGATTCACCGTGAGAGCTGGAGTTTCTACAGGCAGACCGGCTCGCAGTCCAACATGGCGCGCGCCGTAAAGAGCGTCGCCGGACGTCTGCTGTGCGTTGCCAAAAACCACGTGGTCGAATTCTTTCGGGTCCAGCCCGGCACGCTCAATGGCTCCCTTACCCGCAATGGCGCCGAGTTCCGGCGCCGTGAAATCTTTCAATTTGCCGCAATAACGTCCAAATGGCGTACGTGCCCCGCTGACAATTGCGATGTCCCCTGGCTTTAACATTGGATTCCTGGTTTCAACTTCGAGTATGAATGCATGCCATCAGAAGAGTTCCGAATGGCCTAACCAAACTT
>DATHPO010000142.1:0-3630 GCA_035483835.1 Terriglobales bacterium
GCTGCGCGTTTTCGGTGCGCGAGAGACCCAAAGAAAGCGGCTAAGCTCTAAAGATATACGTCTTCGGAAACAGTTCCGGAGATGCCCTCGCTGAAATGCCCTGCGCGCACCTTCCGCCCGTTGGAAGGCTATGCGGGGCAAGGCGGACGAAACGGAGCACCTCCCGAGTTTTTCGATTCGGGCCTGGCGCCACCGTCGTCGCTGATCAGTCTGAACGGGAAACCGAAAATCTCATCGCATTGGTGCGCGGTGAGAAGCATGGTTGGCAGATCGCCAGCCAGACCCTAAGCCAGGGAATAGTCAAAGCGGCGTCTGTGTGTCGACGCGCCTATTGGCGTGCGAACCGACGTTGCCGAGGGAGTAGCAAAGAGTGCCGACCTTCAATCAATTAGTGCGTGATGGCCGCAAGCGGCCGCGATACAAGACGGCGAGCCCGGCGTTGCAGGGATGTCCGCAAAAGCGCGGAGTTTGCACCCGTGTATATACGCAAACGCCGAAGAAACCGAACTCGGCGCTGCGTAAGGTTGCCCGCGTACGCTTAACCAACGGTATTGAGGTCACAACTTACATCCCCGGCGTCGGCCATAACTTGCAAGAGCACTCGATCGTGCTGATTCGAGGCGGTCGCGTGAAGGATCTGCCGGGTGTGCGCTACCACGTGGTTCGCGGCACGTTGGATGCGGTCGGGGTGGCAGGCCGAAAGCAAAGCCGTTCGAAGTATGGCGCCAAGCGCCCGAAGGCTTAAGAGGTCGTTCGTCGTTGGTCGTTGGCAGAATGACAACAGTAGGAATTAGGAGCTAGAAGCTGAATGCCAAGAAAAGGACATACGCCCAAGAGGACAGTGGAGGCCGATCCGGTCTACGGCTCGGATCTGGTGACGAAGTTCGTCAATTCCATGATGTGGCAGGGCAAGAAGAGCACGGCGGAGGGCATCTTCTATGAAGCTTTGACGCGTCTGCAGGCAAAAGGCGGCGGTGACGAAGCTCTGAAGCTGTTCACTAAAGCCGTTGAAAATGCCAAGCCGCTGCTTGAGGTTAAGACCCGACGCGTGGGCGGCGCGAACTATCAGGTGCCCGTTGAAGTCAATGCCGACCGTCGCACTTCACTGGCGATTCGCTGGCTGATTACCTACTCCCGCGGACGCGGCGAAAAAGGCATGATCGACAAGTTGACCAACGAATTGCTGGATGCCGCGAACGGCAAAGGCGCAGCCATTAAGAAGAAGGAAGACGTTCACCGTATGGCCGAGGCCAATAAGGCCTTCGCGCACTACCGGTGGTAAGAGACAGACAGCTTCTAGGCTCTAGCTGCTAGCTGGAAGCCAGGAGCTAGAAGCTAGCAGCGATTTTTAGAGCCCCAGAAAGAGTAGATTGTCGTGCCCAGAACAGTCCCATTAGAACGGTGCAGGAACATCGGCATTATGGCTCACATCGATGCCGGTAAGACCACTACGACGGAGCGCATCCTTTTCTATACAGGAAAGACGCACCGTATCGGAGAGGTCCATGAAGGCACGGCCACTATGGATTGGATGGAGCAGGAGCAGGAGCGCGGCATCACGATCACTTCCGCCGCGACCACATGTTCCTGGCGCGATGTTCGCATCAACATTATCGATACTCCCGGCCACGTGGATTTCACCGCCGAGGTGGAGCGCTCGCTGCGCGTGCTGGACGGCGCGGTTGCGGTGTTCGACGCGGTTCACGGCGTGCAACCGCAGTCGGAAAAAGTCTGGCGTCAGGCCGACAAGTACGGCGTGCCGCGGATTTGCTTCATTAATAAGATCGACAAGATGGGCGCGGATTTCGAGCATGCCGTCGATACCATCCGCAAGCGTCTGAACGCCAAGCCGATCGCGATACAGATTCCCATCGGCCAGGAAGATAAGTTCAAAGGCGTGGTCGACCTTATCGAAATGAAGTCGATCATCTGGCAAGACGACACCATCGGTGCCGAATATATTACGGGGCCCATTCCTGCCGAACTCCAGAAGAAAGCCGAAGCTTTCCATACACAGTTGGTCGAGACCGTCGCTGAAAACGACGACGAAATCCTGCATAAGTTCCTGGAGGGCGAAGCGATTTCCCCGGAGGAGCTGCGCGCGTCGCTGCGCAAATCGACCATCGATCTGAAATTGTTTCCGGTCGTTGTCGGCACTGCATTCAAGAACAAAGGTGTGCAGCCGCTGCTCGATGCTGTGGTCGACTACTTGCCTTCTCCGCTCGATGCCGGCGAAGTGAAAGGTACGAATCCGGAGAATGGTGAAGTCATTACCCGTCATCCGGCAGATAACGAGCCGTTTTCCGCATTGGCCTTCAAGATCATGGCCGACCCTTTTGTCGGTCAATTGACCTTTATTCGGGTTTATTCCGGCCAGGTGAAGTCCGGGGATTCCGTGCTCAGCGCGGGACGGCGGAGGACCGAGCGCATTGGCCGCCTCCTAAAGATGCACGCCAATAAGCGCGAAGATATCAACGAGATTCTGGCAGGCGATATCTGCGCTGCGGTTGGTTTGAAGAACGTCAGCACCGGCGACACGATTTGCGACGAAGCCCATCCCGTCACGCTGGAGTCGATTGAGTTTGCGGTTCCGGTGATTTCGGTTGCGGTTGAACCGAAAACCAAAGCCGACCAGGAAAAGATGGGCATGGCTCTGGGACGTCTCGCTCAAGAGGACCCAACCTTTAAAGTTCACACCGACCCTGATAGCGGACAGACCATCATCAGCGGTATGGGCGAGTTGCATCTCGAGATCATTGTTGATCGCATGATGCGCGAGTACAAGGTCGAGGCGAATGTGGGCAAGCCGCAGGTGGCCTACCGCGAAACCATCCGCAAGAAAGCTGAGGCTGAGGGCAAGTATATCCGCCAGACCGGCGGCCGCGGGCAATATGGCCACGCCAAGATTAGGCTCGAGCCGCAGGCGCCGGGCACGGGTTACGAATTCGTAAACGATATCATCGGCGGCTCAGTGCCCAAGGAATTCATTAAGCCAATTGATCAGGGCATTCGAGAGGCCATGGAAGGCGGCGTCCTGGCCGGTTATGAGATGGTCGATGTAAAGGCCACCCTCTACGACGGCAGTTATCACGACGTCGATTCGAACGAAATGGCGTTCAAGATCGCCGGTTCGATGGCCTTCAAGGAGGCCGCGCGCAAAGCTTCGCCGGTATTGCTCGAACCAGTGATGTCCGTCGAAGTTGTCACGCCGGAAGATTACGCCGGTGTCATCATGGGCGACCTGAGTTCGCGCCGCGGACGCATCGAGGGTATGGAGCATCGCGCCGGTTCACAGGTGATCAAAGCGATTGTGCCGTTGGCGGAGATGTTCGGCTATGCGACCCATATGCGTTCGAGCACGCAGGGGCGCGCCGAGTATTCGATGCATTTTGCGCGGTATGAAGAAGCCCCGCGCTCGGTGTCGGAAGAGATAATCGCCCGGGTGCAGGGAACGGTAAAGAGATAAAACGATCTAAGAAAGAAAGTACGGAGCTAGGCAATGGCGAAAGAGAAATTTGATCGCAATAAGCCGCACTGCAATGTGGGGACGATTGGTCACATCGACCATGGCAAGACCACGCTGACGGCGGCCATCACCAAGGTTTTGCAGAAGCACAACCCGAAGATCGT
>DATHPO010000143.1:0-14588 GCA_035483835.1 Terriglobales bacterium
GGTAAGTCGGGCATTCTGGTGAAGGTCCATTCGGTCGACTCCTGGGAAGCGGATTGGTCAGCACCATCAGCTTCTCCGGTCTTGCTCGAATGGACTATTCACTTCTTGGGAACAACGTGTTGAAAGATCACAGCTGGCCCATGCTTTCCTTATGCACAAAACCCGGGTGCCCTGTCCTTCTCGCGTTCTCTGCGAGAGGGCGGGGCTTTAGAGGCCGTTTGGCGTGAACGGGTGTTTAACCCGTGCCATGTTCTTTTTTCTCGGTCGGGGGCTGGCCCAACCTAACCTCCGAACTACTCTTCAGGGTGCCCCGCTCAAGCTTCGCTTGGGCGGGGATGTTCAGTTGTCACAGAAACCTTAGCCTTCGCGGACTAAGCTTGCCCGATGCCTTGGGGACTCAAACACTTTCAGGAATCGGGGCAGTGGTATTTCCTGATCTTTAGTTGCTATCCACGCCGGGCAAACGTTGCTCCCCCGCAGTCGTGCGACCGGCGCACGTTCGCAAAAACCCCGCCCAAGCGGAGCTTGAGCGGGGCACCCTGAAGAGTGGTTTAAAGTTTAGGTTGGGCTAGCCCCCATGCGTGATGCAATCCAGACGACAACACTGGCTACTATATAAACCGCACCTGCGTCTACGAAAAAGACAATCGGGAAGAATATGCTGCCCCAGAACCAATTGTGCTCACGACTAAAGAGAATGAAGGGTACGTATAGCCCGTATGTCCCCACGAGGAGCACCGGAGACATGCTGATAGGAAATGCGAAGGCGACCAGTGCGCTGAACACCAATCTAGTCTTGGGATGCTCGATGCTGGGGGGATTTCCATCGGCGCGAGTTCTAAACAGCAGAAATAGCCCCGTTGCAACAAAAGTGATTGTTGACAGCGTCTCGACCCAAGGCCGCCAAGCGAGCACGACGCGGAAGTAGGAGGCTGGTGCCGTCACACATCCGACAAGATAACATTCGACCGGTACCGCCTCCGGCTTGCTGAAAAAGAAATAACGCCCGAGTTGTTTCTCGTATTGTCCATTGGTTTCATACCAAGGCGGAAAGAAAAAGATCCCAAGAAAAACAATGCTGCTGATGGACAGGACAAACTTCCGGCTTGCATTCATGACTGTCCTAAATACAGCCAAATGGCCACGGAGTCAATCCGCGGCTACTGGGAGGCCCAAATTGCTGAAAAATCGCGACAGCACTGATTGACGCGGATTTTGGCGAACAAACGATGCAAGCTTGTGGCGAGCGGATTCCGAAGGGCTTGAGTTGGATGAAGGGAACCTCCACGTACTTCGTCGAAGGTCACGTTCGTAATCTTTCATGAGACGCCGTTCACTGATATTCCTGGACTCGGATATTCCTTGGACTCGATTCAACGTCGAGATCTTCATCTTTAAGGCGAGGACGATCATGAAAGTGCTGCGATCGGTGTTGCTGGTATCAGCTCTGTTGGCCGTTGCTTGTGCGATCATGTTCGCGCAGAATACGACGGCGGCGCCGGACGTAACGCACGCGCTGGTCCGGGCGAAAACCATCTACCTGGTTTCGGGCCACGTGAAGTATTTCAAGACGAAAGGTTTTAAGACGCGTCTGGTGGAAGACTCGCCTTTTGAAGAACCCAGCCACAAGGAACTGGAGAAATGGGGACGATTCCAGCTGGTGCAGGACGCTAAGAGCGCAGACCTTGTTGTGCGCGTGTACGAGACGGGAACTATGCACCCTGTACCGGTGGGCGTCGTCAACTCGGGGAGCGGCGTCATCATTTTGGATGTGGTGCATCCTGCCTCAAAAAAGATTTTGTGGTACGCCGCCAAGAACGCTGGGCTGAGTTGGAGCACGAACACGGCGGTGGCCGGGCTATTCAAGAATCTGCGGGAATATGTGGAAGGCCAGGAGAGCGCGGCTCGCTCCGCGACACCGGCAACGGCTCCGACCGTGCTTGAGCCGGTCACTGCGAAATCGGAACAGCACTGATGTGCTGAAATACCCGCACGGTTTCGCGCATTGCCTCCGGCGCGTCCGTTCTTTGGACGCTAACCTAGGTCGAGGAATGCAGGGGGCCAGCCCCCCAGCGCCGCTCAGCTGGCGAAGTTGGGTTGACTGTCGTTCCTTGTCCTGCCGCCGAGCAACAAAATTCCAAGCAGGCATCCCGCGATCTCGAGCGCTAAAAGGACGAAGACACTTGCGTCGAACAGAGGAGTCCAATTACCGGGCGCCACCGTGAAAACATTGTTGGCCGAGGCATGCAGGAAGTGTTCATAAAGATCGGCACTTGAAGCGGCCAAGAAGAAAATCAACGACACTAGCCCGGCGAGTTTATCGCTGAGCTTCCATAACGCAATGGATACGGCCAAATGCCCGCACGTTATCAAAGTTATGGCCAGCCAACTAACGTGGTTGTTTGGGGCAGGCAGAACCTCTGCCGCAAGGAACAGGTGCCAGACCGCGACCATCCAGTGTGCGACTACAACGAGTAGAGTGAGCATGCGTCGTCTTGTCATAGAGTGATGGTTCTCCTCCTTGACGGGTACAGAACAGGTGGCCCGCCGTTAAAGGTCCGTCGTGAACTCAAGGCTCGCTGAACAAAGCTCGGTAAATCCCGCCGCCGAGCGCTCCGCCGATCAGCGGGGCTACCCAGAACATCCACAACTGCTGCAGGGCCCATCCGCCGACGAAGATCGCCGGGCCTGTGCTGCGCGCAGGGTTGACCGAAGTATTTGTGACAGGAATACAGACGAGGTGAATCAGAGTCAGACAGAGGCCGATGGCGATGGGCGCAAAGCCCTGCGGGGCGCGCGCGTCGGTGGCGCCCATGATGACAATCAGGAAGAACGCCGTCAGCACAGCTTCCGCCACGAAGCCAGCCAGCAGAGAATAACCGCCGGGAGAATGTACGCCGTATCCGTTGGCGGCGAATCCGTTGTTTACGTCGAACATGGCATTTCCGCTGGCGATCACATACAGAACACCCGAGGCTGCAATCGCGCCCAGAACTTGAGCTACGACGTAGGGAGCCAACTCGGAAGCCGGAAAGCGCTTGCCGACCACCAACCCCGCGCTGATTGCTGGATTCAAGTGGCATCCCGAGATGTGTCCGATGGCGAACGCCATGGTGAGGACGGTCAAGCCGAAAGCAAAGGCCACACCGAGAAATCCGATCCCGACCGTTGGAAAGCCTGCCGCCAATACGGCGGCGCCGCATCCACCAAATACCAGCCAGAAGGTTCCGAAGAATTCCGCGAGCGCACGTTTTCCGATGCTCATGATTTCGCCTCCCAATTTAAAGTTAGGCTACGCTAAGCCGGTTTGGATTTTACCCTGCCGCCACCCTTGCGGATGCTATCAATTGCCATAGGGCCACCTCCGAAAAATACCAGCGCGAAAGCAATCGCAGCCAAGGCCAGCGGAAACTGATATCCGCCATTGCCCAGCAGTCCGTTCTTCCAGTGCACCTTCACGATGGCGACTCCCAAGTCGATCAGGATTGCGATCGAAGCACACCTCGTAAGCAGCCCGGCGATCACAAGGATGCCGCCGAAGAATTCTGTGACCGCGGAAACGTAGGCCAGCCAGCCGGGTAATCCGAGGCTGCTGACAAATTGCACGTGGTGCGAGAGGCCGCCGAATACTTTCGTGTAGCCGTGACCAATCATGATGGCACCCAGCACAACTCGCAAAACGAGAAGGGCCAGCGGTTGCAGGCGATCGAGATAGCGCAAAGGTTTCCTCCTATAAGCGCTGAATAGATTACCCCATTGCTGGATGGTTGCAGAAATCAGTCAGTGGATCGCACGGAGAACAACCGTGCGGATTGTAATTTGTGCCGTGATTTGGGTCTCTCCTCGCGCAGACTCGGAGGTATGCCATTCGTTCTGAGGGGTTTGCCGAGAGCTTGGCTAGTCAAGCAGACGGAGCTTTGGCATTCTTATGGGTCAGTTGTCTGGTTTGGCTTAGCGCGCCCAGTTACAACGCCTTCTCCGCCTGTGCCGCGACCTTCGTACCGTCTGTAGTACTTTAGTTATGGTTCCACCGACGCGAGGGTACGCCGTGTATGGGGACATCTGCCTATTGTATCCAATGTCCATATAAACACCATATGTAGATATTCGCACCAACCCTCATTTGGTTACTTTCCAGAAAACAGGCATAAAACCCAGCAAATCTCGGAAATTCGCCTTCAGCTCTTGTGCTTTCAGGGCTGATATATGCTCGGGACACCTGAATTCACTCGAACGCATTTTGTACGAGGAATTCTTCCCAACTTAGGCCGATAGAAAGCAAGAAGCCTTAAGTCGTGGAAACAGGTTTGAAACTATGGCTGACTCGCGGGAAGTCATGAATATTCGCCAGGCGTCGCAGTACCTGGGAGTGAGTCCCGACACGCTCTACAAGTACGTAGGCGAACAAAAGATTCCGGCTTTCAAGCTGGGCAACCGCTGGCGCTTCAAGAAATCGAAGCTCGACCAGTGGATGGAAGAGAAGTCCAGCCAGATGGAAGCCAAGAGCAGAAAGAAACCGAAGGCAGCTGCCAAAGCTGCCGGGCAACAGTAAAGGCGGGCACATGTTTGGATTCGGATCGAAAACGATTGTTGGTCTGGATGTGGGGTCCTCGAGCATTAAGGCAGTCGAACTGAGGAAAGGGCGCAACGGGATTGAAGTTGCGCACCTGGGGCTCGAACCGCTGGCTCCGGATATCGTCGTGGATTCCATGATCGTGGACTCGGGCACGGTGTCGAGCGCGATCTCCAAGCTGTTCGCCGACAATCAGATCAAGACCAAGAGCGTGGCCACGGCGGTGAGCGGGCACTCGGTCATCGTGAAGAAGATTTCCCTGCCTTCCATGAGCGATCAGGAACTGGCGGAGACCATCCAGAAAGAAGCCGCGCAGCACATTCCCTTTGATCTGGCAGATGTGAACCTCGACTATCAGATTCTCTCGGAAGATGCCGGCAACCCGCAGATGGACGTTTTACTGGTCGCCGTCAAGAAGGACAAGATCCTGAACTACACCAACGTACTCTCGATGGCGGGCAAGACTCCGGCTATTGTGGACATCGATGCCCTCGCGCTGCAGAACTGCTACGAGTACAACTATGAACCCGCGCCCGGCCAGGTGGTGGCGCTTTTGAACCTGGGCGCCAGCGTCATGAACATCAACATCGTGAAAGGCACAACGCCGCTGTTTCCCCGCGACGTCAGCGTCGGCGGGCATCAGTACACGGACTCGTTGCAAAAGGAACTGGATTTGAGCTTTGACGACGCAGAATCGCTGAAGCTGGGCAACAAAGTGGGCACCGTGAGCGAGGACGCGAAGACTCCGATCCTGCAGCAGGTGACCGAGATCATCGTGCTGGAAATTCAGAAGACCTTCGACTTCTTCCGTGCCAGCGCGGCGGGCGAGCACATCGAGAAGATTTATCTGGCCGGCGGATCCTCAAAAGTTCCCGGGCTGATTGAGGCGCTGCGCCAGGAGTTCTCGTTGCCGGTCGAGATTTTCAATCCTTTCCAGAAGATCGCGCCGCCAGTGGATGGACCGGGAGTGGAGTTGATTGAGCAGAACGCTGGCCAGTTGGCAGTTGCGGTGGGTTTGGCCTTAAGGAGTTTTGAAAACTTATGATCCGAATCAACCTGTTGGGACAAGCCAGACCGAAGAACAAACGCGCCGCCGCTTCGGCCGCGGCCGTAATGGAGATGGGCGAGGTTGGCTCACCGAAGCTGAAAGTATTGCTGGTGCTGCTGCTGGCCGGATCACTCAACGTGATGTATTGGTACCGGCTGGACAAGGAAAAACAGCACATCGCCTCCCAGATGCAGGTCGCGGAGCAGAGAAACCGCGAACTGGCTGACGTGAAGGCGCGTTACCTCGAACGGCAGCGCCAGGCGGAGAGCTACAAGCGGCGGGTCGATGTGATCGATCAGCTGCGGGCCAGCCAATCCGGACCGGTGAACCTGCTCAACACCATCGGTGACACCATTAACGGCACCGAAGCAGTGTGGCTCAACACCATGAAAGATCAGGGCGGCAGTGTGGATATCGAGGGTATGGCGCTGAGCGCCGATGCCGTGGCCTCGCTGATTCAGAATCTGCAAAAGACGGGATATTTCAAGACCATCGAAATCAAAGAGACGTATCAGGACGAAACCTATAAGGAAATGCAGGCATTCCAATTCGTTCTGACCTGCGAAAAAGCGAAGTCCTAAAGGCGGGAGAATATGGGGAACTTTAGCGAATTATCGGGTCTCAAGCAGTGGGCAGCCCTGGTATTAGGGGCAGCGCTGATCACCGCCGCGTTGCATTTCACCTTGTTCAAGTCCCAGCGGGCAGCGAATGACCAGGCGCAAGCGGCCCTGGAGCTGAAGCTTCGAGAGAATGCTGAACTCGAATCCTACGCTCCCAAGCTCAAGGACATGGAGCGACAGCTGGCGAATCTGAAACAGCAGCTGGAAATCGAGCGGAAAATCGTTCCCGACGAGAAGGAAGTGGACGGCTTCATCAAGATGCTGGACGCAGAGGCCATGAAGGCGGGGATCGAGATTCGACGCTACACTGCCAAGCCGGTGTCGACCCGCGAGTTCTACACCGAAGTGCCGTTCGAAGTCGAACTGGATGGGCCGTACTTCTCGGTGCTGAACTTTTTCGACCGGGTGGGAAAGCTGGAACGGATTGTGAATATGTCCGGTTTGCTGATCGCGAGCACCAAGAAGCCGAGTGATGCCAAGGTGAAACACACCTATCAATACGCACCCAACGAAAGCATCGTGGCTACCTGCGACGCGACGACGTTCTTTAGTCATGACCTGACGCCGCCCGCGGGCGCCCCGGTCAAGGGTAAGGGAGGCCTATGAAGCTGGCGACTGGAATCTTAATACTGGGAATGGGGCTGGGAACTGCGACCGCGCAGAACCCAAGCATCATCGACACCACCAAAGCCAAACTGGTGTCAGCCCAGCAACAGAAGACGGCGGATATCAACGCCGCGCTCGGAACCTCGCAGGGGCAGAGTGTAGCCCCGCAATCTACGGCCGCAAAACCGGCTGCGGGCAAACCGGCGAGCACTACACAAGCGCAAACGGCATCGCCAGCACCGTCTTCGAAGCCGCCAGCTGCAACCGCTCCGGCGACCGCGCCCAAGGCAGCTGCCAAAGCGGTCGCGCCGAAGACCACGGCGAAGAAAACTACCAAGGTTGCTGTCGACCAGCCCAAAGAGCCAAAACCGGCGGTAGCAGTCGAAGACAAGAAGAATCCGGTTGACCCGAAAAAGGACGAGCACAAGATCAGCATGGCAGGAGGGCGGCGCGATCCGTTCGTGAGCCCGGTGGTAAACCACAGTATGGGCGGATCGGGTTGCAGCACGGGCAAGCGCTGCCTGGCCGTCGACCAGGTTGCCCTGACCGGGATTGTGAAGTCGGACGCGGGCATGATCGCGGTCGTGGTCAACGCCATGAACAAAGCATATTTCCTGCGCGAAAACGATCCGGTCTTCAACGGATACGTGGTGAAGATTACGGGTGACTCGATCATTTTTAAAGAGACCATGCAGGACAAGTTAGGCAAGTCGTTCACACGGGAAGTTACCAAGAAGATTTCGACCCCGGCGGTTTAACTCCCGGGTGGAAGCGTCGGTCCGATCCGGCGAGTGCAGCACGAAATTTGAGAGACAGATCACGCGGCGAGCAAAACGCGCGCCCGTGGGGAGAAGGGAAATGCGAAAGCAATTGCTGGCTGTTTTGCTACCGCTGCTGATCTTGGTCCTGATCGCGGGCGCCGAGACCCAGAGCACGAGCACAGGCGCGGACACGCGTGCCACCGTACAGAAGGTGGACGTGATGCACGCGGATGACGGGATCAGCGTCGAGATCACCGCCCAGGGACAGGTGACGCCCAAGCTCAGTACCTTGGACTCGCCTGCTCGCGTGCTGGTGACTCTGCCGAACACCGTGGCAGCCACCGTTCAGAACCACATCAGCGTGGGCAGCGACGGCGTGAAGGGCGTACGCATCGGCACCGATGGGCACTTGCCTCCAACCACCAGCGTCGTGATCGACCTGGTGCAGGCGTGCCAATACGAACTGCTTCCGGGCGGTGACAACAGAATCATTGTCAAGTTGCACCCCGCGGCGGTGAAGGCCAGCACTAAGGCGGCAACGCCCGCGCCGGCGAAGCTGCAGACCACCGCCTCGAGGGTCGCCCCAGCCTCGGTTAAGACGGCGGTCGCGGTGAGCCAACCAGCTCCCGCGGCGGCGTCTCCCGTCGCCGTTCCGGCCGCTGCTCAAGCCACCGATAAGACCTCGAAGCAGACTGCTTCCGCGACCGACTTTGTCTTCGTGGAGCCGTCGTACCAGCAAAAGAGTGCGACCGACAAGGTTACGGCTGACGAAGCCGCTCCCGCAGACCGTGCGGCCAGCGCGGCCACGAAATTCGTAGACAAGCCCGAGGGCAACCTGCTGCCGACGCCGAGCGCTGCCATGCAGCCCCAGGCGGCTCAGGCTGGGTCCACCCAACCGATCCAACCGGCTGTGAATCTCGCGGCAGAGGGCAAAGGCGAGAGCCACATGGTTACCCCGATCAGCACTCCCAAGTACACGGGCGAACCGATTTCTGTGAACCTCAAAGATGTGGACCTGAAAGATTTCTTCCGCCTCATCCATGAAATCAGCGGTCTGAACGTAGTACTCGACCCCAATGTCAAGGGTGCGCTGACGATAGTGCTCGACGACGTGCCGTGGGATCAGGCGCTCGATATCGTCCTCAAGAACAACGATCTATCGCGGCAGCTTGACGGCAACGTGTTACGCATCGCGACTGTAGAAACGCTGCGCCATGAAGCCGAGTCCCGCCGGGCGGAGCAGGAAGCCGAAGCATTGGCAGTCGATAAACAGACGGTCACGCGCTTCCTGAGCTATGCCCACTCCAAAGATGTCCTCATGACAGTGAAGAAATTCCTGTCGCAACGCGGAGACGCGGTCGCCGATGAGCGGACCAACGCGATTATCATCTCGGATATTCCCGCGGTGATGCCAAACATCGACCGTTTACTCACCCAGCTCGACCGCAAGACGCAGGAAGTCGAAATTGAAGCGCGCGTCGTGGCCGCGACCCGCAGCTACGCCCGGGAAATTGGTACCCAGCTGGGCTTTGGCTGGGGCAACAACCCAACTGCTGTCGGCGGCGCGTCCTCTGTAGGCACTTCGCCACTTTCGACCTTTGGCATCCTTCCCCATTACCCGATCGTCGGAACCACCGCACCCACGCCGACCACAGGCACGCAGATACCGTTGTTCTCTAACTTGGGTGCAACCGGACCGACGAGCGGCCTTTCGTTTCTCAATGCCAGCTCCGCAATACGGATCGATGCCATTCTCACCATGGCCGAATCACGCGGACTCTTGAAGATTCTGTCTCGTCCGCGGGTCGTAACCCAGAACAACATTCAAGCCCTGGTTCGCCAGGGCGTGCGCGTGCCGATCGTGACCCAGGCGCAGTTGGGCGGCCCGCCAACTGTCACCTACGTCGATGCCTTCTTGAGGTTAACGGTGGTCCCGCAAATCACGTCGGAAGGTACCATCTTCCTGAACGTGGACGTTGAAAACACGACGCCTGACTTCGGTCGTACGATTAACGGCAACCCCACCCTGATCACGCAGCAGGCGACCACGCAGGTGCTGGTCACCGATGGCGGTACGGTGGTCATCGGCGGCGTCATTCAGACCAACAACTCCGTCAACGTGGCCCAGGTTCCGCTTCTCGGCAGCATTCCGTGGCTCGGCGACCTGTTCAAGCACACCACCGTCAGCACCTCGAACCAGGAGCTGATTTTCTTCATAACTCCGCGGATCATCCAGACCTAGCGACAAGTTAGCAGTAAAGACAGCCGTCGGTTTCCTGAAGTACCTGTCAGGGACCGGCGGTTTTGTTTTGTGCCGGCAAAACTCGCATAAGGCTGCGCGCCTGATTCGCCTCCACTGTTAAACTTTTAGGATGGACCACAGAACCCGTCTCAGGCAGTTGCAAACGGTTTTCGATCGCAACTTCCTGGATGCGCTGCTGGTCACTCATCTCCCCAACATCCGATACCTTTGCGGGTTTACGGGAACGTCCGGTGTTCTGGCGGCCATCGAAGAGGGCAGCGTGTTCTTTACCGATGGTCGCTACAGCGAGCAGTCCCGAGCCGAGGTACAGGGAGCACGAGTGGTGATCGCCCGCCAGCCTCCGCTGATTGCCGCCGCCGCATGGCTCATGGAGAACAAAGGCAAACTTGGCCGCAAGAGATCACGCAGGGTCGGGATTGAGAGCGAACACTTAACCGTCGCCGGGCGCTCTCAGCTGGCCAGCCTCCTGCGGTCGGACTTCCAGTTACGAGAGACGCGGGGACTGATCGAACGAGCTCGGATGGTGAAGGATGCGGACGAGATTGCACGCTTGCGGAAAGCCGTGGCTCTGGGCGCCGGCCTGTTTGATCGCGCGCTCGAAGTAATTCGTCCTGGCGTGACAGAGAATGAGGTAGCGGCGGAGATGGAATATGCCGCGCGGCAGGCCGGAGCGGATCAGATGTCTTTTCCAACCATCGTCGCGGCGGGGAAGCGATCGGCCCTGCCCCATGGGCGGGCTTCGAAAGCCACGATTCCGTCCCGGGGATTCGTGGTCTGCGACTTCGGTGTTATACTCTCGGGCTACTGTTCCGACAGAACACGCACGGTGCACATGGGCCGTCCCGCAGGCGAGGCCCGCCGGATGTACGAGGCGGTTCGGGAGGCGCAGGCAGCCGCCATACAGACGGTGAGAGCTGGCATAAGCGTTGGAGAAGTTGACCAGGGTGCCCGCAAAGTGCTGAAACAAAATGGCTTATCACGACACTTTACGCACTCGACTGGTCATGGTGTAGGCTTAGAGATTCACGAGCCTCCTCGCATTGCGGCAGGGCAGACCGAGATTCTGCGTCCTGGGATGGTGATTACGGTCGAGCCTGGGGTATACATTACGGGCCGCGGCGGCGTACGGATTGAAGATATGGTTTTAGTTACGGAGCGCGGATGCGAAGTACTGACGCCCACGAGCAAGGAACTCGTCACGATTTGAAAGCGGGCTGTTCTTAAGATCTCAGCCCGGGCATCGGAGACAAGGCCCGGTCTCTCAGGTTGGCGCGAGAGAAGCAGCAAGCAGTCCCACCGCAAACCATGAACCAGAAAGAACTGAAAGAACTCATTGAGTTCTTAATTGAAAAGGATATTGCCGAGTTCGAGTTGGAGCGCGGCGATGTAAAGGTGCGGATCAAGCGTGGCGTTGAGCGCGTCGCGGCGGCTCCGCCGGTGACCCACGTTGCTGTGCACACGGGTCCAGCTTCGGGACCGGAGATTTCATCCACGCCGGTTGCTCCTGTTCCTTCCGCCGAAAGTGCGCCCGCTCCGGCGGTTGAGGCTGGATTGCACACGGTGCGCTCGCCAATCGTGGGGACGTTCTATGAGTGTCCATCGCCGGGGTCGCCACCTTTCGTCAAGCCGGGTGACGTGGTTGAAGTGGGACAGGTGCTTTGCATTGTCGAAGCCATGAAGCTGATGAATGAGATCGAGGCTGACGTGGCGGGTGAGATTGTGAAGAAGCTGGTGGCGAACGGTCAGCCGATCGAGTACGGGCAGGAATTGTTTGTGATTCGACCGCGAAGCTGAGCTGTGTGGGGCGGACACTCCTGTCCGCCGCCTTTGATGTGGGTACTGTTTTTGATTTCTTGCATTTTGAGAATTAAGGTCAAAAAAGTGGACCAGAGTGTCCGCTCCACACTCATTTAATACATGTTCAATAAAATTCTTATTGCGAACCGTGGCGAGATTGCCCTGCGCGTCATTTGCGCCTGCAAAGAGCTGGGTATCCGCACCGTGGCGATTTACAGCGAGGCCGACCGGCACTCGCTGCACGTCAAGTTTGCCGACGAAGCGATCTGCATTGGTCCGCCTCAACTGGCGCAAAGCTACCTCAACATTCCTGCAGTCATCAGCGCGGCTGAGATCACAAACGTCGATGCTATCCATCCGGGATACGGATTGCTGGCGGAGAACGCCAATTTCGCCGAGGTCACCGAGACCAGCAACATCACTTTCATTGGGCCGCCACCTGAAATCACCCGGCTGATGGGCGAAAAAGAAAAGGCCCGCGCCGCCATGAAGAAAGCGGGAGTGCCTATTCTGCCAGGTTCCGAGGGCATTCTCGCCAGTGATGGCGAAGCCATGGAATGGGCGCGGCAAGTCGGTTTTCCGGTGATCATCAAAGCGTCGGCGGGCGGTGGTGGGCGCGGCATGCGCATCGTTCGCAACGAAGAAGAGCTGCCCGGCCTTTTCAAAGCGGCGCAATCCGAAGCCGCAGCAGCCTTCGGCAACGGCGATCTCTACATGGAGAAATTCATCGAGCGGCCACGTCACATCGAGTTCCAGATTCTGGCCGATCAGTACGGCAACGTTGTAAGCCTGGGCGAACGGGAGTGCTCGATTCAGAGGCGCCACCAGAAGTTGCTCGAGGAATCTCCGTCCACGCAAGTGTCTCCGGAGCTCCGCGATGAGATCGGCAAGGTGTTGTCGAAGACGCTCTCCGAAATCGGTTACGTGAACGCCGGGACGATCGAGTTTCTGATGGACGAAGACCGGCGCTTGTACTTCATCGAAATGAACACGCGCATCCAAGTGGAGCATCCGGTGACGGAGATGGTTACCGACGTGGACCTGGTGAAGAGCCAGATTTTGCTGGCTGCCGGCGAGCGGATGGAAAACGTTCTTCTCGGTCCGATCGTGCATCGCGGGCATGCCATCGAGTGCCGCATTAACGCCGAGCATCCAGAGAAGTTCACGCCGTCGGCGGGCAAGATCACAGCTTTCAATCCGCCGGGCGGCACGGGAGTGCGAATCGATACCGCGGCCTACGCCGAAGGAGTGATTCCCCCTTACTATGACTCGTTGATCGCCAAGCTGATCGTGCGCGGTAAAGACCGCAACGAAGCGGTTTCTCGCATGGCGCGCGCGCTGGAAATGTTTATCGTGGAGGGCATCTTTACGACGATTCCATTGCATCGACGCATTCTGGCTGATCCGGATTTTCGCGCGGGTAAGTTTGACACGACCTTTATTGAGCGCTTCCTGGCCAAAAATGGAAAGTCGACGGCCAAATAGCGCTACCTAGACGTCATCCTGAGTCCCGGAGTCAGCCGGGCGAAGGATCTCGCGCGGAGTGGCATAACTCTCTTGTGAATCCATGATCCACCTGCCTCGCCTTTACGCCATTCTCGACGCATCATACTTCTCTGACAGCCAGATTTTGTTTTCGACAGCCGAAGAGCTTCTCGCGGGCGGCGTCACTCTGCTGCAATACCGCAACAAGAGCGGCAATGCTCGCGGGATGTTGGAACAGGCGCGGGAGCTGAAACATCGGCTCGGCGGGGCCAAGGTGATCATGAATGACCGGGCGGATCTTTGCTTAGCGGCGGGGTTTGACGGCGTGCACGTGGGTCAGGAAGACCTGTCACCAGAGGGAGCAAGAAAAGTGGTCGGCACGACAATCTGGCTCGGCGTGTCCACCCACAATCCTGGGCAGATCGAGAAAGCCGACAAGACTTTGGCAGACTACATTGCTATAGGCCCGGTGTTTTCGACATCGAGCAAGGCCAATCCTGATCCGGTTGTCGGTCTCGAAGGCGTCCGCCAAGCGCGCGCTCTAACCCGAAAGCCGCTGGTGGCCATCGGCGGCATCAATCGTGCCAATTGCCGGTCGGTCATCGAAGCTGGGGCAGACTCGGTGGCGGTAATATCCGATCTGATGCGGGAGCCCCGAAAATCAGCAGAGGATTTTTTGCGCATCTTAGGATAGAGTCAAAGCGGCTGCCGAGCTGGGCTCGGCTGGACAGCCCCTTCGACTTCGCTCAGGGCAGGCTCAGGGGGCTGCTTCCACGTAAGCACTTAGGAGGCCTTTGAGCATCGACACCAAGCAACCAGTCGCAATCGCCAACGATTGGGAAATCCACAGTCACCAGGATAACGAGCTGGTCAAAGGCCTCGGCCTGACCAGCGCGACCATGCTGGTGATGGGATCGATGATCGGCTCCGGCATCTTCATTGTTTCGGCCGACATTGCTCGCGAAGTGGGCTCTCCCGCGTTGTTGATTGCCGCTTGGGTCGTCGCCGGGTTCATGACGATTGTGGCCGCGCTCAGCTACGGCGAGCTGGCGGCCATGATGCCGCGAGCCGGTGGGCAGTATGTTTATCTGCGCGAAGCGCTGGGGCCGCTGTGGGGATTCCTCTACGGCTGGACTCTGTTTCTGGTGATTCAGACCGGCACGATTGCCGCCGTGGGCGTGGCTTTCGGCAAGTTCCTGGGAGTATTTTTCCCGTCGATTTCTTCTACCCACTGGATTCTGCATCTCTGGAAAGTTCCGCCGATTCATGTAGGGCCCATGCTGCTGGGCAACATGGACGTCGGCATCAACACGCAGAATCTGATGGCGATTCTGCTGGTGATTTTCCTTTCGGTGGTGAACATCTTCGGCGTGAAACTGGGCGCGCTGATCCAGAACATTTTTACTTTCGCAAAAGTGGCGGCGCTGTTTGGGCT
>DATHPO010000144.1:0-16053 GCA_035483835.1 Terriglobales bacterium
GCGGGGAGGTCGCGTCCACGTGCGTTTCTAGGACGGTCGAGCTCGAGGGCGTGCTGGATTCGTATCGCTCGGCCATGAAGGGCTGCCAGGAACCATTTACCGTATAACAGCCTAGCATCGCGACGCAAACTTCGATTCCAAACAGGCGGAAACGCGAGCACCAGGATGACTAAGTGAAAATCACCGAAGAATGAATTCGCTGCACTGCCTTTGCCACAGGGTCCTCTGCCAAACCATCAACCAACCCATGGCGAAGTGCATCTCCCGCGTGCAGCTTGTCGGCCGCCACAAACATTTCGAGTGCCTTTGCTTTTCCGACGAGTCGCGGCAACCGCTGCGTTCCTCCCCAGCCTGTGATCAGCCCCAGTGCTGCACCACGATGTGCGAGGACTGCATCCGGCGAAGCGATTCGTCGGTGGCAAGCGAGAGCCAGATCGAGTCCACCGCCCATGCAGTACCCGCAGATCGCCGCGTAGACTGGAGCGGGGAAGCGTTCGACCGCGCTCATCAGGGTCTGGCCTATGCGAGAGAATTCGCGAGCCTCGGACCCGGTCAACGCCGCAATCTCGCTCAGATCGGCTCCCGCCGAAAAGAATCTCCGGCTTCCAGCAACGATCAGAGGTTCCGCTCTGCGCGCCAATTCACGGAAACGATCGGTCAATGCCAGTACACAATCCCGCGTCAGGCGATTGGTGCCGTCATCAGAGCGCAAACGCAATACCCGAATGCCGTCATGATTTTCAAGATGAAAAAACTCGGCAGTTAGCACTTGGCATTTAGCACTTGGTCGAAGGCGCTCGCCGTGCGGTTTCTGCACCACTAGGCTCCAAGTGCCAAATGCTAAGTGCTTTTTTCTAGCCACTGGTCCAGCCGGCAACCGTCCTCTTCCAGCAGAAAGCTTCCCACACCGAAACACTCGCCAAAGATCCGATGCGACTCGGGATCGCGGGCCGCGCGCGGGATCCATTGTTTCCCAACCTGATATTGGCTGGCAGTGAACCACTTCTGCGGCAACACCTCGACTAGTCCCGCCTGCAGGTAGAAAACGTACAAGGCGAACGCCGGATCATCCATTCCCTTCGCCGGGTAGCTGGTGGGGACAATCAGTTCATCAACCGACCTCATTTCCAGCGGGACTTCAATCTTGTGCAAGCCAGCGTCGAGACCGAGTGGAACCTCAAAGTCCGTAATCGGGGCAGTGGCAGCGTAAATTCGTTCCGATGATTGCTTGAACCATCCCGCAATTTCTGCGAGGTCGAAAGGCTTGAGCTGGTCAGGATCGAAGCACGCGAGACGAATGCTCCGCCCCTCCGGGCACCAGATGCCAAGATGTGAAGGCGGAACGAAGAACGGGCGGCAGTATGTATTCAAGGCCAGAAGCGGTTTGTCCGGCTCTCGCGTCAAGCCAAGCGAGATTACATAGCCCAACGGACCTTCGCTTCCGTGATGGGTCCAAGCGAACCGTTGTCCGGAGGCGGAACTGACTTGAGGGAAAGCCTTCCAATACCAGGGAGTGGGTCCAATCGTGCGAGCGAGGGTGTCGCGGAGACGGGAAGTGCTAATCTCGGTCATCAGCCGGCCGTCGGTACCGTGCGCGGCTTGATGTTGGCACGAATGAATTGAACGATAGCATCCATCGCGGTACCCGGCTGAAAAATAGCGGCGACCCCGATTTGCTTCAGATGGGCCACGTCCTGATCAGGAATGATGCCGCCGACGACCACGATCACATCGTCCATCTTGTTTTGTTTGAGCAGGTCCATGACTCGCGGCACAATCGCATTGTGCGCGCCCGAGAGGATCGAAAGCCCGATGACGTTCACGTCTTCCTGCACGGCAGCGCTCACAATCATCTCCGGCGTCTGACGCAAGCCGGTGTAAATGACCTCCATGCCAGCGTCGCGCAGAGCTCGGGCAATAACTTTCGCGCCCCGGTCATGCCCGTCAAGGCCGGGCTTCGCGACCAGTACACGGATTTTCTGCTCAGTGGGCATGTTGTTCGGCGTGGATCAACCCGGCTCAACACGGAACGCTCTAGGATACAACAGAGACAGGAAGATCAACCAATCCGATGAAGAGCCTCAGTGAATTGGCGGCTTCCTCCGTGAACCTTCGTGTCCTCTGTGGTTAGCGATTTTCTCCCGCTAGATAGTCTTAATATTCAAGCTGCGCCACAAATACCAACTGGCGATGCTGCGATAGGGCTCCCACGGTCTGGCGATCTTCTCCATCTGCACGGGATTGGGCAGCTTGCGCTTATGGTAGTGTTTTTTCATTGCCATTCGGATGCCGAAGTCGCCAGTCGGCAATATGTTTTGCCTCTTCAGCGTGAATATTAGAAACATTTGCGCGGTCCAGACGCCGACGCCTTTGACCTGAGTCAAATGCTTGATGACCTCTTCATCAGTCATCTCTGGCAGGTGCGTGAAGCTAAGTTCGCCACGAATGGTGCGATCCGCCATGTCGCGCAGGTAAGACGACTTCTGCTTCGAGAGGCCCGCCGACCGCATCTGCTCAGCGGTAAGCTTCGCAATACCTTCCGCCGAGAGCGGTTCGCCAGCGAGAGCCGCAAATCGCTTGAAGATGGTTACGGCAGCTTTCCCATTCAACTGCTGATACACAATTGCCTCGGCCAGACTATGGAATACCGGCTCGCCAAATTCCATCCGACAGGGCCCGACTCGTTCAACGATGGCCCGCAGGGTAGGGTCGGATTTCTTGAGGTGATTAATTGCTTTGCGCATGCGAAGATTTGACGAAAGTGGCCACTGAAAGGATAGCAGACCGATGGGGTCGACAATTTTCGTCTGCATTGCCAGCATGGACCGGAAACACGAACCCTGTGTTTGTTCTAAAGCTCAAGGCGCGTTACCGCTTCCCTCGCCGAAATAATAGGAATGCCCTCCACTGTCAGCAACGAGAGCAAGTCAGCTTTATCGTTCGTGACCAACCAGTCCGCCCGGCCATCCACTGCAGTCTCCAGGAACACGTCATCGTCGGGATCGGAACTCAGATTGATGTTTGAGACGAGTTCGACGCGCTCCGTTTGATAAACAAGATACGCTGCGATGTCCGCAACAAATTCGTCAGTGATTTTCTTGAATCTTCGGATCTGGGGATAATCGAGCACCCGCAGATACTCTTCCACGATGGGGTCTGAAACCAGATGGATGACCTTCTTGTGCTGAATCGCGCTTAATATCCGGGCGGGCGAACCTGCGCCGGAAATCAGCCCGCTCACGAAAACATTGGTGTCAACGACCAACCGCGGGCGGACCTTGTCACCGGCCACGTTGGCCTTTTCTAACCGCCTTCATCGCTCTCGCCACGGCTCGCTCGACTTCTGCAGCGGCGACGCCACGGTTGGCGGACTGCACTTCGGAGATCGATTTCCAGGGATCAATGTTCCTGAGGGCTCTTCTAACGATCAAGGCCTGAGCAAAGATCCCGCTTATGGAGGTTCCCCTCTCAAAGGCTTCCTTGGCAACCTCCTCGTGAACGCTCGAGGAGACCCGGACATGAATCTGGCCGTTGAATGGTCTAGACGTAGACGACATATACCACTATACCATGGTATATCTAGCCAAAGATTGTTATGTAAAACTCGCCTCCGTGTACGTTCCGTAGACTTCGCGCAGCGCATCGCAGATCTCGCCGACGGTGGCATACGCGCGAACGGCATCCACGATGAAAGGCATAGTGTTCGCCGACGAAATATCACGGCTCGACTCAGCTTTTGGCTCCTGGGCGGCGGCCCCCTTCAGCGCATCGAGGCGCCGACGGACCTCCTCATTCGACCGCCGGGCCCGCAATGCTTTCAATTTTGCACTCTGATGCCGGGCCACGCTCTCGTCGATGTATAGAATGTGCGGTGATTCTTCTTCGACAACGAACTCATTCGCCCCGACAATGATTTTTTCTTTCGCTTCCGCGGCCCGCTGAAATTGGTAGGAAGCTTCAGCGACCTCTTTCTGCGGATATCCGCGCTCGATGCCTTTTACCATTCCGCCCATCGCGTCCAGTTTGCCGAAATAGTCGAATGCGTCTTTTTCCATTTGTAGGGTCAGGTTCTCAAGGAAATAAGATCCACCCAGCGGATCAACCGTTTGCACGACCCCGGATTCATAGCCAATGATTTGCTGAGTGCGTAGTGCGATGCGCGCAGCTTCTTCGGTCGGCAGGGCGAGCGCTTCGTCGTAGCCATCGACGTGCAGAGACTGCGTTCCCCCCAGCACCGCTGCCATTGCCTGAATGGCGGCGCGCGCGATGTTGTTTAATGGTTGCTGGGCGGTTAGCGAAACACCAGCAGTTTGCGTATGGAACCGTAGCAGCCAGGTCCGCTGGTTCTTCGCCCCGAAACGGTCTTTCATCACTTGATACCAGATCTTGCGTGCCGCCCGATATTTCGCAATCTCCTCGAAGAAATCGTTATGCGCGTTGAAGAAGAAGCTGAGGCGTGGACCGAATTCGTCTACATCCAGACCACGCCGGCGCGCCCATTCCACGTATTCCAAGCCGTCATAAAGGGTGAAGGCCAGCTCCTGCAGCGCAGTCGATCCCGCCTCGCGAATATGATATCCACTGATGGAAATCGTGTTGAAACGCGGCGTAAATTTCGATCCAAACTCGAATGTATCGATCACCAAACGCATGGACGGCGCCGGCGGATAGATATATTCCTTCTGTGCGATGTACTCCTTGAGAATGTCGTTCTGAATCGTCCCGGAGACCTTTTTCCAGTCTGCGCCCTGCTGTTCCGCAACCACCAAATACATGGCCCACAGAACCGAAGCGGGTGAGTTGATGGTCATCGAGACGGTCGTGTTCTCAAGACTAATCCCGCCGAAGAGAATCTCCATATCCTCGAGTGAATCAATGGCCACGCCGCACTTGCCGACTTCGCCTTCGCTGGCAGGGTGGTCGGAATCGTAGCCCATCAGCGTGGGCAGATCGAACGCAACCGAGAGTCCTCCGCCGCCATGTTCGAGCAGATATTTGTAGCGCTGGTTGGTTTCCTCGGGCGAGGCAAAGCCGGAGAACTGACGCATGGTAAAAAGCTTGCCGCGATATCCCGTGGCATGAATGCCGCGCGTGTAGGGCGATTGGCCGGGGTAGCCGAGATACTGGTCATAGTTCCAGTCCTCGGGCAGATCCGCCTGGGTGTAGAGGCGGCGGATGGGAACATTCGAAATTGTGGAGAAGCGTGCATGACCGTTCTCGTCAAGGTTGGTGCCGGTGGGCGCGCCGATTTGCCGCTCAGGAGCTTTTTCCAGAGTCGGTGCCAGCGTTTTTTCGGCCCACTGTTTCTCCGCCTGAGAAGGGTGGCGGCCCTCAAACACATCTGCGATTGGATTCTCCGCGACTTGCGGTCGGGCAGGTTTCTTGTCAGCCATGAACACCCCGTCTAGCTTTGATGATAGAAGAGGGCGCGGAGAGCCGCAAGGCGGGAGACGTAGCCAGCTGCGTCTGTACAGGGAATTCAATCTGTAGCAACGTTGCTTGCAATGTTTGCGCGCGACAGTTCCCATGCTTTGGCGTATTTCCAGGATACATATGCCGAGTGGTACAGGTGGAGAAGCAATCCTTCGCGTCCATCCAGAAAGCCGAGCCGGATCAAATAGTTGTAGACGAAAGTTAGCAGCGGCCGAATCACGATATTGGTAACGCTGAACCGGCGGTGACCTTTGCCCATCGCTACTTCAGCGCCCATCGAGGAATAACTGTTCATGTGATCGATGTAGCCCCGCAACGTCGGATAGGCGTTGTGCAGTAGCGCGTGCGAGAGCTTGCCAGTCGGCCCATTCACCTTGATCGTGGGATGCGCGCCATATTCCTCGAATCGCCCTGACCCGCGGCGAATGAGACGCAACTTGTGGTCAGGATAGAAACCACCATGCCGGATCCAACGGCCAAGAAAAAAATTCTTTCGCGGAATCCAGAAGCCACTGATCGTCAAGCCACCGACCGTAGCGCTGCCTTTCAGAGCAATCTCTATTTCGCTGGCAAGCTCCGGTTCCAGCCGCTCATCTGCATCCAGTTGCAGCACCCAATCCATCGACGCCTTATCCATGGCCGAATTTTTCTGCGCGGCGAAACCTTTCCACGCCTCGACAAAAACCTTCGCCCCAAAAGACTGCGCAATCTCAACCGTGCGATCGGCCGAGCCCGAGTCCACCACAATGATTTCTCCCTTGCCATCGCGCACCAGCGGCATCACGCTTTCAAGCGTGCGAGGGAGGTTGCCTTCTTCGTTCTGCGTGATCAAAACCACAGACAGCGTCACGCGTGGAAGAATACATCGGAGCTCGGGAAGACTGAAAGTAGAAACCATTCGGCCCTGCCGCGTGAATGCCAGGCGGCTAGGGCCGAATCTCAATCAATAGCCCGGCGGCTGTGGTTGCGAAGCCGCGCTCGGTTGCGAATCCTGGCGTGGCGCGATGTAGGGCACATTCGGCATATGACTCACCTCGCCGCGTTCGGCGTCGGCCATAACGATTCCGGAGTGGTCGAGCAAAAGGCCGGTAGCGCGGTCTAATTCCACGCGCGCTTTTTCGTACGCTGCCTTGGCGGAAACGAGATTGGATTCCGCCGTGGTTAAGCCAGACTCGTCCTGCAACACCGCAGTCGGGTTAGAGACACCGACAGCCAATTTCTGCTGTTCGGCATCCAGTGTCTGGCGCGCAAAGTCAACCGCCGCCTGCGCCGCTTGCACGCTGGCGCGATTCTGCCGCAGTGCGAACTGTGCGTTGCGCACCTCAATATCGACCTGATTCTGGAGCTGTCGCAAACGGACCTGCGCCTGTCGATATTCCAACTCGGCGCGCACCTGGTCCGCCTGGCCCTGCCGATTTCGAATTGGAATGGTAAGAGTCACTCCAATTCCTTTATCGGGTGACGTGCCATCGACGAGCTGATTCAACGTCCCGGCGTAGCTGACCGGTCCACCATTGCGGAATGGGGGAGCAGCCGTAGCCGGAGAAAAGCAGAGGGAGCTTCCGCCAGGTTTACAAAGGGGCACAAGAGGGTTCACGTTTCCGCCAATACCCGACCCGCCGTAATATGCGAACAGATCCAGAGTGGGGAGCATGGCATTTCGGACTGCCTTGTTATTGAGCTCGCGACTGTTCAGGTCAATCCGCGACTCGGACAATTCCGCCCGATGACCGAGCGCGTCGCCGATCAGATCCTGTATCGGTACAACCGGTTCCTGGTCGGGCAGTTGCATGGTGGAGGTGGGAATCACGTCCGCTCCCGCAAGCGCTGGATCCTCGAGCGTACGGCTGAGCGCATTCTTCATCAGCAATTCCTGCAGCTCCAGATTGGTTTGAGCCAGGATCAACGCCTGTTGATCAGTCGAGACCGTGCTCTGTGCGCTCACCACCTGGATGGGCGGCAAAGTTCCGAACTGCACCTGTTTCTTGTTGTCGGCGAGTGTCCTCTCGGCAAAAGTCAGCGCCTCCTGCTGCACTCTCACATTCTCATAGGCGTAGACCAGATCCCAATACAGGTTTTCGATTTGGTCCACCGTGGTGATGACTTGCAGCCGGAAGGCTACATCAGAAATCTCGCGGTTATTCTTGGCGATCCGGATAAAGCGTGTGTTGGGGACGAACCCAAACCCTTGAAGCAAGTTCTGGGTGAGCCTGAACTGCAAACCAGAACTGAGACTGGGCGTGTATTCAATGGTTGGATTGTTAGTCGTGGTATGCGTGTTGGTAAATCCCACCGAGAAGTTCGTGCCCGAATGAAAACCCTGCAGGTAGCTGAAATTGCCGGTGCCCGTGTTGGTGTTTGCGATCGGCACCGGGCTGAACACGCTCGTAGATTGGGTGAAGTTCCGGTCCATCTGGAGTGTGCCTGTGACCACCGGATCGAAACTGGTAATAGGCGAACCAATGCCCAGGGTCGAACTGACCAATCCGTTAGTACCGGTACCCACGCCGCCCGCAGCCACGCTCGTACCGCCAGCTCCCGAACCGACCGTTCCGCTGAGCCCGCCCACACCGCCTCCGGGCGTGTTTTGCACGATCCCAGTGTTCACGCCGAGAATGTTAGCCCCTGCGTCCGCACGCAGAATATCCGTGTCCGCAATGTTAAGGTTGTAACGTGCCAGCACCAGATCGAGATTGTTCTCCAGAGCCAGCGCAACTGCGTCATTCATCGAAAGCATGATTTTGCCGTCACGCATCAATTGTTGAACGCGATCCGTGTTGTTCAGGTTCGGCGGCGGCACGTATCCCGGCTTGTAAGGGGCGATGACGTTGGGAAACTGGGAGCGCGGTTTCGAATAATCTACCGGAACATACTGCTGTGGTTGCGGAGCTGCGGCTGGCGCAGGCTGAGGCGCCTGCGGTAATGCAGACGGCGCGGGCTGTGCAGTCTGCGCCCATCCGCTAACCGATAGCACACCCGCAAGTGCGAATCTGACGCTTCTCCGGCTGGCGAAGTTTAATCGAAACAAAGCCATTTCTTTATCTCCTTTTACGTGAAGACTACTAGCGAATATTGCAGCGTTTTCAATCTCGACCTTGGATGCGTCCGAATTATTGCGGACACACTAGAGTAGCTTTGCTCACGAGCAAGTACGGTGATGAATTGTAAAGAATTATAAAGGGGGAGCTTTCGTGAGAATGGTCGAGGCTGCCGCACTCCCTCTCTGGGCTGGGAGCCCAGGGAGGGAAATGCGAAACCGAGGTTGCCGGATTTACTTTTGAGGTTGCGCCTGCTGCTGAGGAGTTTCCATCACCGACTTTATGTCTTGACGAGGCAAAACATGGGGCACGGCTGGCATGTGGGTTACCTGGCCGCGCTCGGCATCGTCCATAATGATGCCGTTGCGGTCCAACAACAGGCCGGTGGCCCGGTCGAGTTCGATGCGTGATCTCTCATAAGCTGACATCGCCGAAACCAATGTGGATTCCGCGGTTGCCAGGGCCGACTGGTTTTGCAGAACCAGCGTGCTCGTCGAAGCTCCCAGGTTTAATTTCTTTTGCTCTGCGTCCAGAGACGTACGGCCCAACGCCACCGCGGCTTGAGCTGCAGCCACCGCGGCCCGGTTTTGCGTCAGAGTGAACTGCGCGTTCCGCACCTCGATGCGAATCTCATTCTCGATCTGCTGAAGCCGCATCTGCGCCTGCCGATATTCCATCTCAGAGCGAATCTGCGTCGCCTGACCGGCGCGGTTACGAATCGGGATGTTCAAGGTGACACCTACGCCTTTGTCGGGAGCGCTCGAATCAACTGTTTGGTTCAGGGCGGTCCCATAGCTTACCGGCTGGGCCGGTGGAATGTAGCTGGGGCTAGTGACTGGTATCGGCGGGCCGGCGCAACCAAAAGCTTGTTGAAGCGACGACAAGTTGGCGCAGAGATTCGCTTGATTCTGTGCGCCAGCCAAACCAGAACCTCCATAGTAGGCAAAAAGGTCAAGCGACGGCAGCAGGGCGCTACGAACCGCTTTATTGCTGATTTCCTGGCTGGCTAAATTAATGCGCGCTTCAGCCAGCTCGGGCCGGTGGCCCAGAGCGTCGTTGACCAGATCCTGTGTGGGCGTGACTTCTTCCTGTTCGGACAGTTGTATCGTCGACGTAGGGATGACCTCAGCGTCCGCCAATCGTGGATCCACCAGAGTGCGGCTAAGCGCATTTTTCATCAGCAGTTGCTGCAATTGGAGGGTATTCTGGGCCTGAATCAGACTCTGCTGGTCCGCAGCCACCGTGCTTTGCGCGCGAACGACTTCGATAGGAGCCATACTGCCGATCTGCACCTGCTTCTGAGTATCCGATAGCGTTTTTTGGGCAAATGCGAGCGACTCCTGCTGCACTCTCACATTCTCGTACGCGAAAACCAGATCCCAGTACATGTTTTCGATCTGATCTACAGTTGTGATCACCTGCAGCCGGAAAGCGACGTCGGTAACTTCGCGGTTGTTCTTCGCAATTCGGATGAAGCGGTTGTTAGCGGCGAAACCCAGTCCCTGCAAAAGATGTTGCGTCAGTCGAAACTGGAAACCCGTATTGAGCAGCGGGCTTAGCGCTGTGAACGGGCTGTTCGTACTCTGGCGTGTGTTGTTAAAGCCGACCGATAAGTTGGTGCCGGATTGGAAGCCCTGCGTGTAGGCGAAATTATACGTCTGTGTATTCTGCGACAAAACTGGAACACCAACGAACACGCTGCTGGCCAGTTGATTGAAGTGGTCCCATTGCAGCGTGCCGCTCAGGATGGGATCAAAGCTCGTGATCTGCGGACCCGAGCCCAGGGTGGACCCGGTCAGACCGCCAAGTCCCGCGCCTGCACCCCCCGCTCCGGCGCTGGTACCGCCGGCGCCGGATCCGGCCTGCACGCCTAAACCGCCAACACCGCCGCCCGGTGTGTTCTGCACCACGCCCGCAAACACGCCCAGAATGGCCGCGCCTGCCTTGGCCCGCAGAACATCCGTATCAGCGATGTTCAGGTTGTAGCGCGCAATCCCGATGTCCAGATTATTTTCCAGGGCCAGCGCGACCGCGTCATCGATCGAGAGCATGATCTTGCCATTCTGCATGATTTGCTCAATTCGCGGCGTGTTGTTCAGATTGGGTGGCGGCAGATACCGCGGCTTATAAGGAGCGATCGGGTTTGGAAAGTACCCTTGTGGCTTGTCAAAATTCTCCAGATGGAACTGCTGCGGCTGCGGGGCCTGCACCGGCGTGGATTGAGGCGTCGCGGACGAAGCCGGTGGCGCGGGCTGAGCTGAATCTTGCGCCCAACCGCTAACCGCTAGTACGCCGGCGAGCATCATTGCAGCGACCAGACGACAGGCAGAATTCAAAGCAGACAAAGACATTCGCTTATCTCCATGCATTAGAACTGCTCGTGATGACGACAAAGGCTTCTCTAGGTCAAGAGTTATTACGCAAAACAGCCCGCCCAGGTTTCATTTTTGTGCTGTCCGGGCAAGGTGTCGCGTTTCGTCGTGGACCGCCACGCGGAATGCAATAGTATAGCTGACGCGGCAGTCTTGATTCAGCTACGGTCCAACTGACTGCATCTAATTCGCAAAGACTTGCAAGCCGTTTCGATGTGGAATTGAGGAGAAAAACTCCAGGCAATCCTCATGCGCAATTTCAAAATCGTTCTGGCCTATGACGGCTCGGATTTTTCCGGATGGCAAGTGCAGCCGGACGCCGCCACAATCCAGGGCACTCTGGCCTCGGCTATTGGACGAGTGACCAGCGAAAAGGTTTTGCCTCAAGGTTCCGGACGCACCGACGCTGGAGTTCACGCTCTCGCCCAAGTGGCCACATTTGCCCTGGAATCGCCCATACCGCCGCAGAATCTGGTGAAAGCGTTGAACGATATGCTGCCGCCTTCTATCCGTGTGATCGAGGCCACCGAGGTGCCGCTTGAGTTTCATGCCCGCAAGTCAGCCCACGCGAAAACCTACCACTATCGCATCCATCGCGGTGCCGTCTGTGCGCCTTTCATAGCCCGCTACGTTTGGCACTATCCCTATCCTCTCGATGTAGATGCCATTCGACAGGCAGCTGGCTTCGTGATCGGCGAACATGATTTCACTTCCTTTGCAGCAGTAGATTCAGAACGCGGTCGTGAGGATGAAATTTCTGATGTGCGTTCGAACGTGCGGCGCCTCTTCGCCTCAGCCTGGGAGTGCACCGCAGAGGAATTGCTGTATGTGGTCCGCGGCAGCGGGTTCCTGCACCACATGGTAAGGAATCTCGTGGGAACGTTTGTACTGGTTGGAAAAGGCACATTGAAACCGGAGGACGTAGCCACCATTCTGGAAGCGCGAAACCGATCAGCCGCGGGAGCAACTGCTCCTGCGAGTGGGCTGTATCTGGTGAGCGTCGAATACTAAGGTACTGGTGTGGCGCGGGCGCACTCGCCCGCGTAGACTTTTCACAGGACGTGGTTAACGACCTTCAAATCGCGACTCGCAACGTGGTCTCTGTAAATCCCGCGACCGGCGAGACGCTGCGCGAACTTAAATGTGCCTCCGAGCGGGACGTTCAGACTGCAGTGGCTCGGGCTCGCACCGCTCAGCCCGGGTGGAACGAATTGGGAGTGCGTGGACGAGTCGCCGTCCTTCGCGAGTTTCAGCGGTTGCTCCACCAAAGGAAATCGGAAGTCGCGGCCCTGATTACTCGCGAAGCCGGCAAGCCGATCGTAGAGGCGCTGCTCACGGAAGTTCTGGTGGTTTTAGATTCCACCCGCTTCTGCGTCGAGAATGCCTATGGCTTCCTGCGGGAACAGCCGGTTCCGCATGGCAATCTGGCCATGAAGACCAAGACGGGACGCATTCTCCGCGAGCCGCATGGAGTGATCGGGATTATCTCGCCGTGGAATTATCCGTTCTCCATTCCTGCCACGGAATCGCTGTCCGCGCTGGTAACCGGAAACGCGGTGGTGCTGAAGCCGTCAGAACTCACTTCGCTGACCGCAGTGGAACTGGCTTCATTGCTGCATCAAGCGGGTGTGCCAAAGGATGTATTTCAGGTCATCGTCGGCGACGGAACCACAGGCTCGGCGCTGTTGAACGCTGAAATTGACAAGCTGGTTTTTACTGGAAGCGTTGCTACGGGCAAGCGCATCGCTCAGGCTGCGGCTGCGCGTTTGCTTCCTGTCGTGTTGGAGTTGGGCGGAAAAGATCCGATGCTGGTGCTCGAGGACGCGGATGTGGACGTGGCATCGAGCGGCGCGGTCTGGGGCGCGTTCGCGAATTGCGGACAGGCTTGTCTTTCGGTTGAACGCTGCTACGTGCATCGCAGTTTGTATAACGCATTCCTCGAGGCTTGCGTGCGAAAAACGAAACAATTGCGGGTGGGCAACGGGATTGATTCGCAAACCGAGATCGGCCCGCTAATCCACGAACGACAATTGCGGAATGTCGAGTCGCAGGTCGAAGATGCGCGGGCTCGCGGCGCGCGCGTGTTGACCGGAGGATCGCGTCTGCCACAGTTCGGCTCGAATTTCTACGCTCCGACCGTGCTCGCTGACGTCACGCACGCCATGCACATCATGCGTGAGGAGACGTTCGGCCCCGTCCTTCCAGTGATGCCGTTCGACACCGACGAAGAGGCCATCCGGCTGGCCAACGATTCCGACTTCGGACTCGCTGCCAGCATCTGGACGCGTGATCGTGCTCGCGGAGAATCGCTGGCACGGCGCATCCTGGCGGGGACCGTCATGGTGAACGACGCGGTCGCGTGCTTCGGCATCAGCGAGGCTCCCCATGGCGGCGTGAAGGCCAGCGGTATGGGCCGCACGCACGGGCGGTTCGGCATGGAGGAAATGGTGCGCATCAAGCACGTGGATTCCGACCGTCTGCCCGGAATGAAGAAAATCTGGTGGTACGGATACGGCCAAGGGTTCACCCGGCAGATGGAAGGCTTCCTCGACCTGATGTTCGCCCGTCGACTTGGTCAAAGGCTGCGAGGCGCAGTGCGCTCGGCAGGAGCGTACCTGCGAAAAGGGCGGCTCTAGGGTCGCGTCCCCCGCTTCTCCCAGATCGGGAAAGTTTACTGTTTAGTACCGGGTACCCCCCTCCCCCAGTTGGCCGCAAAATCTAGAAAACAAGAGATTTAAATTTTGACTATGTGCTAGATCTTTGAGTTTTAAGGAGTTACACGCAAAATCTAGAGAACATTGGAGTTAGCCGCGCCCGGCAGTTCCGTTCTGGGAACGGCAACGGCTTGGAGGTCGGAGAGTTGCCGCCCGACCGGCGGGTCTGATTGTCAAAGAGCGGACATTATCCATTGGATAATGCTTTATGAGATACATTATCTGGTTGGAAGAATGCAGTCAACGAGAAAAAATTCGCAGACGTGAACTTGGGCACAGCCAGGTCAACGAGTCTAATCGCGACTTGACGACAGACATCCCTGCTCCGTGCCCATCGCGAACGATTGCCCAATGCATCCAAGTAGGCGCAGGGCGTAGAATGCTCGCCGAGCGGTTGCGATGAACTCACAGCTTGATCGCCGATGCGCGCATTTCGCATCCCCAATCGCCACTTATCTGTGCGCAGTATTCTTGCTGACTCCAACCGTCGTTTCGGCAGCCCAAACGAACGACAATTCCCAAGCCTCCAAGTCAATGCTGGGGCAAATCTCGGGACACGTCTACCGTTCCGATACCGGCGAACCCGTTCCCAAGGCCCAAGTCGAACTCTACCCTGGCGACCCCGACACGGCGAAGGCTGCCGGTCCTGAGCGCATCGTGCGCACCGACTCAGACGGCACATTTGTGTTTCTCGATCTTCCTGCCGGCACCTTCGGGGTTTCGGCTTGGCGCAACGGATTTTCGGAATTCTCTCCGCAGGAGGATTACCACGGCAAATTCATCACTCTCAAGCCCGGAGAGAAGCTAGAGAGTGTAGCACTGCTCCTTCGCCCGACAGGGGTGATCGTCGGGCAAATCTCCGACGAGGATGGGGAAGCCGTGCAGGGTCTTGAGGTCTTCGCTCTGCGCATCGACTTTCAACCAAGTGGACGAAAACAGGTTTCCGCATCCGCTCGAACGGTCACTGACGATTTGGGCAATTTCCGCCTGCCGAATCTTCCGCTCGGTTCTTACCTCGTGAGCGCAGGTGGTTTGATCCAGCATCCGATGGGGGCTGTGGGACTCAAGCAGGGTCCGACCGGCGGGGTGCAGTACCGCAATACTTTCTATCCCGGAGCGTCGTCGCTAGACGAAGCGCAAGTGTTGAAAGTCGGCCCCCAGTTGGCCACGAACGACATCCGGTTCAGCGTCCCGACAGAAAGAAACTACGCAATCACAGGCAAGGTTATTTCCGGATTGGGGCGAGCAACGCCTAAAGATGCCGAGGTGAGCTGCGAGAGGACGGATGCAGTGGGATACACGTTCTCAGAAGCTGCTGGGCAGTCCGTCCAGATGGAATCAGATCATTCTTTTAAGTTCTCGTCACTACCTCCGGGCGACTACACGCTCAGCGTGAAAACAATAAACTCGGGTGTCATGAACGAACTGGGCTTTGCATCGGTTCATCTCGTGGACTCCAACATACAAGCCAACATAGAAGTCGGTCGCGCCGCCGAAGTGCAGGGGAGTGTCGAGGCGCCCAAGGGTCTTTCGCTGGCGGGGAAACGCGTCACGCTGGAAACCTTCGGGCCGGGCTTTTATCTTCTCCACGAAGCTCGGGGCGTCGATCCCGGCGGACGATTCGTCATCACCGACATACCGCCCGGTGAATTCATCTTTACCGTTTCAGATGCTCAAGGGGAAGAATCCACTTACATCAAGGAGGCGATGTGTGACGGTCGAGATTACGCGTCGCGCGAGTTCACGCTGGCTGTTGGGACTACCCTCCACTGCGATATCACTCTGGCCAGCGACACCGGTACAATTCACGGAAAGGTGACAGACGGCGAGAATCCGGCTGGCGGGCTAGTTGTTGTCTTGGTTCCCGAGTCAAGGCTGCTTCGGAGGATTCCGCGCTATACCGTCACAGCCCATGTGGATGGCAGCGGTCAATACAAAATGGTGGGGGTGATTCCAGGAGAGTACCTGTTGTTTGCCGTCCCACCGAGCGCAGACCACGGGTATTTCGCCCTCGATTTTCCTGAGCGCCATACGGACATCGGCGAGCACGTCAGCGTCGACCCCAGCACAACCCAGGTCGTCAACCTGAAGTCCCCCAAGGCGGAGCAGTGAGGGCTCTGTTGTCGGCGTTGCACGGATAGATGACGAAAAAGGCCGCAGCACTCAAAATCCCTCGCAGGGATCAATGAGTGGTATGGCGAAAACCTTCCATCGGCGGGGGACCCCGATAGGTTCTCTAAGACGCGGCCAACAGCGTGATCAGCGGTGGTAGTAGTTGTTCCGAACAGGCCCTCCCATATCGAAGATCCGGCCGCCAGACGACACTTTGACGTTGAATCTGTGCAGCACCTTCCCGTTCTATTTGACTCCCTTGTTGATCGCGGTAGCGTACTTTTTGGCCAGACCATTGCCCACAAAGTCGTCGTAGATCCACATGAACCCGCCGACTATGCCACATTCATTGTGCCACTTCCTCATCACCGTCTGCACTTGGCT
>DATHPO010000145.1:0-24080 GCA_035483835.1 Terriglobales bacterium
CTCCATGTTGACGGGATGGAAGAGGGACCCAGAATATCCGTCGGAGTAGTCCGGTGTGCGGTTGTGAAAACTCAGGAGTGCGGGTGAGGAGTGATGCCGGGAGAAGGGACTTCGCTGACAGATCCAGCCGAACAGTTCAACGAGGAGATTTTGATCCGGCGCATTCGGAACGGCGAACACGACCTTTTCTATGAGCTGATTCGTCCTTGCGAACGGCGCGTTTATTCCGCAGCTTTGGCCATTATGCGCAACGCGGCGGATGCCGAGGACGTCGCTCAGGAGGCGGTACTGAAAGCGCTTAAGCACATTCGGCAATTCCGTGCAGAGTCGCGGTTCAGCACGTGGTTAATCCAGATCACCGTCAATGAGGCGCGGATGCGGATAAGAAGACAGCACGCCAACATGATCGAGCCTATCGTTGACCATCAAGACGAGGAGGGCAACTATGTACCCCGCGACTTCGCAGACTGGCGTGAAATCCCCTCAGAGACTCTGGAGCGAAAAGAGGTACGCCAACAACTCGCCGAGGCCTTGGCTTCGCTTGGAGAAAAGTACCGGGAAGTCTTTGTCCTGCGCGACATGCAACATCTGAGTATCGAGGAAACCGCCAAGGCACTTGGGATCTCAAGCGCGTCCGTCAAAACGCGCTTGCTACGGGCACGGCTGATGTTGCGCGATCTGTTATCGCCGGGGCTCGGCGGTAGCTGGAGCAGTAAGTTGTCGTTCGAAAAGGGGACCAAGCCATGGTAGTCAACTGCGAAGAAGTCTGGCGCGAGATTTCGAACTACCTTGATGGTGGGATCGAACCGGACCTGCGGCTTGCCCTGGAAGAGCACATCCGCGGCTGCCGGCGCTGCGCCGCCGTGCTTGACGGCACGCGTAACGTCGTTCAGCTGTACGGAGATGAAAGGATGCTAGAAGTGCCGCTGGGCTTCAGCCAGCGTCTGCAGCACAGGCTGGAGGAGGAGAATATGCCTCGTAGCCGGCGAGGCTTTCTGGGATGGATGGTTGCGGCCGCAGCGGCAGTCTTGGTTGCTAGCAGCTTCGAGGTGGCCAGATCTTCGGTCTTCAGCCATCCTGAGCTCCGTTCGGAGCACGCCCAACCTGGAGCCGGGGTTCCTCCGGATATGCTGGTCGTGGTTTCGACCGATGGGAAGACGTTTCACGCAGCGGGATGCCCGTTCATCCACGACAAAGCACACATTCAGACAATCGCGGCCCGGGAAGCTCTGCGACAGGGATATGCCCCTTGCGTCCGCTGCATGAAGCAGTATCTGACCGCCTGATCTCAGCTTGTACTGATAGCAATTGACAGACTTTCGCTCGAGAAGATCAGTACATAAAGATCCGGCGCAAGTGTTCTGAACTGGGGCTGAGGGGGAGTCTCAAGGTAGTCGGTGATATTGCCTGCACCAGCTACCCTGAACTCGAACTTGAAGAATGTAGGCAGGGGCTAGTTCTGCTGCATGCTGTCGTCGTGCTTCATGTTGTCGTCTTTCTTCATGTCGTCCTTCTTCATGCTGTCGTCCTTCTTCGCCTTTTTCTTGGACTTTTTGTCGTTCTTCATGTCGTCTTTCTTCGTACTGTCCCCCTGTTTCATGCTGTCGTCCTGTTTCATGCTGTCCTGCTTCATGGCATCGCCAGACTGTGCAAAAGCCGAAAGCGACACTGCCAGAAGACACATTGCCATCAAACTGCGAATCATCTTGTTCATGAACTCTTCTCCTATTTACGTTCGAATTTACGCCGAGGAACCTGGGCGCATACATGGGATGTGAAGCACCATGGAAAGTTACAGAATCCCTCCTCCAAATTGTGCCTTTCGGAAGGTCCTCCAGTTGGTAGTCAATATTAAAGTGTTGCGGATTGAAACTTATTCCCGCCAGCGCGATCTGATGTTTCAGGCGAATGGTTTTCGCGTTGACGATTAATATCTGTGGGAGAAATTATGGAAGCGAGATCAAATGTTGAGTGTTAGGTTTTCGCGCGAGATGCAATCGAGCATGTCCAAACTTTGGATTGCGCTGGTGGCGTTAATGGTTGCACTGCTGACGACTGGCGCACATGCCGACGCCTGCCACCCCAAATCCAGCTTCAAGGCAATTTACGACTTCGGCGACCATGCGGGGGACCCGCTGAGTCCCCAGGTCGTCGGCGTCATAGCGCAAGGGCGAGACGGCAACCTTTGGAGCACTACGCTATTCGGAGGAAAGAATAACATGGGGACGGCGTTCAAGCTTACGCCTGGAGGGAAGCTGACCGTCATCTACAATTTCACCAGCACCACCGGCCAGCCTTCCAGCGGACTGACGCTGGGCACTAACGGCAACTTCTACGGGGCAACCTTCAACGGCGGAACGGGAACTGCCTGCAGCGGCGGCTGCGGAACGGTGTTCGAACTTACGCCTTCGGGAAAGCTGACGATTCTCTGGAACTTCACAGGGGGCACCGACGGTCAATTTCCCTACTCTGGGCCCATCGAAGGCAGGGATGGGAATTTTTATGGAACAACCTACCAAGGCGGCACGAACACAGTGGGAACGATCTACCAACTCACGCCGTCCGGTAAGCTGACGACGATCTATCAGTTCGACACGATCCATGGCGCCTTTCCGATTGGTCCCTTGGTTCAGGCCACGGATGGGAACCTGTACGGAACGACGGCCGGATTCGGTTTCAACTACGGTACGATCTTCAAAATAGTGCCGTCGGGAGACTTTGCAATTACGCTGCTCTTCACCTTTGACGTTTTCGATGGCGCCTACCCGTACGCTGGATTAATTCAGGGCGGCGACGACAAGCTCTACGGAACCACCACCGGCGCCAGTCTCTTCGGTGACGTGTTTGACATCACCACAAAAGGCTCCTTCGTGGAACTCCACCCTCTGAATGGGAGCACTGACGGGGCCTACGCCAACGCTGGGCTAGTTCAGGCGACTGACGGCAATTTTTACGGCGCTGCGCAGCAAGAAGGAAACGGCTTCGGGACCTTCTTCCGGATCACCTCGAAGGGTACGTTCACGGTATGCGAGGATTTTAGCGCCACTGATGGCGCGGAGCCTCTGGTGACGCCGATCCAGCACACGAACGGCATCCTATACGGAGACACGTCGCTGGGCGGCGACATCCACAATACGGGGGTTTTTTACTCCCTGAATCTCGGTCTTAAGCCGTTTGTGAGCTTGCTGCCTGCGTCGGGAAAGGTCGGCGCGACTGTCGAAATTCTCGGGCAGGGATTCATCGGAACCAAGGCCGTCTCATTTAACGGGACTGCTGCGACCAAATTCACTGTTGTGTCAAACACGTACATGACCGCCGTGGTGCCCACGGGAGCGACCACAGGCCTCGTGACCGTGACCACTCCGAAGGCCACGCTGCAGAGCAACAAGAAGTTCAGAGTGACCAAGTAGCTCGATTGGCGTAAGCGAAGGTTCGCTGCGTCGCGGGGAGGGATTTTTTTCTATCCTTATCCATGTCTGTCGCAGCACAAGATCCACCATGGCGCGGGCCAGATCATCAGCGCGAATGACCTGGTTGGGGAACAGAACCCGGAATACCGGATAGACCGTGCGCAACAGCCAGTAGCTGAAGTTCGGTTCGTTCCGCGGCTCGACGGGGTAGATATACGCAGGCCGGAAAAGGTAAACATGCGGGAAACCCGCCGCTAGCACTGCGTTCTCAGCCTCTCCTTTGTAGCGCGCGAACGCAAGCCGGCTTCGTCCTGTCGGGTCGGCGCCGTTTCCGCTTAGGAATGAGAACGCCGCACCGGGGCTGCTACCGCGGAGAACACGCGAGAACTCGACGGTATAGTCCACGGTTATTCTCTGGAGTTCCGCGTCCGACACCGAGCCCGTGTAGGTTCCGAGGCAAAAGACCGCCCCATCTTGACCCGAGAGTACATCTGAAAGCGCGGAACAGTCTGCGAAGTTTTGATGCAAGACCTCTTTGAGTTTTGGGTGGCTGGTGCCAAGTTTCTTGCGCCCAATCGAAGTCACGCTGTTCACGGCGGCATTGTTGAGCCATAGCGAAGAGCGTAGCCGCCGACCATTCCAGTCGCGCCCACAACGACAAGACTTTTTTGGCCGACCATTGGATTGGTCATCGACGTATCTAAAGACGCCTGGTTTGTAGTTGTCATAAATTTCACGGTTCTCGATCCAGCGCAGTCACTCCCAAGATTCGTTCCTGAACCTGCCTACCAAAACCGCCACCGTAGTCGCTATGTAGAGAACCCCCGTCACCCCTTCCAGTGCCGTTAGTATGCGGGCCGTTCCGCTGAGCGGCACGATATCGCCGTATCCGACGGTAGAGAGCGTTATCAGACTGAAATAAAGCAGCTCGGTCTGACGGTCGGCTGAGTGACTTCCAATCTGGATCGAACCCGGAGAGAAAGCGTCTATCGCCAGATAAATCGCCGCCCACAGCAACCCAAGCAATAAGTAGATGTTGACAGCAGTGTAGAGCTCCGCCTGAGCAACCGAACGAGAATTCCTGAGATATGAGAAAACACCTGTGGCCGTGAGCCCGAAGAAAGGCAGCGAGAAATGTCCATCGAATTCCGGTCAGCGTCGGGCTTGGGAACGTATTGCCCGCCACCACAAAAACCGCATTGCCCAATGCCAACAGAACCGACGGCCACACCCACGCTGCGACAACCGGACAATGGATAAGACAATGGGTATGAAGGTGACGGCCGCGAGCACCAGCCGCCTCCAATTATCCTGGTTCAACACCGGAGTCAACAGAATCGCCACCAACAAGGACAGGAGGAGCAACAAGTCCGGTCGCGATTGAACTTTCGCATTCAATGAGAAAACCTCAACACCGCACGCTCGCCTCAGCCTCGCCATTGCCGCTCGTACCTTTTATTTGCAGAGCCAAGGCTTATAGGCAATCTCGATGTTGTATCCGTCCGGGTCGCCGATGTTTGCCGCGAAGTAGTCGGCACGCCATTCGGGCTGAAGGCTCGGTTCCTTGTTTGAAGTTGCTCCCGCGTCTATCGCCGCCTTGTAGCTGGCCCTGACAGCGTCCGCGCTCTTGGCGGTGAATGCGACGTAGAGGTCTTTGGCGACTTCGCCATTCTTCAGCCAGAAACCCGGATTGCTATTGATCGCGAAACCGTGCAGTCGATCGAACTTGTAGGGCATGTCGATGCCAAGCGGCTCAAGCATCTTCTTGTAAAATTCGCTCGACTGTTTCAGGTCAGAGACGGGGAGATAAATATGGTCAATCATGGCTTTCCTCCTTTCGTTTGACTGTGACAGCGTAACGCGGTTTCCGAAGCCCAATCCGTATACACGCCCTCGAATCCGATCTCCTTGGCCAGGGCGATCACGGTCGAGCGCGCGGCCTCATCGTCCGCGCAAGTAATGTTCAGGCCAGAGGGCGCTCCTCGATCCAGTCAACGTAAAGCAGGCGCTCCGCAAACAGCCATGCGCCGTCTACCTTCACAAATGTGTCGTAATAGCGGAGAGCCGCGATCATACCGGCGCCAACCAGAGCGTTGCGGTCTTGATGCGCGCCGGTTGATGTACTCTCGACCCACTTCTGCCATGTCAAACCCTTCGGTGTGTCAGGCAAGATCGGTACGCCTACCCTGAGCGGAAAGACGTTCTCGCATCTCAGTGACGAATACACGGAGACGTTCCTTGTTCTTCAGCATCGCCACGTAGTCGCCTCTGTACGCGTCGATTCCGCTGGCAATCATCGCGTCGAGTTCTGTGAACGACATTGCCGCCGCGATATCGGCGAACTTTGGCTCAAGGTGAGCTGAAGTGTCGGGTTGGGCTTTGATGGCGGTGCTTAGCATCGAGTCTCCTTTGGTCCTAGCCTCCATGAGTTCCTAATACGAGGTTTTTGGACGAAGTCAGTCACTAGTCCAACTTTCTCCTGCTTAGGCACACGTCGGCCGTCTCGTGGGCACACGTATGTCCGCGTGGCTCGTGCACAGGTTGTTCAGGGATTTTCGCTCTCAGCCAAGCCTCAACTTAAGGGCCGGAAGGGACGCATTAGGCCGCATGCATTGCGGGGTTCAGAGAGTGCTGAACCACCAATACCTCGGCCAGAGACCGTCAAGAAAGGACGGGCGTTGCACCCGCTTCTGATCTCAAAATCAGAACGGATTAGGGGGCGTGGGCGGCAATGACGCCGATGTCTGCAATGTTGTCGCCTTTTTTGAGGGATGGAACCGCGTTGATGTGCAACATCACGCCGGAGACAGGAGCGCGGACTTCGAGGATGAGTTTGCCGAAATAGTCGGTGACAAAACCGATTTTCATGCCCTCTTGAAGGTAGGTACCACGCTTCACAAGCGGGTACCAAATGCCCGGGCCGTCGGATAAGACATTCACGACTCTGTCGAGCCAGACGGGATTCTCGATGGGCCGAGGGTTTCCCGAAAGCATCTTGAGAGCACGCATGGTGCTGAGTGTTCCGTCGACGAGAAGGGCCACGTCATCGGCTTCGACGGTGCCGGCATAGCCAGCTTCGACAACGATGGAAGGTTTGCCGCGAGCGGTAGAGGTGTTGTCGAGGTAGCGAGTGGCGGTAAGGTCGGTGGGACGATCGCGCCAAATAATGATGTGGTCGAGCCCAAAGGCGAGGACCATCTCTTTGGATATACGGTCTTGGGTCTGTTTGCCAGTGGGTGCCCAGTACGCGTAGGGGCGAAGGCTCTCGTCGAGATCTCCGCCGTGGTAGTCGATAAGATAATCACATCGATCGACGACTTGTTTAGTGATAAGAAAGGACGCACGTTCAGTTTGCGTCCCATCGGCTTTCCCAGGGTAGAAGCGGTTCATGCTCTTGCTATCGATAGGGTTAACATGGGGAACCTTTTGTTCGAAGGATTGAATGTTGACGAGGGGGACAAGGATAACGGTGCCGGCGATTTGAGAGGGATCAATTAGGTTGACGAGTTTTTCAAGCGCGATGATGGAGGTGTATTCAGTACCATGGGCGCCAGAGACAAGAGCTAGAACAGGGCCACGCTTTTCGCCGTTGATCACAATGACGGGAATATTGGTAGCAGCGTCGACACCAGCGGGGACTTCCAAATAGCCCGTTGATTTTTGCCCCGGTGCGGCAGAGGCCGTGCCGACAGAAAAAGATAAAGCCTGAGCCTGGACGAACAGTGGCAATAACAGAAAGATCCCGGCCCAAACAAAGGTGCGAGCGAAAGACCTAAGCATAGATTCTCCCTACTATGCACACTACGGGTTCTTACAAGAACAGCCGATCCTGAGTCTCGACAAGTTCCACAGGTTGCGAGCAGTCTGCGTCATCGTTCGCCACGTGATTGAGTCGGCTGCTCACGGGGTAGCACCGCATCAGCCGAGGGTCGTGCGGCTTTAACAATTCCGAAATCGCTGCGACGCGCTGCATCCCCGGATCAAGCCACAGATCGTAGCTGCCGGGATCGAGAATCACTGGCATTCGGTCGTGAACAGCAGCGGTCACCGCGTTCGGAGTTGTTGTAAGGATCGAACACGTCTTAATCCACTCCCCATCAGGGTTCTTCCAGCCATCCCAGATTCCCGCGAAGGCGAACAACTCGCCATCGTTCACCTCGAAGCAAAATGGCTGTTTGCCTCTTGCAGTCCGCTTCCATTCATAGAAACCGTCAGCCGGAATCAAACACCGACGAAGCCGCACAGGATCGCGGAAAGCAAGCTTGTTGGCGACAGTTTCGGATTTCGCGTTGATTGTGCCATTAGCGATCGAAGCATCTCGTGCCCAATTCGGAATCAAACCCCATCGCATGGTCGAGATTTGGCGGACAGGCTCTTTCGGGTGTTGGCGGATTACCGAAACGGGCTGCATCGGGGCGATATTGAAGCGAGGAGACCAATCGTCCTCCCAGTCGGAAGTGTCGAAATACTCCTCGATGATCTGCTTTCGACGCGACAGTCGGTAGCGACCGCACATGGGGAGAAATTATGACAGAAGTTCACTAAAATTTACCCTATGAGAGCCGCAATTTACTACATTCAAGACGCGAGCGGAGAACTCAACAAGCTCAGGTCAGAACTGCTTACGCTGGAGAGACGAATTCTGACCGCACAACGAACACTTCGGGAAGCGACGGCGGCGTTGGATTTCGAGGAATAACGCACAGTTTCAGCACCACGGGCGGCTCCCCTCCCGCCATATCGCTTGAGAGGTTTGCCTCTAAAAACACACCCGGAACTTTGCACAAGGGTTCAGCAAGCCCTAAGACTTGAGACAAAGAAGGAAGCCGAGATCGCGGTGAGAACGGTCATTGAAGCTCTGGAGCAGACTTTGCTTAACAATCTGAGCGTCGAAGGGTTCTCGCTGAAGCTGGGCGGGTTTGGAAAGTTCAAGGTGCGGCATCTCAAGCCTACGACTAGGAAGGTTGGGTTCTCAGGTGAGACCGTCATGACCAAGGCCAAGAGGAAAGTCAAGTTTGTGCCATTAGGAATGCTTCGTCTGTCCGAAAACGTTGGCTGAAATAACATCCAGACCTGCGCCACCGCAGCAATATTCCATGCGAACTCTAACCACAATAGCTCCGCAAAAAGGGTTGTTCTCCGAACGTGAGTACGCTGGCGACCCTTTCGAGCATATTGATGGGCACTTTGTCGGACACGATGGATTTGTCGTCCCCAACGACTTTGCCGAGTTTTACCAGCGTTTTCCCGACTATATCAGGCGTTGGGTTAAGAGGCACGCCTGGGGACGTTCATCGAATGAGGATATTGACGATTGGACTCAAGACCTCTGCGCTCACATGAGTTCGCTGCCTGCCACATCGAAGTACCGGGAGAGTGGAAAACGAGATGTCATCCAGAGCTTCGATCCGTTTCGACAATATGGAGCAAGCCTGCGGCGCTTCCTGAACTACATCAATCGGTGTCTCGCAAACAAGTTTCGAACGATTCATCTGAATCGCATGAAGAACCCCCTCTCTCATGCCGATCCGCTCTCCCCGCATGAAAGTGGTGAAGTGGCCTCTGTCGATGACGAACCTCACCGAACCCTGCTGGAGAGATTGATGGCTGTGGACGTCAGTTCGCAGAAGCAGGCGGAAGACAAACTCCTGATCGCAGAATTCGTGGCTTTCGTGCGCGTCGAAAACCCTCGGTTTCTGCGTGTGCTAGAGGCCATTGCCGTGACAAGAACGCAGGGGGAAGCTGCACGAACGCTGGGCATAGCGGGGACAGATGTTTCAGAGCTGATCCGGCAAGTGCGGGACTTAGGGCGTTCATTCTTGAGCCGGAAGGCACGACCGATGCCATGGAGCCGCTGCGACACATGTTACGGAACCAAAATGCGCGCCTCCCTGCCGGGACGTCCTTATCCGCTTCCACGACCTAGTAGAAAATTCGGCGACAATTGTTGGAACCGCGTTGTTTTGTACAACGAGGTCTGGAATCAGCCGCTCATCAAGCTCTCGCGAAAGTACCGAGTTTCCGATGTCAGGCTCGGCAAAGTCTGTCGAAAGTTGAAGATACCCCATCCGGGACGGGGTTATTGGGCGAAGAGGGCGGTTGGCCAGGTTGTCGAACAAGTGCCCCTGCCAGAGTTCAAGGGAGCGCCCGTAGTCACACGGCTTAGAAAGACACGCAGCCGCGGCCTGTTTTCAGTCATTTTTTGTAGATCGCTCCATCCGCGGCAAGGTAGAGGAGAATCCAAACGTGGTGCAGCTTGGTGTCCTGTCCGGTCGCAGTTTGTCTGAATGGGAGGAAACGATAGTCGACCAACCGTTGCACTACATTCGTCCGGAGTTGATCGTTAAGATCGGCTCGGCGCCGCGAGTATTGTCGGCTTGGCCTGAACAGGTACGTGCAGACGTTTGCCGCGCAGCTCTTGACCGTCTTGTCAGGTACTTTGACCGGAACGTGTCAGGCGGATTCTAGCCCCGGATTTTAGGTACAACCTCGTCTCTGCCACTCTTTAAGGGGTAGACCATGTCTGCGTCGATACCTTCATCCCCCACTCCGGTTTTTCTTAGAGGGATGCCCTTTTCTGCACAGAGGATGCGTAACGTCTCGCGCATAGAAGCATTCATGCGATGACCCACAATGACCCGCTTAACGGGCGACTGCAACTGATACCACTCGGAGTCGGCGAATACTCGAACTTCTTTTTCGTACGACCAATCTGGATGCCTGGAAGTGAGGACTCGCCTTGCAGATTCTTTCGCTGTACCGGCGGATGGACTGATGCAATAATAAAATCCACCGTACTCGACTTCCCTGATTGCGCCGTCCTTCTGCGGTAGTTCTACCTCAATCGCCAAACCATCCCAACCGGATGCGTAATGCGCCCACAGCAAATGAGAATCGAAGGTAAGCGACAGTGAGCACACACGAATTCGGTCCATTTCTTTCATTACTTGATCCGCGTATCTTGAATATCGCTTCACCTCCTCTCGGCGGCACGAGAATACCGGAGTACCTTCCACGGCATCATTGAGCGAGCGCCAATCAGGGCAATAAAGCCTTTGCTCAAAGATGATGTCCAAGGCGAATGGTATCTGACTAGAAGATCTAAACTTGTAAGCGATCATCGAAATGCACAGTACCGCTCCACCGGGCAGAAATCAATATCTTGTCGAGGAACACCTGCACGAGTTTGCGTTCGTCGAACGTCCTGGCAATTTAAATGGTGCTAGCTTAGATTGCAGCAGGTGTACGCAAGTAAGAGCGGATGTCTTTGTTACGAAATCCGAACAAGGCAAGCCAGGTCAGTTTTACGTCCTTGACTTTCACGGCCGTAGTGTTATCTTGATGCGCAATTTCGGCGAAGCGAAAGGATGAAGCTAGTCAAAGCTTCTCGCCCGAGGGGACTTCTACTCGCCGACTTCCCTGGGACAGGAGGTTACACGAATAAATAGAGACTTCCTCGATTACTGTGATCAGTCCGTGATTTTCAAACGCGCATATCGTGCTTCAACTTCGAACTATCGGCAATAGAACTTCTGTTTGCTGAACCTTCGACGCTCCGTGCACAAACTTTTACCGTTGTGCTGGAAGATTATTGGTGTATTATGTGCGCCACGACCGTCTGTGAATGACTGGACTCGCTTTTGAGGGGGAGCGAGTCAAATTGGTTCGGAGAACCTATGCGCCCCTCGCCTCGCCTACTCTGCGCTGTTGCTGTATCTATAACCTTCCTTACGGCAGCTGGCCGCGCAACCGCACAGATCGCCATAACCGCTGCAACGCCATCAACGGCCAAGCCTGGAGATATCACAACTATTGCTGGCACGAACTTCGGCGGGGCAGCGTCGACGAGCATGGTGAAATTTGGATCCACATCGGTCACGGTGGCGCCTGGCAGTTGGTCCAATACGTCTATCAAGGTAACCGTTCCCGACATCGCGATCGGGCCGACAAACTTGGTCGTGTCTGTCGGGGGAGCCGACTCCGCTTCGTTCCCGTTTGTTGTGGCGGCCCCGACGACGATTCCGATAACGGTAACTCCGAAAGTTATTCAGCCCGCTAATGGGAAGCTGCCTGCAGCGATTAACTTGGCGGTTATTGAGTCGAACTGTGATGACAAGACGGGAACTGATTTGACACAGCCTGTCAGCGCCCCTTATAGCCTCATGATCACAGGAACTGGACTCACGCCCTCGTCTCAGCCGACCGCGACGAGATGCGCGATTACGGCAGCCATCACAGTCGACCCCAGTGCTGCCGGCTCTTACAAGGTCTTCCTCGTTGATAAAGCCAAGAATCCGGTAGGTTGGGCGGACATAGCGGTGCTCGATTCGTCGGCGGGCGCAATCCCTCCTGGTCTTAATCCGCAGGTGGATGTGATGTGGGAAGTGATGAGCCAAAACAACTGCTCGGACACCTTTGGAAAGCGCGTGGCCCAAAGCCTGTATTGCATACAACTGAAGATAGGAAACAACTCGGGACATCCTATCCAGATCGCCGGGATCGGCTTCACCAATAAGCTGGATGAGCTCATAGCGCTTGGAAGTCCGCAGGTGACAATCGCGAACAGTAGTTACGCCTCGACCCGCGCAGTACTTCTGCAGTCGCAGGTCTGGAGCAATCGAAATCTAATTGCTAATTCGCTACAAGGAGTGGGCCTCATCATGGGGGGATTTATCCCCTTCTATTCTGGCTCTCACCCCAATGCCAAGCTGCATTTCACTACGGCGACAGCTATTGTCAGCGGCGTGGCGTTACAGGCATATAATCTTATCTTCCCCGATCCAATTATTGCGCAGCTCAAGAGTCTCGACGACCAGAGCTTTAGGGACAGCGCCATCATCCCCAACAATTTTCACACCCAGACCGTCGTATTCGTCGAGAAGCAGGCTGTGACATTGGAGTTGCGAAACCTAGGTGCAAAGATAAACGGCGCTTCGAAGAAAGCTCACGCAAATGCGACATTAGATAAGGCAAATGCAGAAACGGCTGGCCGGAGCGCCGCTGAGGCTGCAAACTTAAAGGACTTAAGCGACTCCGCCACTAAGACAGTCACCAACTCGACACGCCCGAAGCTCTTCAAGGCGGAGTCTGATCCTGTGTTAGTAAAACTTGCGCTCGGACAGGTAGTAATCGTCGGAGATCAGATCGAATACTTGCAACGAGTTCAGATTCAAAGTAACGCCTTATCATCCACAACATCTATCCCACTCACGGCTAAGCCGTCCAGCGTGACTTTTTCTGCTCACAACGGCACTATCGACGGCGCCGCACAATCGATAACTTTAACCAATACAGGCAGTTCGCCTTTGACAAGCCTGACACCGAAAATAACAGGTACAGCAGCCGGCGACTTCGTGATGCAGACGGGTACCCAAGATTCATGTTCTTCCACACTCGCGGCGGCGAACACTTGCAGCTTGTCGGTGGCGTACAGCCCATCGGTAGCAGCGGGTACGGGAAGCTCGCGAACTGCGACCCTTGAGGTCTCTTTCAGCCCTGGTTCCACTCCACTTGCGATCGCGCTGACGGGGACAGCTTCTGAGGTTGTTTACTTCAGCGCGACTGCTCTTTCCTTAGGGGTCGCAACGTCAGCGAAGGCGGGGCCCCCCGCGGTTGCGCCAAAGGCCAGCACGGCCCCACTGACGATTACTAATTTGAATAGCGGCCCACTGACGAATCTGAACACTACCTCAGCAGAATTTACTGTCAGCGCCTGCGCTGGTGGGACGTTAAATTCGGGTGCTAGCTGCACGGTGACGGTCACGTTCCAGCCAGCAGCCGGGGTTACGGGCCCGCGCTCTGCGACGTTGACTGCTAGCGTCGCTGGTCAAACCCTTCAGGCCGTTAGTTTAAGTGGCATCGCACAATAGTTTGTGTGACGTCTGTTTTCGATGGAACACGAGGACCGATTACTCTAGAGATTTATCGGTGTCAAGAGGGCGAGCCAGAGATTCGTGGGCTGTTCAAAGGAGGTAAAGCGATGACAGCGCGACGACCGACACTAATCCTGCTCTGCGCCGTTGCAATGGTTGCTTGCCATCTGAAGAGCATGTGCTCCGAAGCACCGGTCATTCCGCCATTACGGACAGTTACGGATCTCGCAGTCGCGACGAACGGCAATCGGGTCTCAACCGTGTACGTCGCTGATAAAGACGCCGGCGCAATCTACAGTGCAGAGTTTGCTGCTAATTCTGTAGTTAAGTTCAGTGATTTTCATCCCATCTTTGCGTCTCCCAAGTATGCACAACCAATCGCGATCGCCTATGATAACGGGAACCTATTCATTTGCGATGCTACTGCTGGAGTGTTTAGCCTTGATCTAACCTCACGTGCTATTCAGCCGATACTTGGAGCCCTTGATGTCAGGCAGCCGACTTCAATAGCGGTGCTGAACGGTAGAATCGCCATTTCGGACAGAGGCAAGAAAGGTGTTTTCTTGCTTAGTCTTGACGGAAGTCCGGTGTCGTTTACCGAAATCCCATCTGCTGAGCGTTTGGGCCGAATAGTACTTTACGACCAGCAGGTTGCTGTCCTCGACGAAGGTCTGGGTACCTTGTGGGGCATAACTAAGAATCCCTATGACCGTACCTCATTACCAACGGCGTCGATTCTCCTTATCTCCCCTAACCTAAGCGATTTCAGAGTCGCCGATGGGGTCTTCTATTTAGATAATGGTAGCTATCGTACGACTTTAGAGAAAGGGAACTTAGGCGGTCGCGGACTGTCTCTTTTGCTCCCTAGATCAGGTGTTTCAGACGGCTCGCTAGACACTCTAGCGATCGATCAGGGAGGATTCTTCCTTGTGCGGTCGGCCGCATCAGAAATAGAACGAGTGCCAGCTCAGGTGCCGGTTAAGGTATCATTTAGTTCTGAGACGACTGCATCGAATGATGCATTAATTCTTCTATACAAATACCTATGGTCTAATCACATTTTGCCGATGCTGAGGGTTCCGGTATACTCCGGCAAGTCTCTGGAATCAGTATTGCTAGAAGAGAACGTCGTTTTGCCTCCTTTTTCAGCTATTCAAGCGCGATCACTCAAAGGGCTTTTAGACCTTCTCTGTGAGATGGACAAGACCGCTTGCAACATCGACAGTACGCGATCCGGACCGCTGTTTAATCGCGTCCGCTTCTTACAAGTTCCTTCCATCGCCCTGACGTCTTTCCTGACCACCGAAGTGAAAACTTTCAAGGGCCAATCATTCAAACAATATGTCAGCGACAATATATCTCCGCGCCTCGTCGAAGACGCAATGGAGAGATTCCGCTCGTTAGAAAAAGTCGCAGATCCCAGGCCAACATCTGTAGATGACTATTTCAAGGCTCAAGGTTTCATTGCGCTAACTGCGCCGACTGCGAATCTCCAACCTGGAAGATTACTCGCACTACACAGCGACAATGATCCCAATCCTAGCTCTCTAGATTGCTCAGGCTTCAAAGGTGTGCCTGTCTCTTCGGAGCCCGTCAACTTGCCAAAATCCTCGGTTTCAGCGAAGGTGCACTTCGGCAGCGGCATCGTAACCGATCCCGATGTGATCTCGAGTGAGGAGGTTCACGCCGACCAGGCAGTTATTGAAACTATTGGCGGTGAGGATTTGAGCAAATACATCAATACTGGAGCGTGCGGCAGTCTTTCTGCTTACGGCCCCGTCAAAGTCATCGTTCAGGCAATCAAGGTTCTGGGTTTACGCTACCGCTTTACGGATAACCGCGGAAAGATCATTTCGGTGGATCCGGAGAAACTGGCTGCTGTGGGTATTTCGTCACATTCTGATCCCGAAGGCGTTTGGAGTTTAATTGTTGATAGCCCTGTTTACGTGGCATACAAAGCCACTGATCCAGTAAGTTGGAACAACTCGACAGCTGCTCCTCCAAAGTTGGAGGAGGGCACCAAGCTGTATGGTCAATATGTAGTTCCCTCGGAAGTGTGGGAAGTGAGGGTGATGATATTAAAGCGAGATCTGACTGACCCGCAGTCCGCCTTAATGAAGATTCATAACCCGTCCCAGGGGATTTATGTATTGCCTGCTGAATCGATAAGAGCGAAGGCCGGCTCTCCGGATGTTCCCGGAAATCCTGTGGCCAACTCCGAAGGGCTTGGTGCTGCACAAAGAGATCGCGCTAGTTTGTTCGCCTCGATTCACTACGAGGTGGCACTTCTTCCTGATGAAGCGTCGATGTCAACCACATATGTGGCGATTGGGGAGAATGTTCAAAGTGTCGACTTCCAGCACACGGCATTTTGGGACGCAGCCAATAAGAGCAGTTGGTGGACGCTAGGCGAAAGAGACGCGGGTTTAGTATCGGTACTTCGGTCCAGCGCACCGCCAAATACTCCCGAAGCTACAGCGCCCTTCAGCGAACCGCAAGACCACGGCAGTCACGTTGCCGGGCTCCTGGGTGCGCGTTCGGGGAGGCTTGGATCTGGCCTTATTCCTAACGCACCGCTCGTTTTCCTCGACACATCCGACATCGGCAACACCCCCGGCTTGATCGATAGGGCGCTTGGGCTCAATGTCAGACTGTTCAACTTTTCGTTTGAACAGATACTGCCGCCCGAAGCTCAGTCAATCTATGAGTCTCTGAAACAAAAGATCACGAGTTCCACCTTTGCACTCTTCGTGGTCGCGGCTGGCAACGAAGGGAGAAAAGTCAGCGGCGCTTTCGTGCCTATAGGATTCGGAGAGGACCAACCCAATAATGTAATAGGGGTGGCGGCTGCAGACGGTTTACACAAGCTAGACGAGTGGTTCGATGATTCGGGCCGCATTGAAATTGGCACAAACTACGGTGCGAAGTATGTTCAGCTGCTTGCACCGGGCAAGTCAATATACAGTCTGGGGCACAACAACGGCTACGCGAACGCTACAGGGAGTTCCCAAGCAGTACCACAAGTGACTGCTGCGGCTGCTGTGCTGTTTGCCGAGGGGCATACAGACCCGTGGAAGATCAAACAGCGCTTGATGTGCACGGCTGATTGGTTGGAGAATTTCCGCTCGTTCGCTTGGGGCGGAGGGCTCCTTAATTTTCATCGAGCTGTCTGGCATACGGAAAAGAATTTGTGGAAGGGGCAGACTCTCCCTGATCAAATCTATTCCTTTACCATCAATGGAACGCCTCCAGTTAAGATCTCGGGCGCAGTATTCGATCAGCCGGACGGATTAAGCGATGGATCTGTTCCGTCACAGATCTTCTTCCCCAATATTCTCCGAATCTCCACTCAATCGGACAAGAAGCTGCGCATCGTTTATCTCGATAATGACCACTTGAGAATCATCAAGGACGCGACTCTGTCCGGGGTTATAAAGTGCAGCAACTACCAACTGTGGGACAACTCGGCCCAGCAATTCAAGCCTGCGGATCCAGATCTCTGTGCAATTGATGGCGTAAGATCAGAGCAAGTTTTTGATTATGTGGCGAAAATGAATTGAAATACTTGGAGGGATGCATGCGTACAATTGTAAGCACCGTCACAGTCTTATGCCTGATTGGGCTCACTTATTTGGCTTCCGCGTCTAACATCACTACCCCACGAGAGAAAGTCTTATCCCGTAGTGGCAAAGTCAAGGTCTTGAGCCCAGCAATCCCCTTGTATCCCTTGCAGCAGATAAGTGGAAAAGCATACTCGCAAACTATTCCTTCTGACGACCGGGCTGCACGCTTGCACTTTCGGGCAGTAAGTATCCCGAGTGGCAGTGCGAATTGGTCAATCATAATCACCGGCGGCAATCAAAAGAGGTGGGTATGGTCCGCAGCGCTGAACGGAAATCGGAAGGAGTTTTGGTCGGAGGAAATGACCTCGCCAATTGAAGTTGATGTGATCACTCCTACCCCAACTGCATCTCTTAAACTTGAGGTTGACAAAGTCGCCGAAGCGACAACTCCATCGGCTCCAGCCTCCATTACACCTCCCGACGACCGAGTAAAGTTCAATGACGGCAACGGAATTACACAGGCTATGCACCAATGGTCACAGGCGGTCGCGCGATTGAGGTTTGTCGGCGACGATGGTGGCGAATGGCTCTGCACAGCCTTTTTGGTAAGCCCAACTCTCATGATCACAAATCACCATTGCGTCAGTAGTGATGCCGAATTGAACTCTGCATTGGCGGACTTTGACTACGTCGATGGTTTGCCATCTTCGCCGCCATTGACCTTTAAGGAACTCGTGCTAACAGATACGGCTTTAGATTACACGCTGATGCGTCTGTCATCGCCTTCACCATACGCTCCCCTTGTATTTGGGAATGACCCAAAAGATAAGGACGCTGTGGTGTTAATTGAACACCCGGCGGGCGAGGTGAAGCAGGCGTCAATTATTGATTGTAAAGTGGCGGGGGAGACATTAGATGGCATTAGTCAGACCGGCACGGACTTCGGACATCTGTGTGATACGTTGGGAGGCAGTTCAGGCTCCCCGGTGATCAAGGATGGCAAAGTGGCGGGACTTCATCATTTGGGTTTCGACACATCTGGATCGGTCTTGGTTAACCGGGCTGTAAAAGTGAGCTTTCTGCGTGCTGACATCAAATCGAAAGCTCCTGGCGCCGCAGTCGAGATAGGAATACCCTAATAGTGCGAATTAATGAGGCAAACTGAGATGGAACAGATGCAAGTTCGTTTGAGACAGTTAAGACGGTTAGGCGTTTTGGCGGAGTGGCGGTCTGTTTGGATACTGTCGACTGCGCTCGTTCTTAGTTGCGGTGCTCTTGCTCAGGTCTCATCTTCGCCCGGGGCGAGCTCAGCGCTGGATTTTGACCTCGAGTCAAAGTCTCAAGATCCCAATGGTTTCCTATTGAATCCTTATTGGAATTACCAATTGGTGAACCCCGGAAAAACGCCAGACCCAAGCAGTCTTTGTAATGGTGGATTGCCAGACTCGGGCGATTGTTCTTCTCAATCCACGTCTGAAAATTTGCCGATTTTCCCAAAGGTGATGATCTGCATGTGGGAGCTCACATCTCCGCTGATTGGGCACATCAATTGGACTCCGGCAACCTACACCGGAGGGATTATCTGGCGGGAGAAAACTCCCGACCAGGACCTTAATTGGGCGACCAAACCTGAGAACAACAACGGTTTGACGCAAGGTAGCCTGACGTCGGAAGGGGGTTACCTTGGTCTCGAGTTTGATTCCCGAGAAACAGTTAAACATTTGCACACGCAACCATGGGAAGCCCTTTGGAGTTTGGTTCAAGACAATGCGCCGGCGGACAGAATCAATACTCTACTACGTCAAAAGACGTCGAACCATGAACTTCCATATGCAGTGATGACAGGCTTAATGGGAGTTGATTGTGAACACGACTGCCACACCGAACTACACCCGATCTACGCCTTAGCAATCCAGCTTGACCCCCGTCCATCAAACAACGTATGGGCCATCGTCGTAAGGAATTGGGGGAATGAGGGGTTCTGCGCGCACGGACAACAGGAGCTATCGACGAGTCAGAACCAGCTGCAAGTGTTTCTTTCGCACAAAGGGGGAGCCGTACCCCAAGTCGCGGATGCCACTCAGTTCTGGAGCAACGTTCCGTTGCTTCCGCCTTCAGTAGCCTTCGTACAGGATCCAGCCAATCCCGGGATTCTGCTCACCTTCAAATTGCCTTCAGCTGCACAGCGACCACTCGCCGAGCTCGAATTGCACCTCAGTTGGCCGGACGGCACAGTCGGGCCTTCAGGGGGCAACGTCCAGGCAACAACGGTGGAACGCGCCCCACGGCGCGGATCCGTCGAGAATTACCTTGAAGGCCTAGAAAGTAATCCTGAGATGAGAAAACAATCCGTCGAGAGTTCCCAGGAGGCGTTTGCCGAGCGTACCCGGAATCTGAACACCGTCAAAATAATGCAGGGCACTCTTCCGGTGCAAGCAGTGAATCGATTACCCATTCTTGAGGGCGCTACGACAACGAAAGCAATCAAGAGCGTTTTTGATCCTATCGAACAGCAAGAGGATGAAGTGTTGTTCGATCAACTTTGCACGGCCTACAAGGGCGCCCCTCTCTCCAACTTTCCGGGAGCATGTAGGATGTGGAATGAAATTGAGAAATCGCGTTCGCAAACAAGGCGCTAATATCGATTGAGGACTGTGATTGAGTGAAGAAGGCGATTGACGAAATTGAAGGTGCGTGCAGTCGAAGGTATTTTTTGCAGACTTCGGCGTTTGTATTTTGCTCATCTTTAATCCCGCAATTCGAAACTCAACGCACTCCAAAAATCGATGTGACTCTATCAGAATTCAATACGAAACTCTCGGAAATTCATAAGGATCCCAATCTAGCTGATCCGTTTCGTCAAGAAATCGAATTGGTAGAAGCTCTCGAAGTCGGCCTTGAGAGAGCTCCCATTCGCGCTCGAAAATCTTCGACGATGATTTCATCCCGTGCTAGCGACCTCATTGTGTGGTGCGAGGTTACCAGCGAGGCTTTCTATCGAGCTCATTACGAGTCGCCAACTTGGCCCCACGGTAAATCAGGCATTACTATCGGAATTGGCTACGACATCGGTTACGTGACACCCCCCGATCTAGAAGAAGACTGGAAATCGTATCTCGAGACAAATCATATTAAACTCCTCACCCCCACCTGTGGACATACGGGTGGTGGAGTAGCCGCTCAACTGGCCCAATTGAGGACGATCCGAGTGGACTGGGCCGTTGCGAAGTCCCAGTTTCTTAATCAGAGCCTACCTCGGTACGTAGGTGCGACCGAAGCTGCTCTACCCAATACGAGCATGCTGGGACAGGACAGCCTAGGCGCGCTCGTTTCTCTGGTGTACAACCGAGGTGCGTCATTCAGTCTCTCCGGACCACGCTATGAAGAGATGAGAAATATTAAAGGCTATATGGGGTCGCGAGACTTCGGTAAGATTCCCGCGGAGATTCGTTGCATGAAGAGGCTCTGGAAAGACGATCCAGATCTTCGAGGCTTATTGCTGAGAAGAGACGCGGAGGCGAGTTTGTTCAAGTTCGGACTGCACAATGCTAAGGCACCGGTGGCCGAATGAACGTCAGCAGGCGGTGAGGGGCGTTAAAGTCTTTCATGCGCGCTCTATTCAAATCGACGTTTGCCACCTCGATGCTGAATCGGGCGGATTTCGGTTAGGTCCCCCGCAATCCAGCTGCTAAATCAACGGCCAGTCATGCTCGAATTCAAAGTCGCGCGGTCTGATGCGTCCCACCGTCCATGCCACAACAACCAGATCCCAGTGCCCACGAAGAATTAGTGCCCTTTCGCATAATCAAGGTATTTCGGAAACTCAAGCTACAACGGTTTCGAGTCCCGTGATGCTCCCCTGGTGAGGAGGTGGATGAACGTGAGACAACGCTCGGTATAATTGAGGCGAGAAAAGAGTTGCTTTCTGTTCCTAAGGATGCCAGATGAAGCACTTAGATTTTGTCCCGCTCTTAGTGTTCCACTAAGTGGCAGGTAGCCAAGCCAATTCGAATGGTGGTTCAACGGAACACCATAGATTGAATGTCGTCATCCGCACCAGTCAGTGCGCCTCTTCCTTGTGCATTTCGCCCATAGTTTCAGCGTTGCCCAGCCAGTTCCACTGCATGCCGTTCTTGATGTTATTCGCTACAATGTCGCGCTTCGTGTAGGTGCCATGTGGAACGTACATGTGGTAGCACTCGGCGGGTACGATTTGCTCAACGCCGCAGGAGATGTCCACCAGTTTTCCGTTTATGCTGTTCCATGCGTGGGCAAGGAAACCACCGAACGTTCCTTCGTGGTAGAGGATTTCATCGCCCTCACAATACATCGCCAAGCGCTGCGCATTCACGTAGCAACGATGGCGCAAAATCTCCAGGTCCTTCGCCGCCTGTTTTACTATTCTTAGTTCATCTTTGGTCAATGTGTTGTCCTCTACTGGTCCAGCATAATTAAGCTCCTTCACGAAATTGAAGACTCGTCTCCGCTCGCCTCAGAGTTCGTCAATGTTCAGAATGCTTTTTCCCTCCATTTCGGCCGGAGATGACGTGTCGCGATCGCGAAACGGTTCGATCCCCAAGAGCACGCCTTCGAATGTCAACCGTTCGGCAGAGTTTTTCATCTGCTCTAAAAGATTGCTTAGAGTTCTCTTCGTTTGATCGAGGGCCGCTGGGTCCCGTTCATTCGAATATGGCGAATCAATGAACCGTCTGTCGCGAAGAATACGATCCAGCCCCTCGATGGTCTGAATCGCGTCCTGAACTCTCAGAGTTGCACGCTGTGCCAGGGTATAGGGCAGATGGGCAGGCAAGAGGCTGATTGTGGGATACAGAATAGTGTCGTCAAACAGATACCAACTTGCCGGCCGACACATTTCCTCAACGTCATGGCCGTTTCGAATCACAAGCTCGCCGGAGGGTCCGTCCTGCTCAACCCACCAACCAAGATGAAATGTCAGTTCTGGGAATGACGTCGAAGCTTCTCTGATCTCTTTTACAGGCGGTCCCCATTTGGTTTCTACGTAGAATCGTGGTGCGGTTACTCCGAGCCTGTTATATGGCTCATGTGGGTACAAGATGCAGTACCTGGCGGACGACCGCTGCTGGCGATATTCATCGACCAATTTGTCGTACCAACCTTTTCCGTCCACGTTCTCATCCTCCCCCCACTGTTTTGGGTTCAGATTATCTAGGTCGACCCCGAACATCGCCTTCGACAATGCTTTTACGAAGATTTCCGCGGCGTCGTTCAGCCCGACTACTGTGATTGTGGTCTCACAAACATTTGCCATATTTCTCTCCTGTTCTTCTCAGTCGCGATGGGTGATATCGTTATCGTTCGGATTCTCCACGCATCGAGCGTAAGCCGGCATCAACTCGTACCCTGGGCAGCCAATCTGATCGCACTCCTCATCGTGCCCACTTTCGCAATCCCAAGAAATTAAACCGACTGCGGGGGCGCCGCATGGTCCGCTCCGATCAATTCGCTCTTTGAGTCCTAAGCTGCTGTCGTGCTGCCAGCGCTCACACGTCATCGCGAGAACAGCAGATTTGTGCTCCGGGCACAGTGGTACGTCCCAATCGGGGTCAGGGTAGTAGAACCAGCTAGCGCGCAACATCTCGGTGTCGGGCCTATCACAATCGGCGCCACCCAGGACAAATCCGAATTGGCATTTTTGACCCGCGTGGGACGCAAGACCCTGGGAATTGTGAGTTGAATGTGCCGTTGGCGGGTCTGCAAGGATTAACATCCAGTGGCGCCCTTCGCATTCGCAGATCAGGCCGAAAAGTCCGTTGCCGAAATACACCGCTCGGACGGCATCTCGACTGCGCCACATCGCCGTGGCGGTCTGGCAGTCCCGGGTTTCTCCACATTGTTCGACCTCCGGGAATGGCGGCAGATTCGACTCCCGTCCACAGGAGATCGCAAACCGATCCGTGTCCGGATTGAATTCCAGTGCCTTAAAAGGCCGACCCAGTGCTACGAGGCGTTCGAACATCGCCAGAACCTGGTCGGCCTTGATCCTGTCAGCGATCTCTTCAGCGTAATTGTTGGACGCCATCATTGCCTCTCTACATTTTGTTGATTCAGTTCATGCCGCTTGCGTTGGGAGTGTTCCCTGTGGCTCTTCATGGTCTTACTCACGGCCTCCGGCCTTCCAGTTCAGGGTTCCGTCCGCAGCCCAGAATGCGACCATTGCGCCCAGTCGCCATTCGCTGACCCACGCGTCCACGACGCCCTGCGGGTCGTCTGTCATACCGCGTTCGAACAAAACATTGGCGAAGACCATCACATCTTTGCGTACCTCGTCTTCGGTGATTTCTTTTGCCATCTCAGATGTAGCTCCAATAGGTGACATTCCCCGCGTCAGCCCGCTTCACCAGCAGGCGGAAGTGGCCCTCCGAACCCGATTTCCTTCCCTGGCATGAGTGTGATGGAGATCCCTGGCAGAGCTTGTAACCACGCGTGAATCTGCTCACCCGTGCTTAGCTCTAACGGGACCATGTGGACTCGAATTTCGGCCATAGCGATGCCGGCGCCTTCGCAATAATCAGTGATTGCACCGACCGCGAACTCATGGACAGTGGAATCAAGAGTGTGTCCATGTCCTGCGGGGGCGTACATTCTTCGACCGCTGGGGAACTTGACCATCATGGCGCAGTCTCGCCATACGAAGATCATTACAGTTCCGGCTTCTTCTCCGGGCTCGTGAGACGTTAAATGGCCCGCCACAAGAGCGGCCAGGTCTGCAATATCACGCGGATGCGTCGGCGTTGCCTTCGAGCCGGAATGCTCGGTTTTTATTTCTTCTTGCGACATTTCACCTCCAAACCAAATGTTGTGGAGCACTCGCTGTGACACGCGTAGACAACCACCACCGTCCATAGCAGATCATCGCCACACAGGTTTTTCCCCTTCGTGCATGTTTGTTTCCTCGCCGGACACACTCCTGAATTCGCAACCCGCGTCGTGGGTCACGTGCTCCTTTGCGTCCTCAAGACTCGCCAAAGGACGCAACTAGGACACAAAACTCAATGTTTGGAATCAGAAACTTGCGGAAACCGCGAGAATTGAGTCAACCGAATCAACTAGATATGGTCGGGGAGAGAGGATTTGAACCTCCGACCCCCTGGTCCCGAACCAGGTGCTCTACCAGGCTGAGCCACTCCCCGACGAACTCGTAAGTCTGCGCCAAGAGGAAGGAAACGCAAGCACGCGCAGGCTTCAGACGATTC
>DATHPO010000146.1:0-4694 GCA_035483835.1 Terriglobales bacterium
TTTGTTTTCACCGGGTTAGCGGAAACCCCTGATTTTCCTGTCTTTTCTTACTGTCCATAGAGTCGCCTGCGTCAACCACTTCCACCCCATATAACCAAATTCCGGGGTTTTATCGACAGGAAACTGTAAGGAAGTACGCCCCATCCAGTTCCCAATGCGAGCCCTACGACCCGGAGCATCTGTCCATGCCCCGTGAATCAAATTGTAGCAGACCGAATTCTGATCAGTACAGACTTGTCCTTTTTCGGCGGAGTGGCGGTTTTTTCGATGATTTGCAAAGCGTTGTCTTAGGTCAGATCTCTTGTGTCAGTGAGGTTGTCAGCTTCTGAATTCTACGGCGCAGGGAGAGCAGTGCAGAATCTCGATCGGAGAACGTTTGTTCCGGCGCCTTCGCATAAGCTTCAGGATTGCCCTCGTGGTCTGTTACTGAATCTTCGAAGCTCGGGGACTTTGGTGATCGTCCTTCAAGCCGGTCTGCCATCCCCTCCAGCGCTAACGCGACGCCTTCGTCGAACTGCCGCTGTTGGGTCGCCAGAGCCGTTGGCAGCTCAAAACCGGGGAGTTGGGCACGATACTTCCAGAGGGCAATTTCTGTTAAGAAGAGCATTCGCACTTGCGTTTGCCAGCGAATGATTCGTTCCCGCAATGCGAGGTCCCGCGGGCGGGAAGGACCGAATTCCAACAGAATGCCCCCAGTGAGATCCTTGACCTGGTCAAAATTGTTGTTGATTGTTTCGCGAAGTGAGTAGCTGCGGTCGCTGGCGGTTCTCAGATCACCAGATATCGGCTCTCGAGCGAATTGCGCAAGTAGTCGCAAATTAGAAACAAATGTTCTCTCCATCTGCACTGCTCCAGAGACACTCCAGAATTGATCAAACACGAGCCACATCATCAGCAATCCCAGAAGAATACCAATGACACGATCTCTGGCCAGAACAAGTGAAGTCTGCACCGCAAATTCACTCAAGTTGATCAGATAAAACGCGACGACAACCTGAACTCCAAAATATGACAGTCGGGGACTGGAGGTCATAATCCATGCGGAGACGACGGTGATTGCTAGAAAAAGGAGCGTGAACCCAGCAATTGAATCGAGACCGGGCAGGATGAACACCTCCGCACCGACCCCCAAGAGCACCCCGCCCACAATTGCGCCAGAAATGCGCAGAAGCTGTTTTTGATGGGAGGAACCAATCGTGCTGAGCGCAGTCAGAAAGCACGTTGTGATTGCAGTGCTTATGCCCGGCCACTCCTTCCCGTTGTATAAGAGATAGCAAACGGTCGCAGCGAAACAACCTCTAAGTCCAAACTTGAGGTGTTCAGAGTTCGACAAAGCATCGGCACGAACCAGTCGTACACCTGGATCACCGCTGGATTGAAGTGGCGCGTAGTCGCCGGGCGACAGTGTGCCGACAAAGGATTGGGGAATCAGCGAGACTGTCTTTTCCATTTCGGCGAAAAGCGGAGCACCAGCCAAATCTTGAGCTTCGTCCTGTAGTTCAATCAGGGCTGGAATCTTTCCACTCAGTAGGTCGGAACGAATCGTGCGAATGTATGCAGCCAAGCTTCGAATTCGAGCCCTGGCGTTATCGGGGAGCTCCGAACTGAGATTTGCTGCGTTGGCGGCGATGTCTACCAAACGCCCGACAAGCGCAATCACAGCGCCCATCTGTTCACGATATGCCGGAGGATAGGCGGAACGTTGCAATGTGCGCTGAATGGCGGAGGTTCCCACCAGAGCAAAGTGCGTGATCTTGTTCTTGATTTTTTCGTCGACGGGCAAGCCGCCCGCATAGCAATTAAGAAGCTCCTCCGTGACGGCCAAGCGATCTCCGAGAGGGTGAAGAACGAGGTCGCCCGCCTTCAGTTCTGCGTAAATCCGTTCGACGGCAACGGTGATCAAGCTCCCAAGCGAAATTGCCCCGAACGCCCAAAGGGTGTCGTCGATTTTGCTTTCTGCAGGAATCTGAAGGTCCCACAGCGGAATCGTGATGATGACGAGATATCCGAAACGCGCCGCGGCAGTGAAATTCGTCATTGCGCTAAGTGCGTAGAACACCACGAAAAGTGTCACCACCACCCAGATCAAACGCAGATTGGGATCCTGCAGGAAGAACATCGCCCCGATCAGGACGTACAGCACCGAAAGGGAGAACGCAACGATGATTGTGTTGGCATCCCTTGCGGTCGCCTCGGCACTCTCGCGCGAGATCGTAAGAGCGAAGATGGCCGCGTATGCGCCGTAAGGGATCCGAAACGTCATGGTAAGAAGCATGACGATAGTCGCCGCGATAGTCATTCTTGCAACCAACGCGGCCCTTCCTGGGTAAGGGGCTAGTTCCTCTTTGAGAAATTCCTTTAGCCACATCAGTGGACTAGATGATTTAGGAAGAGTTTGGGCGAGGGTGGCCATCTTTTAGTTTCCTCGGATCGTGACCACCGCTGACTCACCAATTCGAAACAGATCCGGGGTGGGATTTTCCACACGGACGCGAACCGGGTATCGTGAGGCCAGATGTACCCAGTTCAACGTACGCTGAACATCAGGAAGCCCGGGCTCCAGCCGCCCAATCACGTCGGGGTCCGGAGTGACTCCGAAACCGATGCTATCCACCACTCCCATGAAACGAACGTTAGGCTTCGACAAGACATAAACATCCGCCCGCATTCCCGGGGAAATGCGCTTGAGTTGACCTTCACGGAAATTTCCGATGGCCCACCACGTACGGGCGTCAATCAGGGTGAACATCTGCTGACCGACGTGGGCGTAGGCCCCCTCTGAGATCGTAAGGTTGGTCACGCGGGCGTCGAATGGAGCGTAAACACGGCAGTTGTCGAGGTTATAACGGGCGTTCTTTACCGCTGCCTCTTTTGCCCCACGCTGGCTAACGAGCGGCTCCAGCGTCGTTACGGCGTGCTGAGTTTGTTCGTGCTGTGCAAGAGCCGAGCTCAACTCCGCCTTCGCGAACTGTAATCGCGATTCGGCCTGCCGCAAAGCTTCTGACTCTGCAATTTCTGAAGTCCTCGCGCGATCTATTTGGTCTACCGTAACAAACTGTTTTGAGAGCAGTGGCTGAAGACGATGCAAATTGTTGCTCGCATAGGTCCACTCCGCACGCTGACGGTCGACTGCGCGCTCCGAGCTCGCCACGTCGGCTTCTGCGCTATGAATGTTAGCTTGCGAAACAGAAACGGCACTGACCAATGCTGCGATCTTCCGGCGCTCATCTGAGATCTGACCTTCCAGAGCACCCTGTTCCGAGACGGCTCTCTCGAGTGCGTATTCATAAGGGCGTTCATCGACTTCGTAGAGCAGATCCCCCTTTTTCACGAATTGGTTGTCGCGTACATTCAGGCGAACGAGCGGGCCGTCCACCTGCGGTGCTATCCCAATAAAGTTCGCGAAGACCTCGGCATCGTCAGTCCGTGGATGGTAATTTTGGCGATAAAACACGATCAGCCCAAGCAGCACGGCGCCGCTGACGATTCCAATACTGAGCCAAAGGCCCAATCTGGGTGACCCCGTATTCGTCGTGGTATTCATCGATTGAAGCTCCGTATTCAGCGAAACAGCGTAAGCCACAACGCAAATGCGAACAGCGCCGTCAGGCTCAGGTACGTCACAATCGGCCAAACGATCTCCACATATCGCCGCAAGAGTTCTCGTGAGAGAACAGTAAGCAGGATGGCCGCGACGAAACAGAGCAGCCATGCCGGGAAAAACGAACCGAGAATGTCGAACGCAGGAGCTCTTCCGCAGCCGGTCAGCAATAACGTGGTGAGAAGGAACCAATACCGCAATCTATAAAAGCGATTCGCACTCATGGCTGCGACCTCTTTGTGGATTGGATGGAATCTCCTGTGCGGAACGCCAGGTCTGCGAACGAGATAAGCACTTGGGTGCGGGCATAGACATCCGCCGATCGCGCTTGCGCGAGAGTGCGCTGCGCCGCCGTAACATCCAGCAAGCTGCGCACCCCGTAGTTGTACGATTGGAGAGCCGAGTTATAAGACTGGCTCGCGGCCTCGAGAAGTGCGATGGCTGCCTGCCGCTGACGCAAGGCGGTGTTCAGGTTGGAATATGCTGTCCAGACCTCGTCTGCAATCTGATTGCGTTTGACCTCGGCTTGCGCTTCAGCCCCATGAACGTCAGCATGCGCCTGTAAGAGTCTGTTTTTCCGTGCGCCTCCATCAAAGATCATCCACTTGAGACTAAAACTGAGTCCACCGGTGATGCCTGCCGTGTGGCCCCAGTCGTATGGGGACTGGAGGCCGTGGACCGATTGCGCGACTGGACCGGCGTCGATACTCAAGGAGGGGTAGTAAGCCGAGCGGACCTCCTGCACTCGGGCATTTGTGGATCGTATTTCGGCAACCTGTCGCATCAGGTCGGGACGTTGACTGAGGGCACGGTCGATGGCACCCTGGACCGTGTCACTGATCGAATCCGGCATTGGCAACTGATCGAGCGGTTGGACCTTGATCGTCAAAGAAGCGCGATCGCCCACCGCTGTTGCCAGGTCTCCCCGAGCGATCTGCTCAGCTCCAAGCACAGATTGCAGATCATACTCAGCTTGGGCCGTAGCGCTTCGGGCCTCCAATACGTCCGGCAGAGTTGCCAGGCCGTGCGCGAGCCGATCCTCCGCTGCTTCTTGGACAGCTTCTGCGTTGGAGAGACTGGCCCGCGCGGAGTC
>DATHPO010000147.1:0-5360 GCA_035483835.1 Terriglobales bacterium
CTCTACTTTTTCCATTGGCATATTTTATTGTGTGAAATCCATATCCAATCGTAGGGTTGGAAACAGTATGATTTTTGCTGTCTTTACCATCGAAGAACCATAATTTGCATTCTGGTGACACTTGAAGTGTGAGCCGATGCAACTCTCGCATGTCGCTGCGCTTTGGCTCCGGTTGGCTAGTAATATACTTCTTGATTCGTTCTTGTACGTTCAAGTGTTCTGCTCCCCAGTTGCGCGGACGAGATTATACGACGTTTAACCATCCAAGTGGAGTCGGACTGTGTTTTAGTCGTCGGTTCTTTTCGAACCTGCCGTCCTAAACCAAGCTATCTTCGCTTGATAATCACGGCCGTTAGATCATCCTGTTGCTTGGTACCACCAGAAAAGTCAACAACCGCTCTGTAGAGAGCGGAAATGATGTCGCCCGGGGACCTTTCTCTCGATGCACGAACTGTTTCCTCCAACCTCTTGGAGCCGAATTGCTCGCTCTGCGCGTTAGCCCATTCATAAAAACCATCCGTTGCCAGCACGAGCAGGTCACCCGGATTGAGGTCAAGGATCAGTGGCGGATCGGAATTCAAGATGGACGAAATGCCGAGTGGCAGACCTTGTGCGTCTATCTTGTCGAAGCGATCCTTACCCAAGAAATAACGGAACAGCGGTCCCTGTCCCGCTGAGAGCAGCTCCACACCTGAGCTTTTTGGACTGCAGACTGCCGCGACAAAGGTCACAAAACGGCCCTCAATCATGTCCTTTGCAAGGAGTGCGTTAATTCGTTCCATCGCGATCAACAACCCGTTCTCAACCACGAAGTTGGCTCTCGCATAGGCGCGGCAATCCGCTGCAAGCAAAGCACTCCCAATGCCGTGACCTGTTACGTCTCCCAACGTCACCAATATCTTCCCGTCCTGGAGAGGCTGCCAGTCGTAATAATCTCCCCCAGTTTGATCCGCAGGTTGATTCCACGCCGCGATATCATAACCTTCAATCTGTGGCATGGAGGTAGGAAGCAGAGACCGCTGGATCGACCGGGCTACTTCGAGGTCATGTTGCAAGCTCTCCACTTCGCGTTGCATTTCTGCTTCGCGGAGAGCCGCGTTTACTTGCTTCCGGATCTCGCTCGCAACTGCCCCAGCTGTAAAGCCAGCGACGACCAGCGTGATTGCATAGCTGAATACGGCGTTCTGGGGTGAGAGCAGGGATGCCCCTTCCCCAAGAGAGGGTTTCCAACCGAGATACGCTGCAGCAGTCAGGTAATTCACCGCAGCCACCAGTCCTGAAACTCTGCTGTACATGGGATTCAGGCGCAGCGTCGAAAGGATGACGGGCAAAAAAAACACGAGTACGGCTGGATTCGCCAACGGCCTATACGCGGGATCGATGGACGCGCTCCATAGAAAGGCGACAGCAAGAGCCGGTAGGCAGCTTTCCACAATAATAGTGCTGATCCATGCCGCGTTCTTCAGATCTCCACCGATCTGGATCGCACGATTTACCGCGCGCAACATCAAAGACTCATATCCGACAAACACAGCTATCAATAGGAAAGTGAGGAGCCACAAATGGAGGTCTCCACTACTATGGTGGATGATCTCGCGGATGGTTTGCACGATGAAGAGTGCGCCAACTGCTCCAAGCACGATCAGAATTCGGAGGCGTTCACTCTTCAAGAGTGCTTGCTGGAATGCGACAGATTTTTCGTGAAGTTCAGTCATCAACGTTCGCGTCCAGCTGAAAGTTCAGTGGAGGTGCGATTCGGCGCGGGCAACCATTTCGACCATTTTGCCCGTTGAGATTTGATCTCAGGCGATCGGGCGCACATCTTAGGTTGCGGTCGGAGGCAAGTCAACGGACGGAACACGGACGGAACATGAGCTGCCTGCAGCGAAGTTCATCAGTGCCTGGTAAAGCCCTTACCGGTAAAGTGTGGGTACTGGGAGCGGATTTCATCAGGTTACAGGGCGGTTCGCTCGTCGGACCACTCGGCCCAAGACCGATTCTTCATTTTCGAGGGGTCGCTGTGCTTCTCTAAAAGCCGGGACAGAGCCGTTCAATGCATTAGCCATCCGCAGAAGAGTTGCCATCTTATCGTCAAAATCCCCCTCTGCCCACGGACTAGGTTCGTAAACGGGTCTACCCGACTTGTAGTGTTATGAACCGAACAAGCGGTTCTTGTTGCGTCATGGAGGGAAGAGTCCGTCTCTTTATAAGCAGCGTAATCAATTCCAGAAATTACTTCTTCCCGAGCTTCGTCCAGTGTCATGGCGATGATGTTCGCGGTGGATTTTTGTCGTCGTGCCCACGTCTCAGGTCAACGGCTTTGAACAGCCACAACAGGTCTCCGACTGACTTAATTGGGACCGTCGTCTCAATGCCAAGCTCCTGCAGCTCCATCTCAAGCTGCACTCTGTCCAGGGAGTCCAAAGCCTCAGACAAATCCGTATCCTCGGTCAATTTAACTGAGTTGATTCGAGCGAGCACAGTACCACGCAAGCCAATGTAGAAAGGCCCATTCATGCGGGATTGAGTCTCACGCGGCATCGTTCATGTTACACGCGCCAAAGAGTCTATACCTTGCGCGTTTCGGGAGGACGAGAATTAGCTTGTTGTTTCCCTGCATTCCTCAACAGGAAATAGGTAAATCCGAAATAAAAAACAAAATTTCCAAAATCAACGATAGTGAAGTGTATGTCAATCCTGACCCACACAGTTGATGCCGGATGTTGGCTTTTCGTCGTGTTCTAGCACGCGGCCCTTTCAAGGCTGAAATACGGATTCGATTTCCGTAACGACCGCTGAAGAAATCTTTCAGTGCGGCTTTATTGGGAGGGTGGGTGCAAGATGTGATTCTGGCTATTCATCTATCCCCCGATCAGCGAACTCGTACGATGTCCTGTACCCAATTGGTCTCCCACGTCTTGCCACCATCTGGCGAGTACGCCTGCTCCCAGTGACACGATGTCGGAGTAATCTTGGTCCATAAAAATCGTGTGCGGACCGGTTTCCCCTTGAAGGTTTCATCCGCGTAAAACGTTCCCACGCCGTCGCGGAAGCCTCCTCTCATAGGCGGGTCCACAGGTCCCAGTGGCGTCCGGCTGTCGAGCCACCAGATTGACCACTGCAGGGTCTTCGAGTCAAAGGATCGCAGAGCGACACCACGAAAGGGAGCGCCCGGCTTCTCGAATACGGTATCGTCGACATTGCTGTAGCCCCCCATCAGCGGCTGGTTGACCAATGTCCCTTCGAATTCGATCCACTCGTGACTGTTGGCGAGCCGCTCCTTCAGCGTTCGATGATGAACTCGCCATTGTCCTACTAAGAAATCAAAGTCATGGACGCCGGGAGTTGCACTATCGATTTGAGTTGTTCCGCGCCCCGAATCTTGATCAGACTGGCCAGTTGACAATCCCGGAATGGCCAGACTCAAGATCAGCAACGCCATAGCGGTCGCCGTACGGCGATAAATCTTCAAGGTGACCTCCTTGACTCAACTTCACTCCTCGCACCGATCATCCCTGGAGCATTGGCCAGCTTACGTGCATATGAAATCCGTTCCAGTTTGTGGCGAATTATTTCTCCTGCAGTTCATCGCGTTCTGCCATGGATGGTTGAGATTCTGTTTTGGCGGCATCGGAATACTGCTAGGCTGGTCCTTGAGACGGCACCCCAACGACAATCAAGCGCACACCCGGGGGACTGTCCAATCATGGTTTCCGAGTTCATACGAGAAAAACTACTTCGCTTAGTCGTCTATTACAATAGCCACTCTCGCGCGTTAGGACATGACCACTTCGCTTCGGCTTGAAGCTGTTGACTAGAAGCGGCCAGAAAAGCTCAGGGGATTGCCAACACTGACGCGACCCACTTTAAGACGTTCGCAGCGCTAGACTCGGACGGGATTTTCATTACTCAAGGCAGGAGTAGTCCCCCGAAACATCCTGCAAAGAGCGCATACACCACGTTCTTCAAATTTTTATTCATTGAAGTAGTGAACGGAAACAGTTGTTGATTGTGTTTTCTTCGCTTCGTAATGGCAATCTGTTCTAAGTCCATCTGATTAACGCCGAACCGGGTGCGCCGTGAAGGCGCTGGTCCACAGCGGGGGTATACCCGCCCGGGAACTGGTTCGCTCCACCCGGTAGCAATCAGAGCAGCAGGGGAGGCAACGAGACTGCTGAAGCCTCTGGTGCAGAGGGTCGCGAAGGCGACCTGGCGAGCATGCAGGCCGTAACGTAAGTGAACGCAGCGGGATGTGGAAACGGAAGCATGGTGTGGCTAGTGAGGCACCGGCGGACGAAAGGGCCGGCAACCGATAGGCCGCATTTACACCACCGCGCCACATCTCGACTCCACACAAGTGGCTTCGGTTCGCCAAGACTGCTTAATCGACCTTCCGTGAGACGCGTATTGATTGTGAGCGGCAGGCGAGTTAAGGAGATCGATTCACGAGGCCTTACGCGCAAAATACGAGTATCTCAATAAGCGCCTTTCGCTAGTCAAGCTGTGCACACAGGACAGAAACCGCTGGAGTCCCTCGAAGTTAGCAGCGCCTTCCGCCGTAACCAGTTCCGCTTTCCTTTTCTTGCGTGCATCGTGCCATTTCTTCGAGATCCGAGCCGCATTCTCCGTTGTGTCCTTGGTGCGTACCTGGGAAAATCTCGCTTGTTCCAAGAGCCGCTCATTCTCCCCAGGTGGACTGTAGAAGTAAAAGCCGATCGAGCTACGCGTCGCGATTTCCTCGGCGGAAATCATTCCGCCAATTACGAGAGCGTCACTGAACAACATCCGGCCCGCTGGCTTCAATACTCTCAGCATCTCGACCAGTAAATCGAGTCTCCCGGGAACATGGCACAAAACGTCGTTCGAAAAGATCGCGTCAAACGTCCCGTCGTCGAAAGGGAGATTTTTCGAAACGTCGCATTGTTCGAAACGTGCTCGTGAATCAAGGGCTCTCGTCCGTGCGAGTTCTTTCGCGCTACGGATTCCCGGTTCGTTAATATCCAGTCCCACGATCTGGCAACCGAGTTTTTCCGCAAGGTGCAAAGCATATCCCCCGGAACCGCAGCCAATTTCCAAGACGGAGGAATCGGGACCCAAGTCGAGCAGCCGCGGAATTTCCAGTGACTCCTCGGTTGTGACCCAACTGGTTTGGCCGAAATCCTGGCCATAGGTCTCGATACGCACGTGTCGATATGGATCCGAGGCATAATTCCCGTACGCATTGTTGTACAAGTCAAACATTCTCTCAGCCTCTTCACCACACGACACGGAACATCGGTACGAGCAGTGGCCAGTATACCCTCGCGCGTCACATGAAGATTCCTTCATAGCATGTTCGAAATCCGGCGAGCCGCGGCGTG
>DATHPO010000148.1:0-27697 GCA_035483835.1 Terriglobales bacterium
AGAAGCGGGTGCCCCATCCTTTCCGCGCACTTTGAACGCGAGAAGGGCAGGGGACCCACTTTTGAGTGTGGTGAAAGCATGGGCCAGCCCCCAGATGCGCCGGAGTCGCTCAAGCCGCAATTTGATCAACCAGTGCAAGGACGAGTCGACACTTCGATTTTCTGACTGACCTACTTACCGCTCTCAGGCACCCGCAGCTTCTTCTGTTGACTTAGGGAGACTTCTGCCCCCTCTACGGTGGTTCCTATACCGAAGGAAAACTCTGTGCTCTCGATGGCAATGACGCGGCCGTCCACGTCGTAAACGGAGAAGGGTTGCTGCCTCAAAATCTGTCGAGCTTCTGACAGTTTGACGTTCAATTCCTGATAGGACTCTCCTTTGCACAGGAACGTACCACCCAGGTGATGGTATGCGTCCAGCCCAACGCTCATGAGCACCTCAGCAAACCTGCGTATGAGCATGTCCCCGATGGAGTAGCCATAGCGGTCGTTCATCGGCTTCAAGTTATCGACATCGCTCATAGCGACGAACGGACTTGTGCTTCTTTCGTCAAAAGCTCGCCGGTTGGGCAATCCCGTCATTCCGGAGACGAACTCGGCGTGTCTCTGTGCCTTTTGAGACATCTCGGCGACAAACTTCCGAGCCAAGTGGTTGGTCCTACGTTCGCGCGTGGCCGATGCTTTCCGCACGCTTTAAATTTTGCTCCGTTGGGCCCCGGTACGTTAATCACGTGCGGACATGTACTGAAGTAACTCTGGGCGAGAATGCAACCAATACGAACCCAAGCATTCCAACCATCTAAATATCACCGTCGGCGTGGTTTTTCGGCGATCATTCACTTGACGATCACTCACTCGACGATCGGTGTCCGATGCACACATTCTGGTGCAAACGCGACACTAATACTTCTACCGGGACGGTTCGCCCAGCCTTTCGCGAACTTTGCGAAAGCATGCTCTCAATCCGTCGCATCCTGCTCTCCTGTTTCAATTCGGAGCGCGCCCAGGGAGCCGGGCTCAGTTCTATGCTAAATTGGCCCTACCGGGCCCGTAGCTCAACGGTTAGAGCAGCAGACTCATAATCTGTTGGTTGTAGGTTCGAGTCCTACCGGGCCCACCAGCGTCTTCGAAGTTTTTCCCACAGTCGACACTTTGTTTCCAAACGGTAGCGAATTATTCGAGGAACATTCACATCAACCGGCGCCCGTCAAGACCGCAACGCTCAGGTTGGCGCCGGTATTATTTTGGCCCAATAGCCGTTTCACTCCGCAATCATTTTCCCTAGAATCTCCTTCAGGATTTTCGCGCACACCATCGCCGTCAGTTGCGATACATCCTGTTTTGGGTTGAATTCGACGACGTCGGCTCCGACCACTTCGCCCTTGATCGCGTGCAGATGTGTGATGGCCTCACGGACGGACATTCCTCCCGGCTCACGGTGCGAAACCCCGGGCGCGAACGCGGGGTCAAGGACGTCGATGTCGAACGAAACATAAACTGATGCAGTAAGCTTGAGCCTCTCCACCGCCGGCAGTTCCCGCATCTCCACAACTTCAACCCCAAAGCGAGCTGCCTGCTTTCGCTGATGCGCATTCATGGTCCTGATGCCGACCTGAATCAGCCTCTTCGCCAATCCTTCTTCCATGATCCTGGCAAAAGGGCAAGCGTGCGAATAGCGGTTGCCCTGAAATTCCTCGTATAAGTCGGGATGCGCGTCGAAGTGAACCAGGGTGAGATCGGCAAATCGTTTTCCGAAGGCTCGCAGGATTGGATACGTAATCGAGTGATCGCCCCCGAGGCAAACCGGACTCTGTCCCTTGTCGAGCAGTATAGCGACCGCGCTTTCGATCGCGACGAATGCGCCATCCGCTAACAGGCTCAGATCGCCCGCGTCCAACACAGATTCTGAGCCGAGGTCGATTCCGGTCTCGGTGGATGAATTCGACGAGTCACAATGAAACGCCTCGCGAATTAAAGGTGGGGCATGCGCCGGGCCTCGTAGATAGGAAGAGTTTGCGTCGAAAGGAATTCCGAGCAACACAGGAGTTCGGGGCGGCCTGGCTTGTTGGTTATGCATTTTTTCTGACCCAGTCGGGACAAGGATCTTCACCTTAACTCGTTGGCGTACTTTCGGTTACGCACTGCTGATAATTCCTCCGATCAATTCGCTGGAACACTTGGCCATTCTCCCCAAAAATCCGTGGAACCATCGCTCAAAACCCTGCATCATAAGCTAGCACCCTTGTTATAACCCAGACGTTCATTGACAAAGGTCAAATAACCCAGAGAGGAGAAAGGGAATGGCTACCCTAGCCCCCGCAAAGTTTCGCATCGACGTCGACATTCACAATTTGCTGATGAAATCCGGTTCGGCTGGACCAGCCCCGGCCGAGGCCAAGGGCACGACGTTGCCCGAACCCGTTTTTCCACAGTACCCGGAACTGCTGAACGATCCTGGCCCGGAGACCGCGCTCGAAAAGCGTGACTGGACGGCCCCACAAGTATGGCGGAAAGTCCGCGGCTGGCTCCTGCCGTATATGCGCTCGCGAGTGCTGCCTGGTGAATTCCATCCGATTACCGCGTATTTGTTTGTCGACTACAAATGTAATCTCGACTGCTGGTACTGCTGGGCGTTCAACAACAAAGTGAAGGGCATGACCGAAGACGTCGCAAAACGCTCTATCGACTGGCTGCATGATCGGGGTTGCCGTGTGTTGGCGCTCATGGGCGGAGAGCCACTGCTGCGCCCACAAGTAGCGCACAAGATTGTTTACTACGCCGCCAAGAAAGGCTTCTGGATCTACGTTGGCACCAACGGCCGGCTGCTGCGTCCGGAAGTCGCCGATCGGCTCGCCGACGCCGGCGTCGCCATCTTCAATTTCGCGTTGGACGCATGGGACGAAAAACCCAGCTTGCCAAAAGCCTTTGTTCCCGGGCAGAAAAATCTCGAATATCTCATTCGCAAGCAATACGTCTACGGCTACATGGTTTTTTTCAATATCAATATCTGTCGCAACAATCATGAAGACGTTCGCCAGCTCACCGAATACGCTCGCGCGCATCGTCTCGCCACCGACTATCACATCAACGAAACCCCTATGCTCGAGCAGGACGACCACTTCAAACATCTCAATGAGAACCCTACGTACATTCGGCCGGAAGATTGGCGCTCGGTTGACTCGTTGATCGACTGGATCATCGAGAAAAACCAGGCCGGATATCAGATGGTGAATTCGGTTCAGCGTCTGCAGGAAATGAAAGCGTTTGTCCGCATGTCGTCCGGGCTGGATCTGAAGAAGTATGGCTGGTACGGCGATGGGAACGGAACAAACGGTGACATGCATAAAATCCTCGCGCAGACCCCTGGCATCGTGCAGGACGCGAGTGGCGAGCTCCAGTTCACCGATTGGAATTGCCGCGCCGGGCAGAACAACGTGATTATCCGCACTGACGGCACGGTTGCTCCGTGCTTCCCGATGTACCCATCGACCTTCGATTGGGGAAATATCGACAACCCGAAGTTCGACCAGCGGCAGCTCAAGGAGATGAAACACACCTGTGAGCGACACTGCTTCTCCACTCTCAACCACAATCTGGGCTACTGCTACAACGATGCGCGCGTGATCAGATGGGTATGGAAACAGGTCGTGACCAACCGATTGAAGGGAGGAGCGAAAAGTTTCGAGGACTAACAATCTCCACAAATGCAACCCGGAGCATTGCGCGTTTCATCTGGCGCGCCAGAACAGCCGCGCCCTTTCAAAACTCAACGCCGCGAGTTTTTTCCGCAAGCTGTCAGCGATGCGTCGGCAATCGTGTAGGCCGCGACTGCGCCCCGATGAATCTGTCCCTATCCGCCGCTCATCCATTATTCTAGTAACAGATATTCTAGTAACAGACATATGGCCATCCGATCGAAGACTGCTCCCGAAACTTCCACCGCAGTATTGGACGCAACCAACGGAGAACGCGAGCGCGTGTTCGACGCATACCGTCGTTGGGGGTATCTCGAGGCCGACCTCGATCCCCTCGGCTTTCTCCGTCCTGCGCCTCACTCTGACCTGCCGGTCGACAGCGAATTTGCCCAAGAGGCGCGACGCGTCTACTGCGGGACGATTGGCGCGGAGTTCATGCACATCACCGATCCGGCGCGGCGACGCTGGATTCAGGATCGGCTGGAGGGCCCTCAGACAGCCGTGGACCAGCCAATGGCTCTCGACCTTCTTATTCGTGCCGAAGTGTTCGAGCAGGTACTGCAGCAGCGCTATTTGGGCAACAAGCGCTTTTCGCTCGAGGGCGTGACCGTGCTGATTCCACTGATGGACGAGATTCTCGAAACCGCCGGCCAACAGGGCGCGGCCGAATTAGTTATGGGCATGAGCCATCGTGGACGGCTGAACGTAATCGTTCACGTGGCCAGGCGCGCGCCCGAGGAAGTTTTTGCCGGATTTGAAGATATCGATCCACGCAGCGTACTGGGCAGCGGCGACGTCAAGTATCACATGGGCGCAACCGGTGAGTATGTCACTCGTAGCGGTAACAAGGTTCACATCCACCTGGTTTCAAATCCCAGCCATCTGGAAGCGGTAGATCCGGTAACCGTCGGCCGCACCCGCGCCAAGCATGATCGTGCGGGCGAAAACGGGCCGCGAAAATATCTTCCCCTGCTGGTGCACGGCGACGCTGCTTTCGCCGGGCAAGGCATTGTTGCCGAGACTTTGAACTTTGCCGACCTGCCGGGCTACACCGTGGGTGGGACTGTCCATATTATTGCCAACAACCTGATCGGCTTCACGACCGTTCCCCGCGAATCGCACTCGTCGCGCTTCGCGGCGCAACTCGTGCGGCGCCAGTTCATCCCTATATTTCATGTGAACGGCGAAGACGTGGACGCCGTGATCCGGATCGGGCGAATTGCGCTCGAATACCGCTACACCTTCGGGACGGACGTAGTCGTGGACATGATCGGGTACCGGCGTCACGGTCATAGCGAAGTGGATGATCCCACCATCACGCAGCCGCTGCTTTACAAAGCAATCAAAGAGCATCCGCCTCTATGGGAGATTTATTCCGAAGACATCGGTGTCGAAGATGTGCAGACGCGAGTGCAGGCCATCCGCGCCGAATTCGAAGCCGCGCAGAAGCAGGCCGGGGCCATCACCCAGAAACCCACGCTGCGCGAGTTGCCAACCTACTGGGACAACTACACGGGCGGCCGCTATAAGCCGGAGTACGAGGTTGAAACCGGATTGTCGTCGGAAGAACTGCGTGAAATCACAAATCCGCTTACGACCTACCCGGCGGACTTTCACATTCATCCGAAAGTGAAGAAGCTGCTCGAACAGCGGGCTGAAATGGGCACTGGAAAGCGTCCCGTAGACTACGGCATGGCCGAAGCTCTGGCTTTCGCCAGTTTGGTGAAGGCCGGCGTGCCGGTCCGACTGAGCGGGCAGGATAGCCGCCGTGGAACATTCAACCAGCGCCACTCCGTGCTCCTCGATATCGAGAACGAGCAGGAATACATCCCGCTGCAGCATATTTCTGAGCAACAGGCGCGCTGTGAAATTTACAACTCCACTCTCTCCGAAGCTGGCGTGCTCGGTTTCGAATACGGTTACAGCCGCGATTATCCCGAGGCTTTGGTCCTCTGGGAGGCTCAGTTCGGCGACTTCGTCAACGTCGCGCAGGCGATCATTGATCAGTTCATCAGCGCGGGTGAAGACAAATGGAAGTTGCTTTCAGGCGTGGTTCTGTTGCTGCCGCACGGCTATGAGGGGCAGGGACCTGAGCATTCGAGCGCTCGCATCGAACGCTTCTTGCAGCTCGCGGCGCGGGATAATTTTCAGATCTGCCAGCCCTCGAATGCCGCGCAATATTTCCACCTGCTACGCCGGCAGGCGCTGCGGCACTGGCGCAAACCACTAATCGTGTTCACCCCGAAGAGCATGCTGCGGCACCCGGACGCTTCTTCGCCTATCGCGGACTTCTCGCATCCTCACTTCCTGAACGTGTTGCCCGATACGGAGGTCACCGATGCCAAACGCATCCTCCTTTGCACGGGAAAAATCGGGCACGAGTTGCGCGAGGAGCGCAAGAAAAGAAAAGATAACTCGACGGCGATAGTCTTCCTGGAACAAATGTACCCATTCCCCGAGGCCGAACTGATCAAAGAACTAGAGCGGCATGCAAACGCGCGCGACATCGTGTGGGTCCAGGAAGAGCCCGCCAACATGGGCGCGATGTTTTATATGCTGCCGCGGCTGCGCCATATCGCTGGAGAACGTCCAGTGCTTTCGGTCAAGCGTTCAGCCAGCGCCAGCCCTTCGACTGGATCGGCCAAGGCCCACGAAATGGAGCAGAATACATTGCTCGCACTTGCGTTCTCTACGAATGACAAGTGAGAACTATGTAGGTCGTTCGGTAACAGGCTTGCCTCCGGACCCGGGTAAGGCAGCTTTCGCGCCTCCGGCGGCCTCTCCCTTGAGCAGTGCGTCCAGGCTGGCATAGGCATAAATTGTTGGCGCGTGATTCTGCATCAGGCCGCCGGTATCCGCCGTGGGTCCGTAATTACTGTGCAGGTCGTGCCCCAGCATGCGGAGCATGGCCATCAGTTGTCCGCGATGATGCGAGGTATGCGCGATGCGCCGCGTCATCACCCATGCACGAGAGCGTTGCACACCAAAGAAGTTGGTCGCCTCTTCCCACCAGGCGTCGTTCTTTTGGCCCAACTCCGCGAGCCGTTTTTCGCTATCAACCGCGTACTGCTCCATGAACTTCAACCGAGTTTCTGGTTTTGGCAACGGTGGTGCTTCGACGTCGATTCCAAGCATGGTCCGAAACCACAAGTCCTCGCTGACACACTGATGCACCATCTGCTCATGAACACTGCGTCCCCGAGGATCATCACGGCGGGGGCGCATCGCAAGATCGTCATCCCGGAACTCGCTCCACACGCTGACCACTTTGATTCGTTCGGTTGCATACGTTTCCACTAGAAAGTCATATCTCACAGGGCGTACCTCCTGGTTATCCTGCTCTCAACGGCAAAAATCCCCAGCCAAAGATGGTACCCTAGCGTTCCAGTTCGACTCCCATGGCACGCCGCGCTCGACCTCAACCGCTCCGCATTGCCATCGACACTGGCGGCACGTTTACCGACTGCGTCTGGTTCGACCGTGGCCGCCTCCGCATGCTCAAAGTTTTTTCGACTCCAGACGATCCTTCGCGAGCCATTGTAGAAGCACTGGGGAAAATCGGCTGCCCCGACTCGCTAACTTTGCTTCACGGGACTACGGTCGGCACGAACACACTCCTGCAGCGCAAGGGAGCGCGTGTGGCGCTCGTCACCACGGCAGGTTTTGAGGATGTCATCGAGATCGGACGGCAGGCACGTCCCAAACTTTACGATTTCTTCTTCGACCGTATTGAGCCTCTCGTGCCTGCGGATCTGCGCTTCGGGACGAACGAGCGCACAAGTAGCGACGGCGAGATTCTGCGACATCCCTCGCCAAAAGATCTGCTGGACTTGAAATCTAGCATGCTTAAGAAACGACCCGAGGCGGTTGCGATCTCGTTGTTGTTTTCGTTTGCTAATCCGAAGAACGAAAAGCTCGTTACGACTGCTTTGCGCGATCTGGACCTTCCCCTTTCCGTTTCCCATCAGATTCTCCCTGAATTTCGGGAGTACGAACGCACGAGCACGGTCGTGCTGAACGCGTATCTCCAACCGGTCATGCAGCGCTATCTGGAAAGCCTCGAAGCCCGCGCGCGTGCCCGTAGCGGAGCCCATTCCGGCGAGAGCACTCGCATTTTCGTCATGCAATCGAGTGGCGGAATTACGGCTCTGCGTTCCGCGGTCCGCGAACCGGTGCGCACGGTGCTCTCTGGCCCTGCAGGAGGAGTCGTGGGAGCAGCCGCCGTGGCGCGTCGCAGCGGATGCCAGCAAATTATTTCGTTCGATATGGGCGGCACTTCGACCGATGTGGCGCTGGTGGATCGCGAGGTCCATGGGAGCAGTCAAACTGAGATTGCCGGCCTGCCAGTCGGCGTGCCAATGCTCGACATTCACACTGTCGGTGCCGGCGGAGGTTCCATTGCTCGGTTCGATGCGGCGGGTGCGCTGCGCGTGGGTCCGCAGTCGGCTGGAGCGGATCCGGGTCCAATTTGCTACGGGCGAGGCACCCAGCCGACGGTCACGGACGCGAATCTGATCCTGGGACGATTGCAGGCGCATCGTTTTCTTGGTGGCGACTTCACGCTCGATCGGGAACGCACTCGCCGGATTGTGTCGGTGTGGCTGAAGAAGCAACGTTGCAAACTCTCGCTCGAACAGTTTGCAGCCGGGGTCATTCGCGTGGTCAACGCTGCCATGGAGAAAGCCGTTCGGGTGGTTTCGATTGAGCGCGGTTACGATCCTCGAGAGTTCGTACTGGTGGCGTTCGGCGGGGCCGGAGGGCTGCACGCCTGCGAGTTAGCGGCCGCCTTGAGTATCCCGCGAGTTCTTGTACCGGCACGTCCGGGTGCGCTCTCCGCCTTCGGTATCCTGGTCAGCGATGTGGTTAAGGACTATTCACGAACCGTGCTCTGGCGAACCTTGAATGACCTTCCGCTGACGCGGCTGAAGGCCGAATTCAACAAACTACGCCGCAACGCCCACCAAGACTTTCTAACCGAGGACTGGAAGGGCGCTATCCAGTACCGTTTTAGCGTGGACGTTCGCTACAGGGGCCAAGGGTACGAGCTCAATATTCCTTACACCGACAAACTGATCGCAGCCTTCCGTCGCGAGCATGACCGCCGTTACGGCTACAGCTATCCCGCGCTGGAGATAGAGTTAGTCACGCTCCGGCTCCGGGCAATCATGAAGTCTCCGCAGTCGAGCCTTGGCAAGGTCGGTGCGGCGCGTGGCGACCGCGGCACGCTTGATCCGGCACGAACCCAGGTACTCTTCGAGAGTAAGAAAATCACTTCTGCCATTTATGATCGGGAGTCTCTGCAACCGGGAAAGAAGTATTCGGGCGCGGCCATCGTGACGGAATACAGTGCAACTACGATTGTCCCTCCCCGCGCGAAGTTTTGGCTGGAACGGAACGGAAACCTGTTCATCCAGCTTGGTCCCTAACCGTGGCTGCCAGCGAGATTAGAAGTTGGTCGTGAGGCGCAAGCCAAAGCTCCGGGACGGTCCGATGGCGTTGCCCGAAAATAAACCGCCGAAGTCGATTACGTCCAGAACGTTGGCAAGGTTCTGTCCGTCGATCTGAAACTGCATATTGACGCGGTCCGATTTGTAAACATCCGCGCCTGCCGAGGCACTGACCATGAAGGAAGGATAGATGCGGCCACGGGCAAAGTTAATACGATTCAGGACCTCCTGGCCGTATTCGGCGAGCACCGTCGCCGGTTCGCCATTGAACTCGAAGGGGAGCCCGGTGTCGTATTGAATTCCGCCCGCGATCCAGAAGCGGGGTGCGATCTGGTAGCGAACGCGCCCGCGAACCGTGTTGCGCTGATCCTGCGAATCCGGGAAATGACCGAAGAGTTGGGTGGTCGCAGAGGTAGCGTCGGTCCCGAGGAAGAGACCTCCAGTCACCGGAAACCACGCGTTGCCCACAGTGTAGGAATAGCTCAGAAAACCTGAGAAGCCGCGCCAATCGGGCACTTCGAGTTTCGCTTCCGCGCCATAGATGATGGATTTGCGAAATGCGATGGGAAAGCTGACGGTCGTGTTGATGATCTGATCGTCATCCGCGTAGTTGTCTACGAGCCGCCGGAAATAGTTGGCGTCGAGCCTGATCCTTCCCACGAACACCTTGGTGAATCCGGCTTCGTAGTAGTTTCCTTCTGAAGGTTCGACCGGCAGCCGGAGGAAGTTCGTGGGGTCGAGGGAGACAATTGCGTTTGAATTTGAAAGCAGAATGTTCTGGAAGGACGGGGTCTGAAAAACCCGGTCATAGGAGAAATGCACGAGCAAGTCGGCGGAAGAGAAATAACGCGAAATCGAGACGCGTGGATCCAGGGATTGCCGGTTGACCAGAAGTTGATAGTGGTCCCAGCGAAGCCCGGCGCTGATTGTCCAATTCTTCAGGCGGATCAGATCCTGGACGAAGGCGGATTGTTCGAGGTCGGGGCGGTTGCCGATGAAGCTAAAGGTTTGAGGCGTCTCCGGATCAAATTGGCTGGGATCGGTAATGAGGTAACTGAAGTTCTCGTTGAGAAATATGTTGTCCGATTCGAGTCCGACCTTCCATTCGTTCCGGCCATGGTCGAGGGTCACGGTCCCTTTGAAATATGCTTCGCGAAACCAATTGCGCTGAAAGACTTCGATGGGAGTTGAATTCTGGTTAGAGTTGAAATTATTCGCATTGTCGCGGACCATAGCACGAAAATCGGCCACCGCTTGCGAGGAAAACGCATGCTGATAAGAAGCAATCCCCATGGTCTCAAAATTGTTCGCGGTCTGGCGCTGCCCCGCGGCTTGCTGCACCTGTTCGTTCGGAATATCGTAGCGCGCGAGTTCATGGCGCACGATAAACCTAACGCGATCGTTGGGCGTCAGTTCCCGGTCGTAGTTAACCGAAAAATCCCCCAGCGTGGCGGTGTTCGAATAGTTCTGCGGAACCACGGGATTCAGATAGTGGTTGGTCATGCTGCCACTGGCGCTGCCGCCGAGCGCATTTTTGCCCCAGGCGTACGCCCCCTTCGCGAACGTGCTTGCGGAGTCATAGCTACCGCCCGAGAGCACCACGTCGCCGTGGAAGCCTGCTTGTGAATCCTGAATGGTGTTGACCTCGACCACGCCACCCATTTTTCGGCCATACTCCGCGGGAATGCCCGCGGTATAAATGCTCAACGATTGCACGTCGTCGGCTTCAATCTCAGGTCCGAAGCTGGGCGAGCGATTGTCCGTCAGAGGGATGCCGTCAACCACAAACTGTGTCTGATACTCCGAGCCACGCGGATGCAGGACCGCATTCCCTTCGTACAGCCAGCCCGGTTGCGAGTTCACCAAGTCCTGCAGGGAGCGGCCCGGAACTGAACTAACCCGGGTTTGAATGAGGTCCGAGCCAACCTGGTTTACCGAGCCAGCTTGATCGGGGTCGATCAATGTGTTGGCCGCACTGACAGTGACAGATTCATTCACCGATGGCAGCTTGAGTTGGACCGCGTATCTGGTCGGAATCGAAGAATGAATTTCGACAGATTCCGATACGCTTGCGAAGCCAGACTGTTTAATTTCGATCTGATAGATGCCGTAAGGCAGGCGCTGCACATCGAGATTGCCAAGATCGCTGGTCGCCAGAGTATTTCGATACTGATGGGCCCTGCTGACGATCTGGACCATCGTTTTCACGCCGAGACCGTCGGGATCCGTCACTCTGAGGCGCAATTCACCGCTATTGCTTTGGCAAAAGAGCGGCACAGAGCAAAGGAGAAAAATGGCTGCGAATCTCGTCATGAACAATCGGCGTTTGTAGTTTAGCTGTTGTCCGGTCGGGCTGGCGGACGTTCCTCCAGGGATAGTTACCTTGGGACTGCCGGGAAAGAGGAGTGTCCGCCCTACATTGGCCCCAGTTGAAATGTTTCAATCTGGTTACAATCAGGGCAATATTCCCATCTCCCGGCTACAATACCCGTGTGAAACCGAGCATCTTTGTGGTTGAGGACGATCCTGACATTTCCCGGCTGGTGCGGCATCACCTGGAGGGCGCGGGATTCGCGGTCAAAGTATTTGCAACTGGCAACACCGTGGTCATGGAATCAGAGCGGCAGAGGCCAACACTTTTCATTCTCGATATTATGGTGCCAGGAAGAGACGGCCTCGAGCTCTGCCGGCAGATTCGGCAGACGCCACTTCTGGCTTCGACGCCCGTGATCTTTCTAACTGCGAAAAGCGGGGAGGCCGATCGCATCCTCGGCCTGGAACTCGGCGCGGATGACTATATTCCCAAGCCGTTCAGCCCGCGAGAGCTGGTAGCAAGAGTGAAAGCGGTATTGCGGCGTTTCGAGCGTCCGCTTTCGCAGTCGCCGTTAAAGGTGGGAGAAATCGAAATCGATCCCAGCGCGATGACGCTGACCGTAGGCGGCCAGGTGGTAGGCACAACCGCCACTGAGTTCCGCCTGCTCGACTACTTCGCGCGTCATCTCGGCCGGGTGTTTACTCGGGACCAGCTTCTTGATTCCGTCTGGCGAGATACGGCTTACGTCACGCCGCGTTCCGTCGATGTCTACGTGCGCCGCATTCGCGAGAAGATCGAGCCCGATCCCGAAAGCCCGCGATATCTGAAAACGGTCCGCGGAGCGGGCTATCGCTTCGAGGCTCCCAAGTGAGAAGCCGGCTTTTCCTGCGGCTGCTGGCCGCCTTTGCCCTGGTAATCGCCGCCGCCACGGTGACTCTTGATTTCTCCATCCGCCGAACGTGGGAAAGTTCACTGCGCCAGGAAATTGATCGCAGCCTGAGACAGAAGGCATTGATGTTCGCGAACCGGGTAAATACCGACCGTGAGCACAATCTTCAGGACATCGTCTCGCAGGAGGGTCAGGCGGCCGGTGCGCGCGCCACCGTCATTGACGTCACGGGTAAGGTCCTGGCCGACTCAGAGGCATCCGCATCGGCGATGGAAAATCTTGCGCAATCCCCTGAGTTTGCTGCGGCCTTGAAAGGAGATGTCGGAACCGATACCCGGATGAGCCAGACCTTGGGAATTGATTTCCATTATGTGGCTGTTCCTGTTTCTGGCGGTGCAGCCCGCTTAGCCTATCCTCTGTCGGACCTCGGAGCCGCTACGTCACTGCTGCGAACGACTCTGCTGGTCGGTTCAGCGCTTACTTTTCTGGTTGCGCTTGCTCTCGCCGGAGCGTTGGCCCAGTTTACGGCTCGTCGGCTGGAGAGGATCGTGCAATTCGCCAACAAGATCGCCGGCGGCGAACTCGCGGCGCGCATCGCCGAAAATTCGGGAGATGAAATTGGGCAAGTCGCTGCCGCTCTCGACAAGACCGCTCGCCACGTGGAGAACAACTTCGCCGCTTTGCGAAATAGCCAGCGCCAGCTCGAAACCCTGCTGAACAGCATGGAAGACGCCGTGATCGCCGTTGGTCCCAACGACCGTGTGCAGTGGGCCAATCAGAGTATGGATGGCCTGGTTCCGCAGCGCACCCGGTTGAATGCTCCCATCGTGGAAACTGTGCGTGATCCTGATTTTCTGCGCGCTGTGCGCGGAGCCAGCGAAGGCAGAAAGGTGTTTACGGCACGAGCGACTTCCATTGTTCCAGGTCGCACGTTCGATGTAACCGCCGCGCCAATGCCGGGGGGAGGCGCGGTTGCCGTTCTGCGTGACTTGACCGAAACCGAGCGGGTGGAGAAAACTCGTCGCGATTTTATTGCCAACGTTTCGCACGAGTTGCGGACGCCGTTGACCTCCATTCAGGGCTATGCCGAAACCCTGCTCGATAGTTCGCCTGAGAATAATCACTCGCGCGAGTTTCTCGAGATTATCCGCAAGAATGCTCATCGTATGTCGCGCCTGACCGAAGATCTCCTGACTCTCGCGAGAGTGGAATCAGGCGAGCAGCGCTTTGACGTCCAACCCGTAGCCGCGGCGGAGATTCTGCAGGAGGCAGTCCAGAACTTCCGCGAACTGGCGCGTGCCCACGGCATCGACTTGCAAGTGGAGGACTCAGCGCCAGACTTGGTGAGTGCCGATCGCGAGGCCGTCCACCAGGTTTTTTCCAACCTCATCGACAATGCGCTTAAGTACGCTGCGTCGGGTGGACGCCTTGTGTTGGGCGCGAGGCGTTCGGAACATGGGGTCGAATTCTATGTGCGCGATTTCGGCCCTGGCATTCCGTTTGAGCACCTGCCACGCCTGTTCGAGCGCTTCTACCGTGTGGACAAAGCTCGCTCGCGGGAATCTGGGGGCACCGGATTAGGGTTGGCTATCGCCAAGCACATTGTCCTGGCGCACGACGGCACGATCCGTGCCGAGAGCGAGCTAAACCACGGTTCGGTGTTTTTGTTTACCCTGCCGCTGGCTGCGGATTCTCCGCCGGCCTGATCGTCAGGTGTCCTGTCTTGCCGCGGCCCCCGCTGTTTTGTGATTGCCTCCAACCCAAGAATTTACAAGCTTTTAACAACATCCTTGAAACAAAGAACCTATGCTTGTAGCGTGAGCATCACTACAGGCCGGCAGCGAAGACGACCGAATGCGATGCGGCCGCCATTCCGTGAGCCGAGGGAAGTTGCGATGAGCATTGCCGCCTTAAACACTCCAGTGCCCGAGCCTGCCTATTCGCATCTCGTAAAACGGACCATTGAAGCTTGCTCCCTGGCCAAGGATGCTGCCGCGGCTGCCGCTGAGGGGATCGCGACCGGATCCTCGGCGCTGCTCAATACGATTCGAGAACGCGAGAAAGAACTCGATACGCTGGACCGGGAAATCGACGATGGGGTTACGCTCGCCATTACGCAGGTTAGCGGAACCGAAGCGCGCGAATTGCTGGCGTGCATGAAGTTCATGATCAGCCTGGAACGCATTGGAGATCTGCTGCTCAGTTTTGCCAGCAGCGCACAGTCGGCCGGTCCTCGGATCGATCCCCAGGACACGCGCGATCTCACGCACATGGCGACCGTGCTAGAAAAAATGCTGTCTGACGTGGGAGCCGCTTTTGCCACCCGTGACGTGAAGAAGGCCGTGGACGTGTTGCGCGCAGACGCCGAGATGGACCGCCTGCGAAATCTGATCTTCCTCCGCCACATTGAAAACCCGGAAGGCTTGCAGCGCCAGGCAAGCCTGCAAGTCATCTTCATGACTCAATCGCTCGAGCGTGCCGGGGACCACGCCAAGAATCTTGCGGAGGAAGTGTGCCACTTCGTGAGCGGCCACACCATCCGCCACATCATGATGACCTACGACAAGCCGATCGAGCAGATGTTCCTGGATTGGCTTCGCCACCGCGACGACCATCACTAAACCCCCTTATTGAATGCCCGAACATTGGCTTGGTACACTTTCGCAGATGCTGCCGAGTCATGAATCTTATTCTCCGCCAAGCCGTCCCTGCGGATATCAGCGTCCTGCCCGCGCTGATTGATGCGTCCGTCCGCGGATTGCAGGCGGCCGATTACACTCCTGCCCAAATCGAAGGCGCACTGCAAACCGTCTACGGCGTGGATAGCCAACTGATCGTGGATGGAACCTATTACGTTGTCGAGGCGGGACCGGAGGCGGTCATCGTCGGCTGCGGCGGCTGGAGCAAACGCAAGACACTCTTTGGTGGCGACCGTTGGACTGGCCGAGAGGACTCGTTGCTGAATCCTCAACATGACGCTGCAAAGATTCGCGCTTTTTTTGTCCATCCAAACTGGGTGCGCCGTGGAATTGGCAGCATGATTCTCGAGGCCTGCGAAAGAGCCGCTGCTGCCGCCGGCTTTACGCGATTCGAAATGGGTGCAACTCTGACCGGAGTGCCACTCTACCGAGCCCGAGGCTATGTCGCGCTCGAAAATCTCGACGTGCCACTGAAGAATGGAGAGTCGCTGGCGGTCATTCGCATGGAGAAACGAGTGGGTACGCGGAACCAGGTCCATGACCTTGGCCCCTCGCGTCAGCTGCAGTCTTAGCGCGATCAAATCTGTCGTGGGATCGGTCGGCCGATTGATTGGTTGCGCCGCGAGAAAGCAAATCTCATTCTGTTTTGGCCCTGATAATATCTTTTGCCATGCTCCTGATCCCGTCCACGGCAGTGCCAGACGCTCGCTTGGCCGCGGCACACGTCATTTTCCTGGCGAGCTATCTGGTGTTCGCCATCGGTAAGTTTCCCGGCCTGAAGATAGACCGTCCCGGCGCCGCGATCATTGGAGCAGTGGCCATGATTGCCTTCCGGGTGGTGCAGCCTTCGGACGCGCTGCGCTTCATCGACTTCTCCACGCTGGTGCTTCTGTTTTCGATGATGCTGATCGTCGGCAATCTGCGCCTGGTGGGCTTCTTCGAGTGGAATGCCGAAGTAGTTCTGCAACGATTGAAGCCAACCCACCTGTTGCCCGCGGTGATTTTCACTTGCGGGGTTCTCTCGGCATTCCTGGTGAATGATATCGTCTGCCTGGTAATGGTGCCCTTTGTGCTCGGCATCACGCGGCGCATGCAACTGCAACCCCTGCCGTATCTGCTTGCGGTCGCCACCGCGTCGAATATTGGCAGCGTGGCTACGATCACGGGCAACCCGCAGAACATGCTGATTGGATCTTTCTCTGGCATCCATTATCACGATTTTCTTTTTCATCTAGGTCCGGTCGCGATCGTGGGACTGTTTCTCGACTGGGCCGTGCTGCACTGGATTCATATGCGCCAGGTTCAACTGCAGCCTGAGACGGAAGAAAAAATTCCGTTGCCCGTGCTGGATCTATCGCACCTCACGAAACCTGTCGTTGTAGTGACTGCGGTCGTCATCGGATTCTTCTCCGGTGTGCCTCCCGCGATGATGGCGGCGCTGGGGGCGGCTGCGCTGCTGATTACCCGAACCCTTGAACCGCGAAAGCTTTACCAGGAAGTAGACTGGGGATTGCTGGTGTTTTTCATCGGGCTGTTTCTAATCGTGGGCGGAGCGGAGAATGCTGGTATCGTCACACGATTGCTTGGGTTGGCGGAACATTGGAACCTACAAAGGCTGGGAACCTTCACCGTAGTGGTTGCGCTGTTCAGCAACATCGTCAGCAACGTGCCTGCGGTGATCCTGCTGAAGTCGTTGATCCCTCGGTTCAGCAATCCGCACACGGCTTGGTTGGCTCTGGCCATGGCGTCGACCCTGGCCGGAAATCTTACAATCACGGGAAGCGTGGCCAATCTTATCGTGGTGGAGAGCGCGAAGCCGGAGATGGAGATTGGCTTCTGGGACTATTTTCGGGTTGGTTTGCCCCTCACGCTGGCGACTCTTCTTATAGGATGGGCGTGGCTGGCGTGGGTTCGCTAGGAACTTACAAAGGTTCCCGACGCGGCGCCGAGGGAGGGGGTATGGTTAACACTAATTACACTAGCAACGCGGATAATTAGATTTTCCTGATAGTGTTGGATTTTGCAAGCGCAGGAGGCTTTGTTGTTCGACTGGTTGAAAAGCAGACCCGCTCAACGGAACCTTGAAATCAGGGATACACTCTTCGGCGACGTTCCATTTCCGCAATGGGTGCAGGTTTCTCCCACGGCCGCGGCTTTAGAGCCTTGGGTATCGTTTGGACGAGCCAAGCAGTTCATTGACTCAGGTGACACGCGAAGCGCCGTTGCGACCCTCCAAAGCGTGCTACACATGCCAGAGCTAGAATCACGCCACTACCTGCAGGCGTGTTACTTCCTCCGGGAGTTCGGCGTAAATGCCGACCCCGCGAAGGCTAAGGACGTCCTGGGTGTCGTGGTGGAGGTTGGAATGGAAAAAGGCGTGGACTTAGTTGCAGGGTACGCCGATCATCACGCGCGATATTACAATTACAGCGGCAAAGGCATCGTCTGGGAAAGGCCGAACAGCACGCTCGATGCCGTTGTCGACGACTTGCTGAGCGTTGGCAAAGCTGTGGCACAAGCGATCGGACCTTGGAAAGATGGCAGACCGCCCGCGCCGCGCAGGGGACATGCGAGGATCAATCTACTAGCACTGGGTGGACTTCATTTTGGACAAGGTCCGCTCGATTCCCTCGCGAAAGATCGGCTTGGCGGACCTGTGGTGGCGTCCGCCTTTCGGCTTATGCAAGAGCTCATAAAGGTGACCAGAGGCGATGCTCCATCGGTAGGGCGTCCGTGAGAGATAACATTCAGGAGGTGTTCTTGAAGGCCGAGATTCTGGTGCTCACATTGCTGATCCTCAGCGCGAATGCTCTGCCACAAGCCACGCCTGGCAACGTGGTGAAGTATCACGCGACCATCAGCGATGTGAAGTATGTTTATGGCTCGGCCGAGCCGGTTGCACGGTTGAAGCCGGGGGACATACTGGACACTAATACGCTCGACTGCTTCGGCAATGCCATCAAGAAGCCGGGGGACACGCTCAGCATGAGCAAGGGCGACAATCCGCTTACCGGGCCTTTTTATATTGAGGGTGCGGAGCCGGGCGACACTTTGGCGGTGAAGATTCTCGATCTTGAAGTCGACGGCGACCAGGGCGTGGGAGCGTTTGCGCCGGGCTTCGGGGCGCTGAATGAGACGAACTACACGCCCATGCTGCATCCGCCGTTGCCGGAGAAGATATGGTTTTATCCCATCGACCACGCGAACAACACGGCAACGTTCCAGGCGCTGGATTCGAAGTTTTCGGTCAAGATTCCGCTGCATCCCTTTTTCGGGTGCATTGGGGTTGCGCCGGCTGGGGGCGAGGCGCGCAGCTCGATTGTGCCGGCGGAGTTTGGCGGCAACATGGATTCTCCCGAGGCCAGCGTCGGCAACACGGTTTATTTTCCCGTGAACGTGCCTGGAGGCTTGCTGTATATGGGCGACGGGCACGCGGCTATGGGGGATGGGGAAGTGGCGGGCACGGCGATAGAAGTGCCGCTGCGGGCGCGGGTGCAGTTAAACCTGATAAAAGGCCAAAAGATCAATTGGCCGCGCTTCGAAAATGACGACGCGATAATGACCGTCGGAGCGTATCGTCCGTTGGATGATTGCGTGCGCATTGCCTTCACCGAGCTGGTTGGGTGGATTCACCAGGACTACGGGTTGTCCGAATTAGATGCGTATGAGCTCCTGTCGAAGGTGGCAAAGATCCATCTGAATGAAATGGTCGACCCCAACTACGTTGTCGTGGCGTCGATTGAAAAGAAGTTCTTACCGCCGAAAAAGAAATAGTCCCCGCAAGTGCGCGGAGACCCGCTGGGGGGCATACAGAGACGTACCTTTCCAAAACTCTATTTGCATCCGGCCAATCTCGGGCGATAATACTTAGAACCCCTTGGATCGCTACTCCATTCTCGACCAAACTTCCTCCAGCACCGCGCCGGGAGTTCCTCCACCGGTGTCCTCAGCTGCAAAAGAAGAATTTCTTCCACCCCTGCCTTCGCATGTCTCTGCAGATGCCGGCGGCAAGTCCTTGATGGAGATGGCACGCCGCGACCTTGAAGCTGCGCTGCAGTTGTTGGCGGAGCGGGCACAATACATTACGGGCGCATCGGGTGCGGCCATTGCTCTGCGCGAGGGAAGCGCGATGATTTGCCGGGCGAGCGCAGGCCCATCTGCTCCAGAACTGGGAGCCGAGGTCCAGATAAAATCAGGTCTGACCGGCGAAAGCGTACGCACCCGGAAAGTTCTGCGCTGCGATGATGCGGAAACCGATTCGCGGGTTAATCGCGAGAGTTGTCGCGCTCTCGGCATCAAGTCTGTGATGGTGGTGCCGCTGCTCCGCGAACAGGAAGTGACCGGCGTGTTCGAACTGCTGGCCGACAGAGCCAACGCCTTCGAGGAGCGCGATGTCACGGCGCTGGAGCGCTTGGCCGAGATGGTACAAACTGGCCTGGAGCACGCGGACGCAGCCAAACGTGCGCTCCAGGAGATTGCCGCGAAAAACGTTCAAGCCACGGCGCAGCAGGCGGCACTAGAGAAGGAACCGAAGCCCCCTGAGACGGCACCGGCACCCGCTGCGGCAGAAATAGAGCTGGCGAAAATAGACCCAGCGCAAATAAAAACAGACGCCTCCGTGGTCGTTGCAAGTGCGCCCAAGCCCTCAGACACGAACGCGCCCAAGCTCGATGCCCCGCCCGTTCGAGCGCCAGAGTTGGACAAGATCCGAAAATGCGAGGCCTGCGGATTCCCCGTTTCAGAAGGCCGCACTCTCTGCCTGGACTGCGAGGCCGCCCGACTTTCAGGCGAGAGTCCTGCACCTCTCGCCAGCAGCCAGGCTCCAGCTTTCCTCGCGAAGTTCGAAACTCGGAAAGAACAAGGTTGGCTCGGGTCTCACATCTACACCATAGGAACCGTACTGATCGTCATTCTCACCGTTGTTCTACTCGTCCTCCGGCTGCGCTGAATCGGGCTGGTCGTCGCATACGGATACGCACCCAGACCTGTTTTCACGCGTGTTGCATTTCCATCTCTAGTAGCGCCTTCTTTCTCTCCAGGCCCCAGCGATAGCCGCCCATGTCGCCGCTCTTTCTCACGACGCGATGGCACGGAATGGCGACCGCTATAGGGTTGGTTGCGCAGGCTCGGGCTACTGCTCGCGTCGCCGTGGGCTGGCCGATCGCCTTCGCTATTGAGGCGTAGGAACGCGTTGCCCCGAAAGGAATGGATTGCAATTGCGACCACACACGTCGCTGAAAGGCAGTTGCCTGAATATCCAGCGGAAGCGAGGTATTCAAACGTTGGCCACGCATCTGGCGAAGCAAATCTTTTTTCCAGGGCTGCATGGCAGCGTCGTCGCGCCGCCGGATGGCGAATGGAAACTCGTGTCTTAGTCCTTGCTCAAGTTCCCCGTCGGAGTTGGCGAATTGGATCGCGCAAATCCCCTTGTCGGTGGCCGCGATTAACATGCGCCCCAAGGGAGAGTCGGCGAAGGTGTAGCGGATGGGAGCAGCGATCGCGCCGCGGCGGTATTTGTCCGGCGTCATGCCGAGTTGCGACGCGGTCCGCTCGTACAAACGACTGCTGGAGCTGAAACCCGCGTCGTACATCGATCGAGTGACCGAGTGCCCTGCGCGAAGATTGTCCTTGAGTTGGCTCATGCGGCAGGAGTCCGCGTACGCCCGAGGGGTGATCCCGAGGACGCGCTTGAACGTCCTCTGTAAATGGAACGGGCTCTGGCGAAATTCCGATGCTAGCCGGGCCAGCGTGAGCGGTTCGTCCAGGTGTTGCTCAATGTAGCGGCACATCGCTTTGACCATTTCGACGGCGCTATTGCCTCCGATCGCCTTGGGGCGGCAGCGCAAGCAGGCACGATAGCCGGCCTTCTCCGCCTGGCCAGGCTGTCCGAAAAAGGTTACATTCTCGCGGCGTGGACGCCGGGCCGGGCAGGAGGGCCGGCAGTACACGCCCGTCGAGGAGACGGCAAACACAAACTTTCCATCTTGGCCGGCATCCCGGTCGAGAACTGCCTGCCAGTACGAGCTCTGATTGTTTTCGTCTCGGCTTTGCTTGCTGGGGGCCATCTCCGTTAATTCCATCAGGTTGAGTATCGCATTGGTTGTCATAGTGTTAACAGCATAAGGTGGCATTTCCAGGTGAGCCATCCGGATCTTGCGCTCAAACGACATTTCTTGCCGGGCCCTGATTTTCCGTGAGGGAATTCGGCGCAAAAAAACGCTTACTAATTGAAGCCTGGAATTCATCGAGATTACAAATCTCATCCAAAAGTCGCAACTTCTTCATAGCCCTTTATGGCGTTTTGGCGCCACCTTGAATTCCAATTAAGCTGTGGAATGCACCAATATCAAAGATCCACGGCGCGGGTGGGAACTGGCTGGGGGAGGCAGTCCCGCCCGTTTTATTTTCGGGTATGGGTTACGATATTATCTCTGTCCTTTCTCGCTGTTCCCAACATGCCTGCTCAGAAAAAGCCGGAAGCGAAGCATGATGTTGTTGACGGCGAGATTGTCGCGAAATACGTTGATTACGTTCGCCTCGATGCAGCGCATCCTGATGATGTGTGGCAGAACGTGACCCCGATTGCCTTTTCGACGGACTGGCAGGGAAAGAATGCCGATCCCGGACGCGAAACCGAGGTGCGGATTTTGTGGTCGCGGCAATATCTTTATCTGCGGTTCGAGTGCCGCTACCGGGAGCTTTTTGTGTTCGAGGACTCCGATCCCAATGGCCGTCGCGACCATCTGTGGGATCGCGATGTGGCCGAGGCATTTCTGCAGCCCGATCCGTCGCATGAACGCTTCTACAAGGAATTCGAAGTTAGTCCGAATGGCATGTGGATTGATCTCGACATTTTTCCCGGCGGGCTGGCAGATCTGAAGAGCGGTTTGCAGCGCTCAGTGGTTGTGAATGAGAAATCCCATACCTGGACCGCGGAGTTGGCCATCCCCATAAAATCGCTGGCTACAAACTTTGATCCCAAGGCGATTTGGCGTGCTAACTTTTACCGGGTCGAAGGGACGAACGAGCCGCGAGCTTATCTAGCCTGGCAGGCGACACGCACGCCGCAGCCGAATTTTCACGTACCCAGTGCCTTCGGCAGATTGCGGTTCGTAGGTGCACCCACGAACTGATTCGCGTCGGATTACAGGAATGAATTAAGCCAGCGTAGAGTGAACGACTTCTAAGCTTAGTCCGACAGAGGCTGCAACAGTCCGAATACCTGCGTGACTCCCGAGCGTCTTCGCAGTTCGGCGAGCAACGCATGAGCCGCGTTTTCGTATGTCTTGGTGGCATCCGACGGATCTGCCCACACTGCGTCGTAGACGATCTGCGCCGCTTCTTTCAAGTCCATGTGCAGCGCGGCTTCCAGCACGTCCACCCGTTCTTGCAAGTGATCGTAACAGCCTTGGCAAACCACGGCGGGTTCGGGGCCGCTGGGATGGTTTTCCTCGTGGGCGCAAGGCAGATTTCCGTTTGCGGTGATCGGTAACTGGGACGCAAAAACTTGTGCCTTGAAGTCGCGCAAAAACCGTTCGCGTTCCTCTTCCAGGGCGACTGGATCAGGACATAGCTCGGCAGTGACAGTCGAACGCAACGGCACTGCCATCGGTGAAATGCGCTCTGCCGCTTTGCATACCGGGCATGCCTGCAGATCGGCTGCGTAATAGGTCTTGCAATTCGCGCAAGGCATGCCGTAACCGGTTTGCTTGGGAACGGGTTGAGTTGCGATCGGTGGAGTTGCTTTCGTCGCTCGCTCTGTAGTTTGGGTGTCGCTATTCGAAGGGAGAACTGTCGGAGAGACTGGTTTCCGCATTCCGACCGGCATCGTGGGGGTGGAAGTCATATGAAACTCCAGACGGCTGAACGGCCGTGCTAAAACTTGGGACTCCGCCATTCTAGGAGCGTCAGTGCCGCTTTACGAAGGCACGGAGGTTCATGTCTGAATGGCGCCTTGCCCAGTCATTTGCAGTTGGCCGACCAAACATGGTTGCGTAGAATCAGTGACTTGCAAGCAGAAGGCCGGTCTTTTTTCGCGACAATCGGCCCGCCGATCTTTCAAAGTGAGACCGAGGCATCGCGCCTGCGACACTTTGAAACGACGCTGTCCATCGCGCCGGTTCTCGCCGCGCTCCGGCAGACGCGAGGGAAAACGTAATGAAGTTGACGGAATAATCCGGCTTGAGTAAGGTTAATGAGAGTAGTTGTGTCTGTGGGAGGTTTTATGTTGGAAGGTCTTTTTCAACCGATGCATCTTCTGGTGATCTTCTTTATTGCCTTGCTCGTGTTTGGTCCCAAGAAACTTCCGGAGCTCGGAAAAGGAATTGGCGAGGGGATTCGCGCTTTGAAAGAGGGCATGAAGGATGGAACCTCGGAGCAAGCAAAAACTCCGACCACTGAAGTGAAGAGTACCGAACTGAAGAGCTAGTTCAGCGACCTGTCATTCCTTCAAGCCTCGGCACCACTCGCATTTTTCTTGAAGACAAGCAGCACGTCCCGTTCAGCCAGAGAGTCAATCCCTACATCAGGAAAGATCTTTCGGGGTCTCCCCTATAGCGGGATTCCTGCATCTGCGGTAAGTTAATCTCTTCGCTGTTGTTGTCATCCACCGGGCCCAGCAAACGAAAGTAAAAATATATAGATGGAGAAGTGCCATGCCTAAGCTGCATCTCTGGGTAACGTTGTCAGTGTTCGCGTTTTGTTCCGCGCTTTTCGCCGATCAAGTGGTGCTGAAGAATGGTGATCGGCTGACGGGGACGATCACAAAATCAGACGATAAAACCTTGCTGATTAAGACCGAGTTTGCGGGCGACGTCACGGTTCAGTGGCCCGCCGTCCAGGAAGTCACATCCACACAGCCGCTGCATGTAGCGCTGTCAAACGGAAAGACCGTGGTCGGTCCGGTGACGACAACCGATGGAAGTCTCGCCGTGGTCACCCCGGCGAGCGGAACAGTAACCGTCGCGAAGTCCGATGTGACCGCTCTGCGCAGCGACGCAGAACAAGCGGACTATGACAGGTCGCTGCATCCCGGACTTCTGCAGGGTTGGAAGGGAGGAGCGAACGTCGGATTTGCCTTCACTGCGGGAAACAGTCAGACTTCGAATTTAGCCTTGGCCTTCACTGCCGATCGCAAAACAACGCACGATGACATCTCGCTCTACGCGAACTCAGTGTATTCCACCAACAACGCTCCTGGTGCAACTCCGACTACGACCGCAAATGCGATTCAGGCCGGAGCTCGATATGCCCGAAACTTCACGCCTCGGCTGTTTGGCTACGGGAGTGCCGATTTCCAAACTGATGCCCTGCAGCAGTTGAATCTTCGATCCGTTCTAGGAGGCGGTCTCGGATTCCACGCCATCAAGAGCGATAAGACAACGCTAGACTTCCTGGCTGGCCCAAACTATACGCGAGAGGATTACGTCACGGTCACGAACAGCTTCCTCGCATTCTCGGTGGGAGAGGAACTGAGCCACAAATTCGGAGCTTCGACCATCGTTACTGAAAAGGCCTACTACTACCCCGACCTTACGCAGAATGTTGGGCAGTATCGAACCGCCGTCAATCTTGGCAGCGTGACGAAGATTAGCAAGTGGCTGGGATGGCAAAATGCATTCAGCGATATCTACGTGACCAATCCGCCGATCCAGCCCGCGGGCACGCCTGCGCTCAAGAAGAATGACATTGTCCTGACCACCGGGCTGAATGTGACGTTCACTCACTGACAATGGAGCACGGGCGTTCTCGCCCGTGTGAGCGCCGCGAAGTAGTAGGAAGGCAAAAGAAAGTTGCGCCCCGGATATTCGGTCTGGAGGCGCAAGTATTACTCCAGTGTTACCGACTTCACCAGGTTGCGCGGGCGATCCACGTCCAGGCCCTTTCGCACAGCCATGTAATAGGCGAACAGCTGTAACGGCACAATTTCCAGGATAGGAGACAGCAACTCCGAAGCACGGGGAACGAAAATAGTGTGATCGGCGAGCTTGCGCATCTCCTCATCACCCTCGGATGCGATAGCGATCACTCGCGCGGACTGCCGTTTGAACCCTTTGATATTCGCAACGTTCTTCTCATAACGCAGCACTGATCCCGGATCGTTGCGATCGCAGGTGACAATAATGACCACGGGAAGATTCTCATCGATCATCGCGTTTGGGCCGTGCTTGGTTTCTCCCGTGGGATAGCCTTCGGCGTGGATGTAGGAAACTTCTTTCAACTTGAGCGCGCCGTCCATGGCCACGGGATAGTGAATAGCACGCCCGAGGAACAGAAAATCTCCCACCTGGTGATACTGGTCAGCGAGTATTTTGCAATCAGGCGCGGATTCAAGCACCGTCTCGGTTTTGGCAGGAAGCTCCAGCAGTTCGCGAATATACCCCTGCACCTGCTCTTTCGTAAGCTTGCCGCGCACCTGGCCAAGATAGACGGCGAACAGAAACAACACTGCCATCTGCGCCGTGAATGCTTTCGTGGAAGCGATGCTGATCTCAGGCCCGGCGTGAGTGTAGAGCACGCCGTCCGCCTCGCGCGCGATTGTCGAATCCATCACATTGGAGATTGCAATGGTGCGCGAACCCTTGGCCTTGGCTTCACGCTGGGCTGCGCTGGTATCGGCGGTCTCCCCGGATTGCGTGATCACGATGGTGAGCTCGTTACGGCAAATTAACGGATTTCGATATTCAAACTCACTGGCGTAGTCCACATCCACGGGCACATTTGCCAGGTCCTGAATCATGAACTGTCCGGCCATACCGGCATGGCGACTTGTTCCCGAGGCCACGATGTTAATCCGCTGCAGGGAACAGAGCTCGTCCACAGTGATGCGCACGTCATCCAGACGGACCAATCCTTCTTCGAGCGAGACGCGCGGCGCGATTGTGTCACGCAATCCCTGCGGCTGCTCGAAAATCTCCTTTAGCATGTGATGGGGGAATCCGCCCTTGTCTGCCATCCTGTCTCCTAAGCTCTTGCTAAGCTTCAGCCATATCGCCGCGAACGATTGTGTTTCTCACTTCGCCGTTGGGACTCAACACAACGAAATCGGCTTGGGCGCCAGCCTCAAGCTTGCCCCGATTCGCCAAACCAGCCACCCGCGCAGGATTAAGCGTGGCCAGACGGAGCGCCTGTTGCAGATCCCAGTGAGCGAACTGCATCACGTTGCGCACGGCGCGATCCATGGTTAGCACGCTTCCTGCCAACTTGCCGCCAACGAGGCAGCGGCCGTCTTTCACTTCCACTTCGAATGTGCCGAGACGATAGCGTCCCTCGGGCATGCCTGTAGCGGAGATCGCGTCCGTGATCAGCACTGCACCATCGGTCCCTTTGGCTTTCAGAAATAACTCGACGATAGCGGGATCGAGATGAATTCCATCGGCGATGATATCGGCGGAAAGCCGCGAGTCCGTGAGCACTTCGCCGATAATTCCCGGGTCGCGGTGGTCCAGTGGCCGCATCGCATTGAAAGTATGCGTCGCGTGGCGCGCTCCTGCAGCCACAGCGGCACGCGTCGAATTCATATCGCCATCGGAATGTCCCAAGCTGACGCAGACCCCCCGTCGTGCGGCCTCCGCGATCACCTCACGTGCACCCTCCAGTTCGGGAGCAATGGTCATGACGCGAATGTGCCCACGCGCCGCCTGCCAGAAGCGGTCGAAGGTCGGTAGGGTGGGCGGCAGCAGGTTCGCAGGCGGATGCACGCCGCGGCGCACGTGACTGAGGAAGGGGCCTTCCAAATGGATGCCAAGGGGCTGGGCCCTTTTCGCGTGCGAGTCGTCGTCCCGCGACGCACGCTCAATCGCGTTCGCCAGGCGGTCGAGCGCCGACCAGGTTTGATCGAGCGGTGCGGTCACGGTCGTCGGAAAATAGCTGGTCACACCGTGTTTGAAAAGCACTTGCTCAACCGCACATAATCCCGACGCATCAGCCTCCATCAGATCGTGGCCCGCGCCTCCATGAATGTGAATGTCCACAAAGCCCGGAGCCAGAATGGCGTCGCCAAAGTCCACTACGCGGGCTCTTTGGGGTATCGGACGTGCGGTGCGCGAGACGCACTCGACGATGGCGTGGTCTTCCACCAGAAGCAGTGGCTGCTCCACACGCTCAAGCGGCGTGTACAGACAATTTGCAGTAAAAGCAATCATCAATTAAAACGATAATCTAAAGGGAAATTTGTCTAATTGCCAGAGCCCGCCTGTCCTGGCAGCACCCGGAAATCATCTCCAGTTATACGACATTTCCCAGGGCCGCGTTTGTTTTTCATCACGGTGGCGAATGTTCCGCACGCCGCGGCGTGTAATGAGCCCATAGCTGGCATCGTGCTGGATGTTATAATTGAATCTTCTGAAGCCTGCGCGTGCTTGTGTTTCCTTCCTCTTGGCGCAGACTTGCGAGTTCGTCGGGGAGTGGCTCAGCCTGGTAGAGCACCTGGTTCGGGACCAGGGGGTCGGAGGTTCAAATCCTCTCTCCCCGACCAATATTTTCAATCAGTTCAACTGTTCCGCATGAGCCGATCCGAGCCGCGTCCACATGTTTGTCCACACGGACTCGGAGACGCTACCTTGAGTCGGGCGTTGCCTTCGCGTCCCAAACGTGAAAAGCCTCGGTCGGGTTTGGCGGTGGGCACAAAATTGGGCACAGTTGACTGAGCTCTGA
>DATHPO010000149.1:0-3496 GCA_035483835.1 Terriglobales bacterium
GAAACGGAGTATTGAGGTAGGTCCATAAGGCTTCACCCACGAAGTACGTCACATGGATGTCGTCCCAGGGCGTTTCTCTCTGTTGCCCTTCGAACGACTTCTCCGGATCATCGCGGGCCTCGATGAGCGTTCCGTTCACCCTTTCGATCACAACGCAATTTGGTTCGAAAACTGCCCGCTTGTCCCGGCCCGGGAAGTCCACTGTGACGCGCTGGTTCCGCGTCTCGGCAGTCAACACAACGTTCTTGAGAACGTCTGGCTTACCTTTCACATACCAGATTGCGCCCGTGATTGATGCCTCAACCTTAATTGCCTTCACCTTGTTCCAACGATCCAGACCGCCGTGTGCTTTGATAGCCAAATTCAACAGTTCGCTCATCGATACTCCTTTTTCGCGTGCGGTCTGAGACTATATTCCGCAAAGTCCGATAGCTTGGAAATTTACAACCTTTTACACGCCGGGAGCTATCCCGCAAATTGCTGGCATCGTCTATCCGCCGAGAACAACAATTGACTGCTGGACACCGTTAAGTTGCGCCGACGGACATTATTAGCAGCGGCGAATCGAGCCAGAGAACATGCAACGCAATCTGCGAATGGAGGATGACGATGAAATCGTGGCAGCGTGTTTGGATGTGCAACTTGGTCACCATCTTGATTTTTGTTTCGTACCCGGCGCGCCTGCTGGCCCAAACGAGTTCCGATGGGGCGAGTCAGAAGCTTGCTGCTGAGCGAGATGGGCAGCATGATTTTGATTTCGAAATTGGCAGTTGGAAAATTCACCTGAAGCGGCTCCAGCATCCACTAACGGGCTCGACTAGCTGGGTAGAATTTGACGGCACTTCCGTCACCCGAAAGATTTGGGATGGGCGCGCTCAGATTGAGCAGTTCGAAACTGACAGCGCTGTTGCCGGGCACATCGAAGGTCTGACCTTGCGCCTGTACAATCCCCAATCCCACCAGTGGCGACTGTATTGGGCCAACAGCAAGATTGGCATTCTGGACCCGCCGCAGATCGGCGAATTCAAAGATGGACGCGGAGAGTTCTACGCCCAGGATACGATTAATGGCAAAGTCATCCTGATTCGGTTTCTTTGGACGAACACCACCACGAACACGCCTCACTTTGAACAGTCGTTCTCGGAGGATGGCGGCAACACCTGGGAAGTGAACTGGATTACGGATCAGACGCGGGTGGGGGGTGAGTCTGACAAAGCTCACTGAGTCATAAGTCCAGTATCGTGAACCCAGGTTTGGGTCCAAAGAGAAAGGACCCGAACCTTGGGCACCACATTTTTCAAGAACAAGCCCCAATAGAGTGCTCGAAGCATTGCTCCACCCAAAAATGGACTTTTGGCGCGGACTGTGAAGCCGCGGACTGCTACAGCTTGGCTCGCAGGAGGCTGATCACGTCGTCGGAGGTGATCACTCCGGTCAACTTGTTGTGGTCGTCAATCACGGGCAGGGTGAGGAGATTGTACTTGTCAAAAAGTTCGGCGAACTGATTCTCTTTCGCGTCCTCGTGGCAGGAGATCAGCGGCTCCTGGGTAAGCGAGAGCAGCGCCGTGTCTGGCGAGGCCAGAACCAGCTTCGCCAGTGGGACGGCGCCAGCCAGCGTGCCGTGGGAATCGACTAGATAAATCGTACTTACAATTTCGATGCCGCCTTCGAAGTGCCGCAAGGCTTCGACCGCATCGTGAGCGGTCGCGCCCACAGGCAATGCCAGGAAATCGGTGTTCATGCGGCCGGCGGCGGTGTTCTCTTTGAACTCGAGGAGTTCTTGCATCTCCTGCCGCTCTTGCGGCGCCATTTCCTGCAAGATGTCCGCGGAAGTCTCCTCGGGAAGATCGGCCAGCAGGTCGGCGGCTGCGTCCGGATCCATCTCTTCGACAATATCGGCGGCGCGGTCGGAATCGAGCGACTCGACGATCGCCTTCTGCACCTTGGGATCGACTTCTTCCAAAGCCTCGGCTGCAACTTCGTCGTCCAGCGTTTCAAACACGGCTTCGCGCTCGTTGGGAGCAAGGTCCTCGACGATGTCCGCTATGTCAGCCGGGTGCAAGCGGGCCAGGCGTTCGTGGGAGATTTTCAGCTTCACGCGGCGAGCTGGGTCGGTTTCGATGAGATCGACAAACTCCCAGGGAATGGGGCGCTCGGGAATCTGACGCAACAAAGCCCGCAGGGCGGCGATCGGAACCACGCCCTTGAGCAGGCGGCGGATGGCACCACGCGCGCCCACGTCCACAGAGCCTACCTTCAGCACGGGATGGCGGCTGGCGGGGTCCTGGAACAGTTCGACGTCGTTGACGCGCACCACCTTGCGGCCATGGACGTCAATAATCTGCTGGTCAAGCAGATCGCGCGCCAATAGAAACAAGCCTTCGGAGCCATCCGCAATAGGCCAGGCGGAAGCCGCGCTATCGATGCGCAGTCCGCCGTTGATGGCGTTCACGGCGCTGAATGGCAGCACCCGATCGCCCGACTTGGTGCGGACAATCATGACCGCGATGCGAGCGCGATCTTCCTGCGGCGCCACTGCCAGTTCGCGCACACGGCCGCATTGGGCTCCGGTCGGCTCAAATACAGGCAAGCCCAGCAATTCGGTAAGCGCCAGCGTGGACATCGCACTGAGAGAATACCCAACCGCGGGACAGGAAGCCAGAACGGTTTTACGGTTGCTTGGGCTGGCGTTGTCTAAGGTTACTGCCTAGCGGGTGTCGCGGAAGCCTCAACTCCGAGGGCTCAATCGGCTGGCGTACAATCCGCGCGTTGACATTTCCACAGGAGCAGGGCAAACTACCCAATCCGCTGATCGGGAGCTTTTTCGCTCGCGCGAACGGAAGGCGCGGCGGGGCTGACCCGGTTTGGCGGATGTTTTTCGGGTTTTGCGGGCTGGTTCACGAACACTTTGCCATGACCGAACTGCGGGTCTCTTATACGCTGGATTCGACGCTGGAGACCGTCGATAGCGCCGAGCAAACCGCCAGCCGAATCGCCGCGGAAAGCGGATTCGACGAAGACGTGGTCATGCAGATTTCCATGGCGGTGCGGGAGGCCGCAGTAAACGCCGTGCTTCACGGCAATGCCTACGATCCGGACAAGAAGGTGAAACTCGACTTCGAACGGACCGGCAATGACCTGGTCATCACCATTCGTGACCAGGGTAAAGGGTTAGATCCGGCCAAGATTCCCGATCCGCTGGCTCCGGAGAATCTGCTGAAGACTTCGGGTCGGGGCATATTTCTTATCCGCTCGTTCATGGATGAGGTGCAAATCCACCCCTCCCAGACGGGCACCGAAATTAAACTCGTAAAGCACGTTCACGGACCATCCGGGGACGTTAAGGAGGCTTCTCAGTGAGCATGAAGACCAGTACTCGTCAGGTTGATGGCGTCACCATCGTGGATTGCAGTGGCCGTATCACGCTTGGTGAGGGCAGCGTGATTCTGCGGGACACGGTGCGCGAGCTGCTTTCCAAGGGCCAGAAGAAGATTCT
>DATHPO010000150.1:0-6527 GCA_035483835.1 Terriglobales bacterium
ACCGTTCCGGACACCCTGGCGCACCGGGGATTGCTGCCAGCTGCCAATGATCCGAGCGCTTGCACGAGTACCTCACCCAGTGGTTGCGTCTCGGTTGCGATTGATCCGCGCGTACAACCGTTCCTTGCTTTACTTCCTCCTTCGAATGGCGCTGACAACGGGGATGGAACTGGAGACCTTATTACGGCGGACAAGGGTGCGACGTACGAGCATCACGGCATGGTTCGCGCGGACCATAATTTTTCCAGCGCGCATTCGCTGTTCGTGCGTTACCTTGTGGACGACAGCTCTTCTTTTGTGCCGTACTTCGGAACACCGCCCGGAACTTACGCCCCAGGCTTTCCGGTTGAACATGAAGCACGCAATCAGTACTTCAGTATTCAGGACCGCAGAAGTCTCGGACACGAAGTATTCAGCGAACTGCGATTCGGCATTAACCGGACTACCGCGTCAACCTCGATTGTCGACACACACCCTGGTCTCTCCATCTCCCGGGTGCCCGGTCGACCCTTCGGGATGATCGACGTTGCGGGTATGAGCTTCATTGGCTACAACGTAGAGGTTCCCGTGGGTGATTTTTCGACCGTATATCAAATTCAGGAGGAGGTTTCGCGCACAACTGGTCGTCAGACCTTGAAATTCGGAGGAGAGTTTAGAAGGATTCAGTCTAACGGCCCCCTGGACGCTGCGGTAAATGGACTGTATTCGTTCGCGGATCTGAGTCCCTTCGGTTTTCCGGCACAGAGCAACAATCCAGCCCTGGAATCTTTCCTTCACGCTCTGCCTCTGTCATACCTTGGTTCTGTTCCTTCCGTGTCTGATTCGGACCGCGGTTATCGGCAGAGTGTGGCGTCCGGCTTTGTGCAGGACTTCTTGAGGGTAACTAGCCGTCTCACCTTGAACGCCGGGCTGCGGTACGACTTCTACTCCAATCCAAGCGAGGTGCACGGCCGTCTCTCAGTGATTCGGAACCCGGCAGCGGATTCGGGACCAACCGTCGGAAAAGTATTTGCCGGGACACCTGCGGATCTGCTGTCACCCCAGGCTGGTTTCGCATGGAACATTTTCCCTGATGGCAAGACCGTACTGCGCGGTGGAAGCGGTATCTTTCGCGATCAGTTTCCCGTAATTCTCTTTGGTATCGATCGGTTTCTACCTCCTTTTTTCGGCATAAATACGTTGATTTTCCCCAGTTTTCCTAGCCCTCAAACTGCGGTGCTCACGCAACAGCTATTCCTCATCCAGACTACGTACCATCCGAAGTTCCCGTATGCGCTGCAATATAACCTCCACTTGGAAAGGGAAATCACGCGAGGCACGATTCTTAGCGCAGGATACTTTGGTGCGCGTGGCAATCACCTGACGCGCGCGGGCGAGCAGAATCCCTTTGAACCAGCGTTGGGACATCGCTTCAATCCCAACTTGGCTTCCCCACTGCAGATGGTGCTAACCGATGCTCAATCTTTCTATAACTCGTTCCAACTGTCCGTCTCGAGAGAGCACACTGATAATTTCTCCTGGCAACTCTTCTACGCGTTCTCTCATTCGATCGACGATGCCTCGAATACTTTTGATATAGATGCTGTGAATGAACCGGAGTCTCAGGACATCTTCAATCGCAAGGGAGGCCGAGGCCGTTCGGGATTCGACATCCGGCACAATTTCGTCGGGAACGTTTTGTATGAACTGCCGTTTGGACGCGGGAATTGGTTGAGCGGCTGGCAGCTGTCTGGCATCGCCAACGTGCACAGCAACGTGCCGTTTACGCCAGTGCTTTCGTTCGACAATGCGGATTTGCAGTCCGTGGTAATCGCGGAAAGACCAAACCTTATTGGCAATCCTTATGCGGGTGTTTGTCCAAACGGCGGCAGAGTGGGCACGCCTACATGTTGGTTTAACCCGAGTGCATTTGCGTTACCGCTTCCAGGTCAGTTTGGCACCGCCGGACGCAATATCCTGCGCGGTCCGGGCTTTGCAGAATTTGATATCGCACTACAGAAGGTTTTCCAACTACGAGAGGGCATGAAAATCACGCTACGCGCCGAGGCATTCAATCTCCTGAATCATCCGAATTTCGGAGTCCCCAGTAATACGCAAAACCCGATTGCTCTGGGAGGAAACGGAGACGCTGTCTTTAAAGATTCGGCAGGCAATTTCGCCAATAACGCCGGCCGGATATTCTCGACTGTGGATACGGCGCGTCAGATTCAACTGGGCTTTCGCTTCGTTTTCTAGCAGGGAAAGAGTGAGAACATCCAAAAACCAGACGTTTGAAGAGGGAGCCTGGTCCGCCGACCTCATCATCAGGTCGGGTCCTCGCTGCCCTAACTTCGAGAAAGGGCCTTGCCAATCAGCCGTGAGCGGGCGGAAAATTCGGTTCCTGCGGGGATTGGAGGGCGGCTCCCGCAACGTTTGCCGTTTTTTCCCGAAGATTGCGTCGCGAAGCCTGTCCGAACATCAAGGAAGCGTCCGGGTGGAGGGCCCATATCGTGGAGATTTCAGCCAACACGCAGAATTGTCTCCGTGAGGATGAAGAGTTCATCCTATACCGAGCACGTGCGAGCGACGCAGAATTAACTTCTGTTCTGCTGCTGGTGCCTGCTTCAACACGCCCAGCGATGGAAAGTCTAAAGAAGATAGAGCATGAATATTCATTCCGCGAAGATCTGGACATAAAGTGGGCCGTTCGACCCCTTGCTGTTTCTCAATTCAATGGACATAAGGCACTCGTGCTCGAGGACCCGGGTGGCGTGCCTCTCCATCGCCTCATTCAGGGATCAGTCGAGACGGGTCTCTTCCTGCGTATTGCCATCGGCCTCGCGGCTGCGCTGCGCGAATTGCACAAGCGAAAGCTAATCCATAAGGACGTGAAGCCCACCAATTTCCTGGTGGACTCGATGACCGGTCAGGCCTGGCTCACCGGTTTTGGCATTGCGTCGCGCCTCCCGCGGGAACGCCAGACACCCGAGCCACCCGAGTTCATTGCCGGAACTCTCGCCTATATGGCGCCCGAACAAACCGGGCGAATGAACCGCTCGATCGATTCTCGAAGCGATCTCTATGCCCTCGGCGTGACGCTCTACGAGATGCTGACGGGGAGTCTCCCCTTCAGTGCCTCTGATCCGATGGAGTGGGTGCACTGCCACATCGCACGACAACCTATCCCGCCAATCGAAAGGTTGAAGGACGTTCCGGGAGCGGTTTCTGCCATCATCATGAAGCTGCTCGCCAAAACCGCTGAAGATCGATACCAGACAGCAGCAGGCCTGGAGCGTGATCTTCGGCGCTGTCTTGAGGAGTGGGAAACGCAGCACGGCATCGGCGAATTCCCGGTTGGCGAGCATGACATACCGGACGCGTTGCTGATCCCCGAGAAGTTGTACGGGCGAGAATCGGAGATCAAAATGCTCCTCGCCGCCTTCGACCGTAGTGTAGTTGGCGGACGGCCCGAATTGGTGCTCGTTGCCGGGTATTCCGGTATTGGCAAGTCTTCTGTCATCAATGAACTCCATAAACCTCTGGTGCCGCCTCGGGGCCTGTTCGCATCGGGCAAGTTCGATCAATACAAGCGCAACATCCCTTATGCGACTCTGGCGAAAGCCTTTCAGAACCTAATCCGACCGCTTCTGAGTAAGCGCGAAGAAGAGTTGAGCAAGTGGCGCGATGCACTTCATGAGGCGTTGGACCCGAACGGGCAGCTCATTGTGGAATTAGTCCCGGAATTGAAACTTATCATCGGAGATCAGCCGGCCGTTCCCGAGCTTCCAGCGCGGGACGCACAAAACCGGTTTCAAGAGGTCTTTCGCCGATTCATCAGTGTATTCGCACGGCCGGAACATCCTCTCGCCCTGTTCCTCGACGATTTGCAATGGCTGGATTCGGCGACGTTGGACTTGATGGAGGATCTGCTGATACAGCCCGACGTGAAGCACTTGCTGTTGATCGGCGCTTACCGGGACAACGAAGTTGGGCCCACTCATCCCCTGAGGAGCAAGCTCGAAGCGATGCGTCGAGCAGGAGTGCTGCTGCAGGAGATCGCGCTTGCACCTCTAACTTCCGAAGACATGGAGCAGCTCGTTGCGAATTCCCTTCATTGTGAACCGGACCAAGGTCGTGCCCTCGCAGAATTAGTCCATGAAAAGACGACAGGGAATCCTTTTTTCGCAATCCAGTTCATTTCCGAGCTTGCCGACGAAGGATTGCTCACTTTCGATCATGGCGAAGGACAATGGACCTGGGATTTGAGCCGAATTCGGGCGAAGAATTACACGGATAATGTTGTGGACTTGGTAGGCGGCAAGTTGAACCGTATGCCCGCTGAGACGCAAGACGCATTGAAGCAGCTCGCCTGCCTGGGTAGCAGCGCGGACTTTGCGATGCTCAACATGGTCTACAAGGACTCCAACGAGGAAATAGACCGGCATCTCTGGGAAGCTGTTCTAGCAGGTCTTGTGTTCCGCTCGGAAGATTCCTATCGTTTTCTCCACGACCGCGTGCAGGAGGTAGCGTATTCCTTGATCCCGCAGCACTTGCGCGCAGAGACGCACCTCCGGATCGGAAGGCTGCTGGCGGAGAGAACTCCTTCGGACGAGCGCGAAGAAGGAATCTTCGAGATCGTGAACCAGTTCAATCGCGCCACTCACCTCGTTACATCGAACGAGGAGCGGAAGCGCCTCGCAGAATTGAATTTGACCGCGGCGAGGCGCGCGAAGCTCTCTATCGCTTATGCCTCAGCTCTTTCCTATCTGGCGACGGGTCGGTCGCTTCTGACAGAAGAAAGTTGGGACACGGATTATGACCTCATTTTTTCGCTCGAATACCTGGCAGCTGAGTCTGAACTGCTCACCGCCGAAATGGAATCCGCCGAAAAGCGGCTTTCAATGCTCGGGGAACGGGCCAACCGCGCCCACGATTTGGCTGCTGTCACACGCTTGCAACTAACCCTATATACGGCCTCGGACAGGCTTGATCGGGGCGTGGAGATATGTCTTCAATATCTCCGGCGAGGCGTGGCGGACTGGTCGGCTCATCCGACCAGCGACGACGTACGGCGAGAATATGATCGCATTTGGTCACTGCTCGGGGACCGGCAGATAGAGGACCTCGTTAACCTGCCCTTGGTCGCCGATCCCGATGTTCTGGACGTTCTAGAGGTTTTGACAGAACTTATTACGCCTGCAGTGTTCTTTGACCAAAACCTATGTGCACTCGTAATTTGCCGCATCGTGAATCTTAGTCTCGAGTACGGTAATAGCGACGGATCGTGCTTTGCGTTTGTGTGGTTTGGGATCATAGCCGGACCGCGCTTCGGCAACTACGAGGGTGCATTTCGATTTGGTCAACTCGGGTACGACTTGTTGGAAAAGCGCGGCTTGAAGCGTTATGAGGCTCGCACTTGCCTGTGTTTCGCCGTTGTTGTCCCATGGACAAAACATGTACGGCACAGCCGCGACCTGGTGCGTCACGCCTTTGATGTGGCTCGCCGGATGGGTGATTTCACATACGCGGCGTATAGCTTCACGCAGTTGATCATGAATTTTCTGGTAGTAGGCGATCCCCTTGCAGAGGCACAAGCCGAAGCGGAGAAGGGAGTGGAGTTTGCGAAGAGCGCGCGCGTCGGACTTGTTGTAGATATCGTCAGGTCGGACCTCCAGCTAATTCGGACCCTCCGCGGATTGACCCATGAATTTGGCTCATTTAACGATGAGGATTTCGATGAGGGTGAGTTTGAGCGGCACCTGGCAAGTAATCCCGCCCTAGCGGATGCTGGATTTGGATATTGGACTCTTAAGATACAAGCATGGTTCTTGGCGGGTGACTATGCTTCGGCAGTCGGTGCCTCGATGAAGGCGCAAAAACTGCTTTGGTCAGCGCCGTCACTGCTGGAACCGGCAGGGTTCCGATTTTATAGCGCGCTTTCGCACGCGGCGGCATGGGATTCCGCAGCTCCCGTCGAGAGGGAGGAGCATTTCGAAACCTTAGCGGCTCACCACCAACAGCTTGAAACCTGGGCGGGGCACTGCCCAGAGAATTTTGAAAACAGAGCTGCACTTGTGGGCGCCGAAATCGCACGAATCGAAGGCCGCCTAGTCGACGCCGAGCAGCTTTACGAGAAGGCTATCCGCTCGGCGCACGCCAATGGATTCATTCACAACGAGGCGGTTGCATACGAGGTGGCCGCGCGGTTCTACGCGGCACGAGGCTTCGACAAGATTGCGGAAACGTATTTGCGAGAAGCCCGGTATTGCTATCTCCGTTGGGGGGCTGAGGGAAAGGTAAGGCAGCTTGATCGGTTCTATCCCCACGTCAGGAAAGAGGAGCTAACGCGCCGCGCGACGAGCACGATCGTGGCGCCGACTGAAGTCCTGGATCTTGCGACTGTAATCAAGGTGTCCCAGGCGGTCGCAGGCGAGATGGTGTTGGAAAAACTGATCGAGAGAATCATGCGCGCGGGCATCGAGCATGCCGGCGCTGAACGAGGTCTCCTGATCTTTCCGCGAGGTGATGAACTGCAGATAGTGGCAGAG
>DATHPO010000151.1:0-8902 GCA_035483835.1 Terriglobales bacterium
TTTCCGCGAAAGGGAGAGACATTTGCGCCAAATATCAAACTGCATCGCCGATGTGCACGACGATTACGCTCACATTGTCCTCTCCACCATGCTCGTTTGCGAGCAGGACAAGACGATCTGCGCTTGTTTGCGCATCGGAATTTTCGAGTAGCAGACTGGCGATTTCCGAATCCCTCACCATGCGTGTCAGCCCGTCGGTGCAGAGCAGCACTATATCGTTACTCTCCAGGATGTGCTCTGTTGCATCCACCTCCACTTGTTCCTGGACTCCTAAGGCACGGATCAGGACGTTCTGCATCTTACTCAAATGCGATTCCTCCGGCTTAATCAGACCGCGCCGAACCTGTTCCGCGACCAGACTATGGTCCGTGGTGAGCCGATTCAGCACACCCGAACGAAGCAGATAGGCCCGACTATCTCCGACATGGACCAGGCTAAGACGGGCGCCCTCCAGCCACGCCGTCACCACCGTCGCGCCCATTCCATGCAACAGCGGATTGTCGAGCGACGCTTGGTAGATACGGCGATTCGCGAGTCGAACGGCAGAAGCCAGCTGGTTGGTTTTTTCGGAAAGGTCGGGACGTAGTAATTCGCCGAACGGGACAGAAACGTTTTCCGAATTCTCCGAGCAATGTGCGGTGATCGCATCGCCCGCAATCTTGCTCGCCAACTCCCCGTGCGTTTCGCCCCCCATGCCATCCGACACGATGAACAACTTCAATTCGGGCAGCACTCGACAAGTATCTTCGTTGTTTTTGCGAACCCGGCCAATGTCGGTCTTGGATCCGATTTCTAGCTGTATGCACGCATTCCCGGTCACGGCAAGTCCCTGCGATACCTTCCCGTTCCTTCTCAACGAAGCTACTTCTTTCGCCGAGCGACTAAACAAACCCCCCATCTCTAGCGTATGGGTTCGATTCTTCTCGTCCAGACGATGTGCATGGCAAAGTACAAATAAAACCGGGCCTGCGAATTGGCCCTCCCAACATCGATGGCAAGTCGCAGCAACCGGCCGGTGCAGCACTAGTGGGTGTAGGAGATACCCACTAGCGGCACAGCTGTGCTCCGGAGGCCCCCATTGTCTAAATTCAGCAGCACGTTTCCAGTCAAGACTAAATGGCCCCACACACGAAATTTCAGGCCCAGCGACGCATCGATTATATTCTCGTCTGCAATCTTCTGAGCTATGTCCGAATGCGTCGTCCCTGGCGTATACACCGCGCAGGCAACACCCGCGGCGTTTGTCGGTCCAGAGCAATTGCCGTGATCCGTGTACGTTTGAGAGATGAGCACAGGACTGCTAAAGAGTCGTTGTCCGTACAGGTCGAATGCTCCCGTTAGCCGACTTGTCACACGAACATCGGCTCCCGCAATATAGAGTAATCGGTTGGGCAGCGCGCCCTTGGCGACCGGATTTGTGGCACCTGGCACGATGTTCGTACCGGCGAGAATGGAATCGCCATTTACCTCGTAACCCACCGAGGCGTGCGGCGTGACCCGCGCATGGTAGGAAATCACCGCAAACGGCTCCACTCCAGTCGTGCCAGAACCCAGGAAATTCTTTGCATCTCCGCTGGGCAGGCGCACATCTACCCCTGCTGCGACTGCCAGACGCTCCCCTTTGTACACCGTGTATTTTCCGCGGAGCACCACATCGCCGATGCCCACTGCGCTGTTCGAGTCGGAAAACGTGGCATTGAGGCACGGAACTTGCGCCGCACATTGCGCGGCGAGCGCGGGATTAATTGGATTGAAGGAATGCCACACATTGCCGGGCGCGTTGATGGCTGCCGGTGCAACAGTATTCGGGACAATCGTCGCTTGCGACGTAACCGTCATTCGCACATTCAAAATCGGAATCGCGGCCGAGAAATCAAGGCGGCTCGTAATTCCGTAAGTCAAATAAATCGTATATTGATTTGTGGTCAGGTCGATATTGTTCGATGTTTGGATGAAGTCGCGAACGAAGCAAGGATCTCCCGCATATTGTGTGCCGGTCAGCCCGGTTTGGACCGGGCACGCCGGTATGTTCGGAGGTATAGGAGTAAAAGGCTGGTGCTGAAGGATGGTTGGGATATTACCCAAGCTCTTTCCGTCGATTGTGCTGAAATTGAAATGTTGGTAGCTGAAACCCAAAAAGAGTTTGTGCCTCCCGATGGTGGTCGCGCGATCGCCGAGAATTGGACCAAGGCTTTCATCCGTCGAAGGAGCAAAGGTCTTCAGCGACGGATCGTAGATGAAGGTAATGCCGGAAGAAGGTGAAGCAATCGGCAACTGCGAGACCTGAACGCCAACCGCTTCGTTAATCGGAGCAAACGTACTCAGGAAGTCGCTCCCAAAATGGGCGTTGTGATGATCTCCCGTGAACAACACGGACTGCGCAGGATTCGGCGTAGAGCCAAACCCAAACGGACCGTAGACCTGCGGAATTAGGCAAACCAATTTGTTGTTCAGGGTGCCGTTCAGAGGACATATCTGCGCCGAAGCCGTATCGGCAACAAGAAACATCAGGGCTGCGAACCCGACGAGCGCGATTCTGTTCACTGCGGTTCTCCTCAGTCGGGATTGGGGGCCGTTTGTTTCCGATCGTTGGTTTACCTCTGCGGGGAGGCCTGACCCGCTCGTTGTTGCAGCGAGTGTATTCCCCTCATATCGATTGTCAAGACACGCGTTCGCTTTCCCACTTCTCACCTGACATTGGTAATGGCCCAGGTTCCGCTCTTCTTGGATAATTCGAAAATCCAAAGATCGCTTCGATCCAAGGTTTTCTGTCCTTTGGGAGTGTACTGCTGTGCGACTCGAGCTGAGACCGTTGCGGTAACTCCGTCCGGATTTATTTTCACAGTTTCATCGAGCACCTGCATCCTTATCGCCATCGCGTCTTCAAACGAACGCTTGTAACCAGCGTACGTCCTTGCTGGGATGCTGGGCCAAACTTGGCTCACGCCGTCGAGGCTTCTCTGTTCGAAAGCGAGGATAAACCGCTGAATGACGTCTCGAACTGCTCCTTCGTCGACAGCCACATTGGATGCTTCCGTCTTGACCGATGGAGGTGGGGACGGCGGTTGGTTGAGTGCATCCACTTTCTTGCTGATTTCCGTCAGGTATCGCTGCGCGTCAGCGGCTTGTGGCCCGTTTTCCCTCACGATCGCCACAAAATCGCTGCGGGATTTCTCGAGGCCGAGCTTATCTTGGCTGCCGACGGCATTGTAAGCTTGTACTGCTTGCTGGAATTCCCGTTGTTGCTGCGCGGTTCGAGCCTGGCTCGCCTGAGCCTGATCGATCTCCTTCAACAGCGCGGCAGAGTCGCCACCGGCTTGCCTGATTTGCGCCGCGTGTTGGCGCGCGGCGTCGAGATTGCCTTGTTGGAGATCTGAGCGAGCCGCCGCTTCAAGAGCCGCGATCTGCCGGTTTGCACTCTCTTGCTTGAGACTGGCGAGCTTGGCGTCCAAGTTGCGCTGAAGAACTTCGGCCTCCGCCTTCCGCGGCCCGTCAAATGCAATCACTTGACCGAAAAGGTCGGACGCGCGTTGCAGCCCTTGCTGGTCGTTTGCCCGCGAGCTCTGTTGCGCCTGACGAAAGACGTTCTCTTCCTTCTGGCGCTTCGGGATTACATCGTTGAGATATCTCTGTGCATCCGCTCTCCGAACGCCGCCGTCGCCCGCCGCCAAGATTTTCTGGAGATCCCGTTTCGCGGCGTCGAACTCCCCCTTCTCCACTTCGCTCGTTGCTTGTTGCCACAGCGTCGCCTCCTGCTGCCGCAACTTCGCAAGCGAATCGTTTCGCATCGATTCGCCCACCGTAGTTTCTCTGTTCTTTATTTCAGAGGTCAGCGGACCATTCAGCTGGTCCGCACCTTGAAGGGTCCGTAGCGCCCCTCTCAAGTCTCCCGACGCGACGAGCTTGTCCGAAAGTGCAATCGCATTTCGCTGCTGCGTCTCCTCCGGACTGACCACGGGTCTTGCAGGCACAACAGGTGTCGTTGGCGGGTTGGCATTGGTTGTCGGTCCCGCACGTGAGTTAGTCGGCTGACCAGAACGAACGTCAGACTCTTCGGCTTTATGACGTGAAATCAGATGCACGCTCGCCCATACGCCCAGAATCAGCCCCGTCGCTATCGCCGCAAGCATCGCCGTTTTTTTGAAGACTCGCGGGGACGCGGCCTCCGACGTCCGCATCGCAATCCCCGGCATCCGCTCCTGGACGCACGCGGGCCCTATTGAACTTTTGGGGGCCGCAGGCACGACTGGCGCGGGTGCGGTATCGGTCCGCGGAAACACGACCGGAGCATTCGGTGCAGGAGGAGCCGATATAAACTGCGGTGGAGGCATCGGAACCGCTGGCTGCGACGAAATCGGGGGTTGAGTTGCAGATGCCTGCGGCGTGCCGGTCTTGGTTGGTCCGGCGTTCTCCGCCGCGGGCGGCTCGGCGTCAAGCGGTCTGCCTTGCAGAAACGCGTACTCTTTCGAGAAATTGGCCGGCGCCGAGGGCGCGGCCGTCGGCGATACAACAGTGGGCGTGCTCTTGGCCGCGTCGATTTCCTCCGCCACGCGGCTCACCCGCGGGTCGAGCGCGTCCAAAGTTTCGGCCTCCACGGCAACGCGCAGGGTTTCCGCGGCCCCATCGACGTTTCCAGACTCCGTCAAAGCCCGTATTTCCTGCAGCTTTTGCTCTTGCTGACGCCTCTTAGTTCGAGCCTGAAATTCGACCACCGCTGAATGTAGCAACTGCGTCAGGTCCGTGTTCGGACCGGTGATCGCGATAGTCTCTTTTGCGAGGTCGATCGCTTCGCTGAAATCCTCACGATTGATTTTGAATTTGATCTCGCGAATCCGCTGCTCGATCATTTCACGCGCGCGCTGTTTCCTGTCCTGCGCTTCCGCTTGCTCGCGCAGATATACCAACTCAGCGTGGTCGGGGAACGACTTCAGTGCCGCGTTGGCGGCACGAATGGCGTCCCAGAACCGATCCTCATGCAGAAGCGCCTTTACACCGTCAATCGTTGCCCGGAGGCGTTTTTCGCTCTCAATTTGTGCCTGTTGGTTACGTGCAAAATCGATGAGACGCAGCAGATCGCCGTTGGCGGGAAACTCTACTTTCAGGGGCTCTGCCCGAGCGAGGAGCTCCGGATACTTCTTCTCATTGACGAGTTTCTTGAGGGCCTCTAATTCGCGTTGCAGCCCCTCGGAGCGGCTCTGCTTTTCGCGTTCGCGCTCAACGAGCGCGCGAAGTTTTTGAACTGCGGAGTCTTTGGGATGCGCGGCGCGCAGCGTATCGAGCAACTCCAGAGCTTCGCCGAACCGCTGCGCTGCCAGAAGCGACCTTCCTTCGGCCAGCTTCGTCTGTTTCTGCTGTTCCGCCTGCTCTTTGGCCGCATTTGCCAGCAGCCGGGAAATCTCGCGCTCGTCAGGAAATTCCTTTTTCAAATCGGTCAGCCGCGAGATCGACTCATCGTAGCGTCGCGCGGCCAGAAGACTCCGCGCCTCGGTTAGACTCTTTGATTTGCGCTGTTCAGCGAGCCCGTCGCGAGCCGTTGTAAGGAGTCTCGGAATCTCCCCATCCTTGGGAAATCTTTTTCCTAATTCACTCAATAGCGCAATGCATTCATCGTAGTTTCTCTTCGCAAACAGAGTCCGCGCTTTTGCCAAGGTCCCCAGTTTCTCCTGCTCGGCCTGATCCTCCCGGACAGCCCCTTGGAGCTGCGAAACTTCGGAGTCGCTGGGAAACTGTTTTTGCAGCTTGGTCAGCAGCGCCGTACACTCGTGATAGCGCCGTGCAGCGAGCAGATTCCGGACCTCCGCGATATCCTTCTGCTTCCGCTCTTCGGCCTGCTCCGCATGAGCTGCCTGCAGTAACTTGGGAACTTCTTCATCTGCCGGGAACTCTTCCCCCATCCGCGTAAGGATCGCGATGGACTTTTCGTAGTTCTTTGACGCCAGCAGGTTCCGTGCGTTCGCGAAACTCTCGTGCTTCCGTTGCTCCGCCTGATCTTCTTCGACGGCTTTCTGAAGCTGGGCAACGTCGGAATCGTCAGAAAACTGCTTCCGTAATTCCGCCAGTAGCGCATTGCATTCGTCATAACGCCGCACCGCCAGCAGATTCCGGGCTTGCGCGATGCCTTGCTGTCTTTGTTGCTCAGCTTGATCGGCCTGGACGGTTTTCTGAAGCTCCAGCACCACCAAATCGTTGGGGAATTGCTTTTGCAACTTCGCCAGCAGCAGGTTGCATCCGTCATAACCTTGCGCTGCTAAGAGGTTCCGGACCTCCGCGATGTCCTTCTGCTTCCGCTCTTCGGCCTGCTCCGCATGAGCTGCCTGCAGTAGCTTGGAAACTTCTTCATCTGCCGGGAACTCTTCCCCCATCCGCGTAAGGATCGCGATGGACTCTTCGTAGTTCTTTGACGCCAGCACGTTCCGTGCGTTCGCCAAACTCTCGTGCTTGCGATGCTCCGTCTGAGCGTGCCGGATGGCCTTTTGAAGTTCCGGAAGCTCTTTGTCGATTGGAAAGCGCCTCTGTAATTTTGCCACCAGCGCCGCGCACTCGTCGTAGCGCCGGGCAGCCAGCAGAGTGCGGGCCTCCGCGATATCCTGCTGCCTCTGCTGCTCAGCTTGATCCGCCCGCACGGCCTCGAGTAATTGCAAGATATCCCGATCATCTGGAAATTCCTTTTCTAGCGTTGCAAGCAGTACGATGGACTCTTCGTACTGCCTGTTCGCGAGGCAGATTCTGGCTTCGGCCAGCCCCTGAATCCTGCGCTGCTTGGCCTCGTCAATGCGGATGTCCTCCAACAGCCTAGGAATCTCCTCATCACTCGGAAACTGCTGTTGCAAATCGACCAGCAGCGCCCTGGACTCCGCAAAATTCCCTACCGCCAGATGGTTTCGAGCTCCCTCCAGAGTTCTCTGCCTGCGTTGCTCGGCCTGATCCTCCTGCACCGTATCCAGCAACCGCTGGACCTCCTCTTCGGCTGGAAATTCTTTCTGCAGTTCGCTGAGGATTTCGATGCAGTCAACGTAGTTCAATTGGGTCCACAACCCACGCGCTTCTTGCATTCTTTCGAGGAGCCGCAATCGCCGCAGGCGCTCTGCCTTTTCCACTAGGACCTGCTGCTGAAGGACTGCTGCCTGCTTGTTGGCAGGCTCCAATTCGAGCACCTTCGCCAACAGTTCCTCGGCTTCGTCTGGCATTCCCTCCGCGAGGCGCTGTCTGGAAGCCTGGAGCCACTCCGCGACGACCTGAGCGCGGTCGAGTTCGCGTTGTACCTGTTTTTCCAGCTCCTGCGCCTGATCAAAGGCCGCATCTAACTGGAGAGCATTTTCCGCCTCCGCTCGCGCCTCTTGGATTTTCCCTTCCGCCAGTAAGGCGCGTCCCTTATCAACGTGTTGTTGCGCTTTCGGCCGGATCAAGAGCCGCTTCAACTCAGCATTCACTTTTTCCAGAAGGGCTCGCGCCTGTGAATTTGCCGCGTCGACTTTCAGCGATTCCCGCAGAAGCTCGCGCGCCTGGGAAAATTCCCCCGTCTCGATGAGCTGGCGGCTCTGATCAATCAGCTCGGAAATCGAGTGCAACTGGAGTTCTTTGTAGACCGGTTCGAGCTCCAACAGGAGATCCTCCATTGACTGGAACCGATCCTCCGGCAATTTCCGAAGAACCTTTGAGATAATGCCCTCCATCGCGGGCGGACAATCTGGGACCCGCTGTGTTATGGAACGCGGCTCCTGTGAGCAGATGTTGTGCATCAGACTGGCAGGATTGTCGCCCGTGAACGGCCTTTCGTAACACACCAGTTCGTACAGCAGCACTCCAAAAGACCAAATATCCGACCGCTCGTCGGCATGTGCGCCATGATATTGCTCGGGAGACATGTAGGCGAACGTCCCGATAAGCATTCCGGTTTGCGTTTTCGACTTGTCCAAGACACGCGCGATCCCGAAATCGACGACCTTTACGACCCCTTCCTTGTTCACCATCACGTTGCCGGGCTTGATGTCGCGATGAACGATACCTCGCTTGTGGGCATAGTCGAAGGCACGGCAGGCCTGCAACGCGTAAGTAAGTTTCAACGCGAGAGGCACAATCGTACGTCGAGCGATCGTTTGTTCGAGGCTTTCGCCCTCGATGAGCTCCATGGCGATGTAGGGAGTGTTCTGGTCGTCACCCATGTCGTAGATGGTGACGATGTTTGGATGTTGCAATCCGCCTGCCGATTGCGCTTCTCGGTAGAACCGCTGGAGAAGATTTGGGTCGTCAGCGAGACCGGTGGTGATCGTCTTGAGGGCAACCATCCGGTTAATGATGGGGTCGCGCGCCCGGTAGACCACTCCCATGGCCCCGTGGCCCAACTCTCCATGAACTTCGTATTTGCCCAGCTTCCTCAAGCGCGTCCCTCTAGCGATGGGCTTGCCCGGCTGGAGAACTGCGGATATCTAGAGCGAACGCAGGAGCTTAGGCCCGCTCCGAGAGTAGCGAATCGTCCCAAAAACGGCCTAAACTGTCAACATGAATACAGACCATGTTCCCTATCGCGGGAAGCATTTCTCTGTCGCGGCTGCGCATTAAGCCGCGTCGGCAGCCTTCGCCGTGTCCCTTCCACTTGGCTTTCTCCGGGATTTCCCAACACTTGGATTCCTTCCGTTAAAAACTCAGATATGCGTGAGTGTGCCGGTAATCTTTGTGCGACGCAGGGACCAGGCGAACACGATGAACGATGATGGGATCAGGACTACCGCGAAAAGCAGTAAAGCCGCGATAGAAGGCCACAATCGGTTCCAGCCCGCGCCCGCGAGCAGCGCCGCCCGCATTCCTTCGAGTGAATAAGTAACCGGAATCAATCGCGCCAAAAGCTGCAACGGACCCGGAAGGACGCTCACGGGATACATCATCCCGCCCACCAAGCCCGATA
>DATHPO010000152.1:0-22674 GCA_035483835.1 Terriglobales bacterium
GATGCTCCCCTCGAAGAACGTCGCGCGCGCGCGGTGGAGATGCGGCGGATCCTGCCGGAATCGGTGCTGGAGGAAGTCGGGAAGCTCGATCCGGCGGCCATTGCGCAAGTCCGCGAAGAGGCGTGGCCGGATGTCCGCGACACCGACGAACTGCATGACGTCCTGCACACGCTGATCGCTGTGCCTGCGTGGGGACAGCCGCCCACGCCTGTCCAGCTCAGCGAAGCTGAGCAGGGTTTTTCGAGAGACGATGCCCCACCAAGCGATCGAGCCTCGCTCGACCGGACAGCCGAGGGCGGCTGTCCCCACGTGCCCGTCGCAGATTGGGCCGCTCATTTTGTCGTGCTCGTACAGCAGAATCGGGCATTAACTGCACGGAACGGCGACCGGGGCTACTGGGTCGCAGCCGAGCGCGCCCAGACGTTTTCTTTGCTCTTCCCGGATGCCAGTCTTGACCGGGAGATCGTCGAGATCGAGAACACACTTCCCTCTCGCGATGACGCTCTCCTGGCGCTGGTCACGGGTTGGATAGCACATTTGGGTCCCGTTACCGCGGAACAACTTGCATCGCTGCTCGGCCTGCCTGGCTCCGAAATCGAAGTCGCTCTGCTGCGTATGGAAGCGAGTGGAGCAATCTTGCGCGGCAAGTTTACCGATCAAGGACCGCGGGCGGGGGCGCCCGCACCACGCCAACCTGAGATCGAGTGGTGTGAGCGGCGTTTGCTGGCGCGCATCCACCGACTCACGGTCGCGACCCTGCGCAAGCAGATCGAGCCTATAACGGCAGCGCAGTTCATGCGCTGGCTCCTCCGATGGCACCACCTCGCGCCGGGAACACAGGTCCAGGGTGAACGGGCCACGCTCGAAATTCTGCGCCAGCTTCAAGGATTCGAAATCCCGGCCAATGCGTGGGAGCGGCAAATCCTCGCGAAGCGCATTGCGAACTACGATCCTCACTGGCTGGATCAACTCTGCCTTACTGGCGCGGTAGGCTGGGGACGCCTGTCTCCGCATCCAGCAACGCTCGAAGACTCGGCCGCGGGCAAACGGCGAGTAATTCCAACCAGCGTCGCTCCAATTACATTCTTCGTTCGTGAAGAGGCGGACTGGATGATTTCACACAATCCCGCTGCCAGTCGGCTTGAAGGACGCGGATTAAGTGACGGGGCGCGGCAGGTGCTGGATTTCCTGCGCGAGCGCGGAGCCTCGTTCTTCGCCGATATCGTCCGCGGCACCGACAAACTCAAGGCCGAAGTCGAAACGGCTCTCTGGGAACTGGTGGCCGCTGGAGTTGTGACCGCCGACGGCTTCGACAACCTGCGCTCTCTCATTGATCCGAAACGGCGTGCGGGACAAGGCAGCGGGCGCAGCGCACGTCCTCGCCACAGCTCCGGACGATGGGCTTTGCTTTATACCGACCAGGATGTCGAGCGCAACCGGACAGTCGAGGCCACTTGCTGGATGTTGCTTAAACGATACGGAATCGTCTTCCGGGATGCGCTGGCCAGAGAAACGAATCTGCCCAAGTGGCGGGAATTGCAAATGGCATTTCGCCGGCTGGAGGATCGCGGCGAAATTCGCGGCGGCCGTTTCGTGGATGGATTTCTCGGCGAACAATTCGCCTTGCCGGTTGCGGTTGAGTCTTTGCGAGCCACGCGAAAAATGCCGCCGACCGGAGAAACGGTCACCCTGTCCGCCGCTGATCCGCTGAATCTCGTGGGGATCCTGGTTCCGGGCGAACGCGTTCCGGCGATCTCAGGTAGAAGTGTGAGTTTTCGCGACGGAGTTCCTGTGGACCAACCCGAGACTCAACTCTCGGCGCAGCCATCGGCAGCGGCTGGCTGAGGGAATTTCCCGTGGCGGCAGCTCTTGCGCCGTTGAGCATCCATCAGAATCTGACTGGTAACGGCGACAGGTAGTAAGTGCCAGGGGCGCATGTCCCCTGTCTTATCCTGATAGGCCCGGAGTGCCTCATCCACAAAGATCTTGTCCATATTCCCATGGAGCAAACGGAAAAAATCGGGAGTCTGATGAGGGGGTCGCCAGACTCCCGATTCAGCCTATTCCCAGCAAGACTGCCAAAAGCGCTTCCCCCATCGCTTCGCCAGGTCAGGGCTTATGATCCCAAGTGCACGTAGCGGACCACGGCCGTGGACGCGGTCGAGCGCCGACAATTCGGTTCTAAATAGCTGATTTAATTAGGTCGCATTCTCTCTTCGCGGCGCGGGGTCGGCCCCTGCAGCCCCAAAATAACTATCCGAACAGATAGCCCATCTATCCGTTCGGATAGTGGAACGAGCGCAGATAGTTTTGTAAATCCAGCAAAAAGTGTGTTACAGAGGAGTGCATGTGACGAGGGGATTGCAGTGAACCCAAGGCTTTTCGTGATCGCTGGACCGTCCAAAGATTTGACCTTTGCTCTCCCCAACGCGGAGATTCACATTGGCCGCGACCCATCCAATTTGCTTTCCATCAGCGACCCCTCCCTGTCGCGTCGCCATTGCGCACTCAGTCAGGACGGCGAAGGTTACAAGATACGTGATCTCGACAGCCGTAATGGCACGCTGGTGAATGGCGTGGCCGTCAAAGAGGCACGGCTGCGTCACGGAGACCAAATATCCGTCGGTGATTCGATCTTCTTGTTGCTGCTGAATGATGACGCGGAGGAACCGGCTGCTGGCCGAGTTGAGTACGAAGACAGTATGACCCAGGCGACCGCTCAGTTTCGCCCACAAGATGCGCTCTACCTGCAGCCGGAACGAGTTCTCAAAGAGCTTCCAGCAAACTCCAGTGTCGCGCGCAACCTGAACGCATTGCTCAAGATCAGCCGAGCCGTACATTCCATCCCCGATCTCAACGACCTGCAAGGACAAATCCTCAACCTGATTTTTGAGGTACTGCCAGCCGAGCGCGGTGCCATATTGCTGGATGGCAAAGGCGACGAGCCCTTCGCCTCGGTCTTCGCGCGCCATCGTATTGCCAAATCCGTGTTGCCGGTCCCCATCAGCCGCACCATTACTCGTCAAGTCATGAAAGAAGGTCTCGCGATTCTGGGAGCTGACGTCCCCGGTTCGAACGGTTTGGCTGAGGTGGAGAGCCTCGTGAATTGTCAGGTCCGCTCGTTGCTATGCGTGCCTCTGATCATGTTTGAAAGAGTGACTGGCTGCATTTATCTGGATACGTGCGATGCAAACAGCCGCTTTAACGAAGATCACCTCCAACTGATCGCCGCGATTGCAGGCATTTCCGCGGTGGCCCTCGAAAACGCTCGCCGAATGCAATGGCTGGAGCAGGAAAACCTCCGCCTTTCCGCCGAGATCAATCTTGACCACAACCTGGTTGGCGAAAGCCCCCGGATGAAGGACGTTTATCAATTCCTGGCGCGGGTCGCGCCGACCGACTCGAACGTGCTGCTGCAGGGCGAGAGCGGAACTGGCAAAGAACTGGCCGCCCGGGCCATCCACCGCAACAGTCCAAGGTCAAGTAAGCCGTTCATCGCGATCAACTGCGCCGCCATTCCGGAGGGCCTGCTGGAGAGCGAATTATTCGGCCACGAAAGAGGCGCGTTCACGGGCGCGGTTGCGCAGAAGAAGGGCCGTCTGGAAATGGCGAACGGTGGTGTTGTCTTCCTCGACGAAATTGGAGAGCTTGCGCCCGCGCTGCAAGTCAAACTGCTGCGCGTGCTGCAGGAACGCGAGTTCGAGCGCGTGGGCGGGATTCGTCCAATTTCCGTGGACATACGTCTCATTGCCGCAACCAATCGGGATCTCGGCGAAGCCGTGAAAGCTGGAACGTTCCGCAAGGATCTCTTTTATCGACTGAATGTTCTCTCGTTAGTCATGCCTCCGCTTCGAGAGCGCCGCGAAGATGTAGGGATGCTCGCCGAGTACTTCATCGCCAAGTACGTCAAGAAATCCAATACCAAAAGCAAGAAACTTTCTCCCGAGGCCAGAGTGTGCCTCGGGAACTATGACTGGCCCGGAAATGTACGCGAACTGGAGAACGCCATCGAGCATGCGCTGGTGCTGAGTGCGTCGGAAGTGATTCAGCCTGAGGATCTGCCAGAGTCCATCATGGAGAAAGGACTCACCCTATGCACTGAAGGCGGAAAATATCACATCCAGGTGAAAGAACTAAAGAAGCAGCTAATCGTTGAAGCGCTGGAGCGGACTAAGGGGAACTATACGGAGGCCGCGCTGATTCTTGGCGTCCATGCAAATTATCTCCACCGCTTAGTTCGTAATCTGGATCTCAAAGATACGCTTCACTCTTCGCCGAGCCCGCGTACCGGAACCGAACCTACGCCACGCAAAAAGTCATGGCAATTGGAGACTTAGCAAAGTTTCCGGATTCAAGTAAACCCCCTGCCAGCGCACCGCCACGTGCAGATGCGGTCCTGTGGCGCGCCCCGTTCCACCGCTCACTCCGAGTTTCTGTCCGCTGGAGACGCGATCACCCTCTTTGACCTCAATCTTTGAAAGATGCATATAGAGAGTGAGTAAACCCTGCCCATGATCAAGCACCACACAATTGCCCTCGAAGTATAACGGTTGCGCCAGCAGGACCGTTCCGCTGTTTACCGCTGCGACCGGAGTGCCTTCCGGAACGGCATAGTCGAGCCCCTGATGCACGCTCTGGACCTTGCCATTAAAGGTGCGGGAGGTTCCAAACACGTCCGAAATCTGCGCCTTCACCGGCGGGTGAAAGCTGCCGGCCCACTCGCGTTCCGAAGTCACATGGGCAAATGCGTGCTCTTTGAGCGCCTTGTCTTGATCGATTTTCTGAAGTTGCTCAGCATTGGGTTCCGTATATTGCTTGGGAACACTGGCTGCGATGCTGTGATATTTTCCTTTCCCAACCGCAATTTGTTTTTGGAACGACAGGTCCTTCCCAGTTGCAGCTACGCCCTTGAGCTCCAGCGAGTGATTTCCTGGCCGCGTTTCGAGGCTTGCGCCAGCGAGTCCATACCAGACCTTGCCCTGCGAATCAGAAGAAAAGAACACTTCATGCTCGAGCCATTTGCCCGCGAGAGACTTTAGTGGCTCCGGCGAAACCACGTGGAACACACCGGGCGACCCATTAACCAACCGCAATGGCTTATAGCTGACCGACCAGGAATCTGCCGCCTTGCTCTTCGACGTCGTACCCTGGACGTCAACTGCGCATACAGGAAGTGTGGCGAGCAGGACGCCTGCCAGCGAGATCGCAAACCTCCTACGCCAGGCCAGTGCGGATATCGAGAATGGATACACTCCGCGATTAGCCTAGCACCGACGCCTGCGTACTGCGGACTCGAATCCGTCGGGCAGAACCCCACTTCACACCATGAAGCAGGTCGTCGGTGTACCTAACTCATTGAATCATAAGCAGAACACGATCGTAACCAACCGGACTCGTTTTGCCCGGACATTTCCTTCACCGTGAGCCAGAATCCTGTAATGTCCCAAAGCTCGCCCCGTCAGGTTGGCGCACAAGTGTTTATCGCAGCAATGGCGCTCGTGGCGTTGGGGTGCTTCTATATTGCGTTGTTGAACTGGCAATCGACGGATCCGCTCAAATTCCTGTGCTACTTGAGCGTCGCCCTTTTGGCTTCATCCTTGAAAATAAAACTGCCGGGCATCAACGGCACCATGTCGGTGAACTTCCTGTTCATTCTCCTGGGGGTTTTGGAGATGAGCTTCGCGGAAACCCTGGTGATCGGGTTCGCGGCGGTTCTGGTTCAGTCTTACTGGAGATCCTCCAACCTCAAATCGATCCACGTCATCTTCAATCTTTCGCAGCTGCCGGTCGGAACGGCCGCGGCCTACGTCGTATACCAAGCGGTCACAACTCATGGACTGCATCGCAGCGATCCCCTGGCGTTGCTCCTGGTAGCGATCACATACTTCGCCTTCAATACCTTCGCCATGGCGACCATCATCCGATTGACTGAAGGCAAGCCAGTCTTGAAGGTTTGGTCCGAATGCTATTTCTGGTCGTTCCCTTACTACCTCGTGGGCGCAGCAATCGCCGGTTTAGTGAGCTTCCTGAACCGGCACATCGGATGGCAGTCTTCGCTTCTAGTCCTGCCTCCCGTCTATCTGATGTATCGCTCGTATCGGCTTTATCTCGGCAAGCTCGAGGATGAAACCCGGCATGCCGAGCAGGTATCCAATCTCCACTTGCGAACTATCGAAGCCCTCGCGTTGGCAATCGAAGCCAAAGATCATACCACTCACGATCATCTGCAGCGGGTTCGCATCTACGCCATCGAACTCGCTAAGGATCTTGGTTTAAGCGAAGACGAAACCGAGGCGTTGCAGGCCGCTGCGGTTCTGCATGACATCGGCAAGCTCGCGGTTCCCGAACACATCATCTCCAAGCCGGGCAAACTCACGCCGGAAGAATTTGAAAAGATGAAGATTCACCCCATTATTGGGGCCGAGATTCTGGAACAAGTCGAATTCCCTTATCCCGTCGTGCCCATCGTTAGCGCGCATCACGAGAAGTGGGATGGCAGCGGCTACCCCAACGGACTCAAGGGCGAAGCCATACCGATCGGGGCGCGAATCCTGGCGGCTGTCGATTGCCTGGACGCGCTGGCTACCGATCGGCAATACCGCCGTGCGCTGCCCCTGGAGGAAGCCATGGCGCGCGTGGTCGACGAAGCGGGCAAGAGTTTCGACCCGCGCGTGGTTGAGGTTTTGCAGCGGCGTTATGTTGAGCTGGAAAAACTGGCGCACGCGCAGCCTCCGAAAACTCCGGCAAAACTCTCGACCGACATTAAAGTTGAACGTGGATCGGCTCCGGCTGCGGGGTTCGCCGAATCCGAAACACCCGTTGCGCATCCGGCCGAGCAACGCCGCGATTATCTTTCCTACATCGCCGAGGCGCGCCAAGAGGCGCAAATGCTCTTCGAGTTGAGTCATGATCTGGGCAACTCGCTGAGCGTCGACGATACGCTCTCCATGCTCTCGGTGCGACTGAAGCGGCTGGTGCCGTATGATTCGATGGCGGTCTATCTCAAACAGGACAACCTGCTTACTCCTGAGTACGTCAGCGGCGATAACTTCCGGCTGTTCTCCTCTTTGCGGATTCCGCTCGGCGAAGGTTTATCCGGTTGGGTTGCGCAAAACAGCAAGCCGATTTTGAATGGCAATCCATCGGTCGAGCCCGGATACCTCAATGATCCGACCAAGTACAGCACGCTACGCTCGGCTCTGGCCGTGCCGCTCGAGGGAGTCTCGGGCGTGGTTGCGGTGCTGGCGCTTTATCGCACTCACCAGGATGCGTTCACTAAAGATCACCTGCGAATTCTGCTTGCAATCAGTTCTAAACTCGGATTTACCATCGAAAATGCGCTGAAATATCGCTTGGCCGAGGATTCAGCGACGACCGATTATCTGACTGGACTTCCCAATGCGCGGTCCCTCTTCCTGCACCTTGATCGCGAGATTGCGCGATGCAAGCGCTCCAATCTGCCGCTGGCAGTTTTCGTTTCCGACCTCAACGGATTCAAACAAGTGAACGACCGCTTCGGCCACTTTCAGGGTAACAAACTGCTGCAGATGTTTGCGGCGGCTTTGAAAGAGTCCTGCCGCGAATACGATTATGCTGCCCGAATGGGCGGCGACGAATTCATCGTGATTGCCCCCGGTCTGAATCGGGAAGCGGCCGCAGAAATGGCGCAACGTGTCGAAACCATCATCGCAGATGTCGGAAAACTCGTTTGCGGCGAGGGTCTGGTTTCGGTGAGCATCGGCCAGGCTTTCTATCCGGCGGATGGCACCAACGCCGAGCATCTGCTGGCGGAAGCTGACCGCCGCATGTACGCGGTCAAGAACTCCCATTACGCCACGGCCGGCCGGGATACTGCGGCGCGATCGGCGGGTGCGACCAGCTAAACGCCCTTGGCCCGTGCCCGTCGCGTTTGGCAGCCCTGATCTTTCTGCACACATTCTGGTGCAGAATTTATCTCAAAAAAAAACTCTCGTTTTGGCGCAAAAATCTAGAAAAGATCTATGGTTCTAAAGGTAGTTACAGGCAAAATCCTCAAAACATTGAGGTTATGGCGCTTGCCGATGGCATGCAGTTCCATTTCGGAATGGCCGGGAGCCGTTGCGTTGAATGATCAGATTGTCAAAGATCCTAGATTATCTTATAGATAATCATTACGTTCTTCATGTTATCAAACATGGGAGTACGGGATCAAGAAGAAATGGCCGGGTGGCGAACAACCACGAATATTCGTGGGCTCTCCAGGTTAGCGCCCGAAGAACGGACGTGAACCTGGGGCACCGGGCGGCAACAGATCGTGTTTGTTAGAGGTCGGTGTACTTGGGGATGTAGTCCTTGAAAAGACCTGAGCTGGCATACATGGTTCGTACCGGGACGCGATCGGCGTTCTTGCTGGTGCGGACCCATTCCCAGGCTGAATTGATCTCGGAGGTTGTGAAATAGCGGGTCTCGGCCTGAAGAACGGCGGTTCCCGCGAGGACCATAGCGACTACTTCTTCCCATTTGTCGGCGCCGACAACCGCCATGCGCGCAATGTGGTCGGTATATTTCTGCAGAAAGCGCATTTCATCCCAGCGGGCTTTCCAATCCGCGCCCTCCATTTGCGATAGGTCGGCGAGGATTCCGATGGGCCGCTCTTTCCGTTGGGTAATGACAAATTCAATTTGCGGCTCGAATGCTTTGACTTCGTCGGCGGTAACCCTTCCGACAACTTTGAAACCGATCGCCGCACCGTGGCTTTCCTTGAATCTTTCAATCATGGGTATGCGTCTCCGTTTTTCTTATGAAGTTTATCCTAAGGAGTTTTCCTAGAGTTCGCTCCGATCGATTTGTGCTGGCCAATGCGACCGAAGGGATTAGTTGTTGTGTAGCAACGATATTTCGTATGTGGCGAGTGGGGTGGCTTCTGTCGACGCAGGCAATAATGGGTTTCCGCAAAACTCAGTTGCGTTCGGGTGCAGCAGCAACAGACTCTTCTTTTCGCCAAATCGACAGCCCCGGCGCACCTCGCGCCAACGCGCCTAACGTAGCCGGTTCCGGAGCGTGCCGGTTGAGGGATGCGGCTGGTTCGGCATCGTCTGACCCCTTTGTCGCACCTGCAATGATCGCCTTGCCGGGGATCGTTTCGTATGCGAAGCCAGTCAAAGTGGCTGTGATCTTAAATTGACCTTTTATGACTTTGACGCTAAGCCGAGCCCAACCGTAGTGGAATTTCCCATTGATCTTGAACTTCAGCCCCAAGTAGCGGTCGCTGACATTCACCCAAGCACCTCTGGTGCGCGTGTGAGTGACGGTAAAGCCCAAAAACTGCGAGGCCATCGAGACGCCACGAAAGAACCGGCGCGCGCCGGATATTCGCGCGCCAGCTTTTAAGGCGGCGGCCAGGTATTGGTTCGATCCGGTGCTCTCGACCTCGTTGCCGGACCACGGCCAACTGGCCGCAAAGACAGCAAGGTGTGCATACCTTACGGAGTTGCACCTGCTGCCGTAAGAACAATTACTGTTCGAGATGATAAAGTCAGCCGTTTTATGGTCGAGCGCGAGCGGATAGCTACTGTTCTTTCCGATGATCTGGTGTGTGGGTGTATAGACGATCTTTGCCGCAGATGGTTGGCTCAGCGCGAGCAAGGTTACTCCCGCCGCACTTGCCGCAAGCGCATAGGCATCGAGCTGTCGGTGAACTGGATCGGAGAGGTCAACTGTCTTGCGGGCCCGGGGTTTCATAGAACCTCCGCAGGAGCTTGATTATTCGCTCCTCTGATCGACGAGTCAAGCAACGATCTATGAATTGACGTTAGCTGACAATTTCTCTTACGACCGGATCGCAGGCGAGGCCAACGGCGTTTCGCAAGTTGAGCAATTTCAGGAGACCGCGAAGGGAAACGCGGCTTAAAGCCATCACGGGCTTCGAGACTATCCTCTATAGGGTCTTCAGATATTCGATGATCTGCATGCGTTCTTCTGACGTGAGCTTGCGGCCGATTACGCCGTTGCCTTTGGAAGCGTCGTTGAATTCGTGTCCGGCGTTGGAGTTGCCGGGTAGGTCGACGCGAAACTCGCTTGCGCCCTTGAGCGGACTCGTGTCGAGACCGAGTTTGACGGGATCGAACTGTTTGTTTCCGAGATAGAACACCTTGGACCGCTCAGCAACCGGCGACAGCAATTCGAACAGGTTGGGCACAGAACCATTGTGAAGGTAAGGAGGCGTCGCCCAAATTCCATTGTGCGGACGAGCCTTGTAGGCCAGCGGTTCGCGAAGCTCGTTCTTCCTGTATCCGTTCCATTGTTCTTGCTGTTCAGGCGTAAGGTTGAGTTGTGCGTACGCTTGCTCAATCACTGTTTGCGTAATGAACGTCAGGCCGTCACCGGCTGAGATTATGCCCTTGCCTAGTGGCCCGCTATCGGCCTTCCGGTCGTGGAAGTTCTGAGCTTCCTTCGGGTCCGTTCCGATTTCCGCCAGAGGAATCATGGTTACTTTAAAGAATTGTCTGCCCTGGCTGTTGGTGAAGTTCGTCCAGTGCTCTGGCTTGCGGCCGTCGTCGGAATTCATCGGGGGCTGGTGGCAGTGCAGGCACAGTTCGTTGTAGAGCTGCTCGCCCTTGGCTGCCTGGCCGCGATCGATCTTTCCTAATATTTCTTCCGGCCACTTTGGCGACCAGACTCCTTTGCCCGGCTCCGGGCCACCGAGCAGGGTTTCGATCTCATGCAGGTTCTCGACCCGGATCGTGTTCTGGAACTGTTGGCCGGGATAACCTAGAAGATTGATGCGCGAACGTACCCCCAGCGCTTCGCCAACATTCCTGCCCATGGGCTGCTGGATCGAACCGTTGTACTGGACCCAGTCCATCCACGATGCATCCCAGATCGGCGGATAGTTCACGGGCGCATTCCCTATTATCAGGTTCGTATTATTGTTCAATTCCGTTCCGAAAACGAAGTTGCCAATCCGAGCTAAGGCGTCGGTTCGCCCATAACCCTCGGGAGTAGGGAAGAGAGGAAGGGTTGATTTGACCTCGGTGAAAGTCGTATCGAGATAGTATTTGAGCGCCTGGCGCAGTCGAACCTGATCGGCGTGCGGGTGGTTGGGACCAAGCACGCGAGCGGCAAATCTGTGGAAGCGTAGCGGATCGTAATAGGTCCAGGTGACTGCGAGACCGAGCGCCTCGGTAAACTTCTGAAGATTGATTAACGATGGACCGGCGTCGATCCTGATCGCCTTCCCGCCATAGAAAAGTTCGCCGGTGTGACAAGCGGCGCAACTGATTCCCAGCACCACGAGTTTCTGTCCGGTGTACGGATCGACGAAGCGATCATCGCGGGTGAAGCCAACCGGCAGGGCGTCCGGGTTTTGCTCGTAGACCTGGTCGGGAATAAATCCGAAGCCTTGCAGGTAGCGGTCATTTTTGAACGGAGGCGCGCCGCTAAGACTGAAACGCGGCTGCTCCAGTGCCAAAAACCAGGCGTAGGGCAGGAGTTCGCTTCCCTGGGCGGTGTGGTAGTAGCGGCGGCGCTGGTCTTCGGACCAGTTCTGCGGCAGCCAGACGACGTCTTTAGGGCGTTCGATGCGGGGCACCTCAAGGCTGTTGCGTATCGCGAAGATCAGAACCACTGCTGCGCACGCGACCAGAGCTACGAGCAACGCAACGGCCGCGATCACGCTCTTGTGCTGGAGGAACGGGGTCTTGCCCGCTTTTTTTGTCCCTTGCTGTTCGTTCATTGGCCACCTCATTGGCCACCTCGATTGGTCGAACATTTAGGCACTGCACAAGAACCCATCTTGGCAGGCTGGCCTGGCCCGGGGATCACACTTTGGGAAGTGACGTCAGATGGAAGCGCGATTTTTGCACGAAAGCGAAGCGCGTGCAAGCATTGCGTTTCGCCAGTCGATCGCAGTAACCAGATTCGCGGCGGACGCGAGCCGATATCATTGCGCGCGAGGCAATCACTATCGCGACCAGCAGCAGGGGCCGCGGCACTAGGAGAGAACAATCTTCTCCAGCGCAGCGGTATTACCAAAATCGCCTGCGCCGGTGCCAAGTCCAACTGGCGCAGCAAGGGAGTTCGCGGTACCGAACGCGAGAACCTTCCCGCGCCGTTCCGGCGAAACCCATTTCACTCTTCTTCGGAAATTATTCGGTACGTAAAACTCAATTACTTTAGCCACAGCCATCTCCCTCTTTTTTGTTTTCGTCTCTTCAGCCGTCCCCTCTACCACTCCCACCCGCATTGACAGCGGACAGCCTTGCTCAACCGGAGCTTGGTCAAGAGTGCGTTACAAACTGCGCATGACCTCATCCACATGGCTCTTCTCCTACGAATTGTGTTCCTGCCGATCGTGCTTTCCAAGTTGCAATCGGGGTTACCCACATCGCCCGGTTCACGCTCGAAAACCGCACCAAACTCGTACACATGGTTGGACGCGCCGGTCGTATTCGGGATGCCGTACAGTTGTCACTTTATTGTTAAGAGATTGTTCGTGTATTTTCGGGCCAGCCGCGAGAAGAGGCTGATGTGAGCGAGGAGAAAACGGATCGCGCCGCACGAACCAGTTCCAATATCACACTGCAATTCGGTTCGGGCGTAGAATGTGCGCTACTGCCCTACAAAACTTTCAGTAACTCAACAAGGCAAAACCCGAACACGAGGAAAAACAACGATGACATGGAAAAGCAAACTGGTCCTCGGAATACTCACCGCGGTAGCGATGTTCTTCCTCTCTCTTGCCCTTCCCCGAGGAGGCTCATTGCGGGAAGCACAGGCGGCCCTGTTTCCGATGACGGTTGGTGTCTGGGCAATCTTCGTCTTGCTTTTTGTGAAACTGAAATAACTGGCGAGGCCGGTTGTGAGGCGCGATCGCCGCCGATGGTCATCGACTCAATAAGCCGGAAGTTCCGAATGCCGCAGATTACTTGGTCGAGAACTTATAGACAGTCGTCGACTGAAAATGTTGTCCCGGCTTGAGCTCCGCGGACGGAAAGTTGGGATGATTGGGCGAGTCCGGGAAATGCTGGGTTTCGAGGCAGAACGCGTAGCGGCGGTTGTAAACTTTGCCATCCTTTCCGTGAATACCGTCGAGAAAATTCCCGGTGTAGAGCTGGATGCCCGGCTCGGTGGTAAACACCTCAAGCAGACGGCCGGAATGCGGATCGTAGGCTTGCGCAGCGAGAAACAGGGCTCTCATGGTATCGCCGTTCAGCACAAAATTGTGATCGTAGCCTCTGCCCAGTTTTAGCTGCTGATCGTCCTGATCGATCCTGGCACCAATGGCGGTCGTTTTCGTGAAGTCGAAAGGAGTTCCTTTGACGTTTCGCAGTTCTCCTGTAGGAATCGAGGTTGCGTCAATCGGAGTGAATCGATCCGCCTGGATCATAACCTGCTGCTGCAGGATGTCTCCGTTGCCTTGACCGGCGAGGTTGAAGTAGGCGTGATTGGTGAGATTGAGTATCGTGTCTTTGTCGGTGGTCGCGCTGTAATCGATTCTTAGTTCGTTCTGATCGGTGAGTGTGTATACGACTTTGACCGGCAGGTTTCCAGGAAAGCCTTCTTCTCCATCCTTGCTTAAATAGGTTAATTCCAGCGCCTGCCCAGCGCTGCTGGAAACATCCTTCGCCGTCCACACCCGCTTGTTGAAACCGCCGTGCAGATGGTTATCGCCGTCATTCTTCGCCATAGTGTACGTAGTGCCGTCAAGCGTGAAGGTGGCGTGCGCGATCCGGTTCGCATAGCGCCCAACAGTTGCGCCGATGTAGGCTTTGCCGGTCGCGTAGCCGGCGAGATTATCGTAGCCCAGTACGACGTCGTCACGTTTGCCATTCCGGTCGGGGACAATCAGAGAGACGACGGTGCCTCCGTAGTTGGTGATGGTCGATTCCATGCCGTTCTTGTTGGTCAGGATGTAGAGGTCCACCGGTTGCCCGTCTTCCGTTTTGCCAAATGATTTCTTTTGCATTTTCGATTTCGCCTCGGCTTGTAAACCGGATACAAAGATCGTTGCGATGGAAACAACCAGCATTAATTTTGTCACTACGGGCATCCTCACCATTCATCATCTCCTGAATCTGAGATACGACATCTACTTGGAGCTTGACGCGGGTTCGATCTTATCGATGACCAAGGCGTGGGAACCACCTCGCTCGAAAACCTTCCCCGTCGCTGTCACCTTCTGGCCGGCAAATGGAAGGAGTCTCTCGTTCTGACCGGACGAGGGTGTCGCGTCAGAGATGGGCCAGTAAATGGTCCCGTTGTCAGACAGAATAACGAGCGGCGAGCCCGCTTTCGCGCACGCAACTGCACATTGTGGACTCACAGGTTTCTTGAGGTTCTTGGTGAATGTGCAAGCTGAGTCGATGACGTAGCCTTTGACTGTGCCTGATTGTCCATTGTCGGCGGCCGCGAGGGCAACCGCGAGCAGTCCAAGTAAAATCATCAACGGTCTGACAGCTTTTGGACGATGCATAACGTTTCTCCGTTTCGAAATTCTTTAGGTCCCTGACGCGAGAAAGAACTAATCAGTAAAACACCGATTACACCGTCAGCCAAGCTTTGTGTTTTGCTGATGTGTTATCAAAATCCTAAAAACGCATACGCCGCCGAGAATGGCCGCGTAGTTCGCCGAGATGCAGCAGTTTTCAGAAGCCTGCACCTGGGGTGATCCCCTCGCTCTCGATGCACTCATAGGCTTTGCCAGCTGTAAGATTCTTGTACTCCTCAATTCTTCCGTTGGGCCACCGGATGACCACGCGTTCGATCTTGTCGCGCTTTCCCAGACCGAAAGTGACGGGAAGTTCGGATTGTGACAGATAGCTCGATCCGCTCTTAATCAGGCGGGATTGCGTCGTGCCCTCGTGGTAAATCCGGACGGTCGCGCCGATCGCGTCTCGATTCGATTGCTTGCCCACCAGGCGAAAACGGATGCTGCGGTTTCCCGCGAGTTGGTCGTTGCGATACAGATAGGCTGGGCCATTGTTCGTCGTGATGAGAATGTCGAGATCGCCATCGCGATCAAAGTCGCCACAGGCCAGACCCCTTCCGACTTTGGGTTGACCGAAAGCGTCACCCACCTCGGAGGTTACGTCGCGGAAGATCCGTTTTCCCGTGTTTAGAAAAAGCTGCGGCGGTTGCGCGTAGCCGATGTTGCCGCGGATGTTGCGCACGGTGTCGTCGATGTGGCCATTGGCTGCGGCCAGATCCAGTGCGCCATCGAGATTGGCGTCGAGAAACATGCAACCGAATCCCAGTGTTGTTTTTGAAGGAAGTCCAACACCCGCCTGGGTTGCGATATCCTCATACGTGCCATTGCCGAGGGCTCGATACAACCCGATCATTTCATTATCGAAGTTTGTGATGGCCACGCCGGCAGCGCCTGAATTATCAAAATCCGCCGCGTCGACACCCATTCCCGCGCGCGCTTTACCGTCGGCGCTGAAAGCGATGCCCGCCTCAACCGCGACATCTTTAAATGTGCCATTGTGCGCGTTGCGATAAAGTTTGTTGGGCTGCGTGTCGTTAGCCACCAGCAGATCGGGCCAGCCGTCTTGATCGTAGTCGAGCATGGCCACGCCCAGCGACTTCGAACTGCTATCGAAAATGCCGCTGGTCGCCGTTACATCTTCAAATGTTCCGTCGCCGCGATTGTGGAACAGCCAGCAAGTTTCTCCGCGGTAAGCCTCGGGGGTGCAGTAGGATTTATGTTTGCCATCCAGGCTGCAAAATACATCGTGCTCGGGCGACCACTTCACGTAGTTGCAGACGAACAAGTCAAGCCGGCCGTCACGGTCAAAATCAAACCACAACGCGGACGTGCTAAGGGCTTGCCTAAGGCCGAGTCCGCTGGAGTTGGTAACGTCGACGAATGTTCCCTTCCCGCTATTTTTGAACAGCCGATTCTGTCCGACACACGTAATCAGGATGTCAGGAAAACCGTCGTTGTTGTAATCGCCTACGGCGACGCCCATTCCGTACATCTCTAGATCGAGACCGGCCTTGTGGGTTACGTCGGTAAAAGTACCGTCGCGGTTGTTGTGGTAGAGCCGCAGCGTAGATGCTTGCCGCTTGTGGCCGGGCCAGTCCATGCCGTTAATAAGGAGAATGTCCTGCCAGCCGTCGCGATCGTAGTCGAGAAACGCACAGCCTGAGCCGAGCGTTTCGGGAAGAAGCTTACCTCCGTACGCGCCGCTATTGTGTTGAAATTGAATGCCGGCTGAACGGGTAACGTCGACGAGTTTGAAACCCGGGCTGGATAATTCTGGGGCCGCTCCACCGAATAAATCCAGCGGCAGCACTGAAGCCCCAGCGGCACCAGCGAGCCCGCACAGGAAAGATCTGCGGTTCACCGAATGTTCACCAGACCGCTGCGAATGGCGTAGACAACCAGATCGGCGGTTTTGTGGATTCCGAGCGCATCCATAATGTTGGCACGGTGAACGGCCACGGTGTTGGCGCTGAGATCGAGATCGGCCGCAATTTCCTTGTTCGACTTGCCGGCGACGATCAGTTGCAACACTTCGAGTTCGCGTACCGTGAGTCCGGATTTTCCCTCACCCTTCAAAGTTGTGGCGCGAGAAAGTTGCGGATCGAGCACAACCTCGCCCGCGACAACTCGGCGGATGGCCGTGACTAATTCCATGTCAACCGCACTCTTCAAGATGTAGCCGCGGGCGCCGGCAGCCATCGCCTGATGGACCCAGGTGTCTTCCGAATGCATGCTCAGCATTAAGATCGCGGTATCCGGCAACTTCTGCAGGATGCGCCGGGTCGCGTCCAATCCGCTCATACCCGGAAGCGCGCAGTCCATCACGATCACTTGCGGACGCAACTGCTCTGCCAGCCGAACCGCTTCGGCGCCGTCGCTGGCTTCCCCGACCACTGTGATGTCGCGTGCGTCCTCGAGGAGGCGTCGAAACCCGCGGCGCACCAGGCTGTGGTCGTCGACCAGCAGGATCGAAATCTTATTGGACATGCGGCTCCGCTTTTTCGATTGGGACTCTTAGACGAACCAAGGTTCCACCCTCAATTGGTTTCAGAAACTCGATACTTCCGCTCAACAACTCCGCGCGTTCACGCATGGCCACAAGTCCAATGCCCGACCTTGCGGACCGTTCCAAAAATCCTGTGCCGTGGTCTTCAACCTCAAGCTCTAAAGCATGCGTCAGGAAACGAAGCCGCACCCACGCTTGGCGAGTTCCAGAATGGCGGGCGATGTTGTTCAAGGCCTCCTGAAGGATGCGGTAAATATGAACTCCAACGCTGCCGTCGACCGGATATGGGGTTCCCGATTTCTTGTAGGATATTTCAATTCCGGTTTGCCTTTCCACCACTGGAATGTACCAGTCGATCGTACTCTCGAGACCGGATTCATCCAGCATGACCGGGTGCAGCGCCTGCGAGAGGCTGCGGACTTTGTCGAGGGTGGACTGCGCAATCTCAGAAACTTCCCGTAGTTCAGCACGCAGCGGCGAGTCTTCGGGCACATGGTTTCGAGCACGGCTGAGCATGGAACCAATCGCAGTCAGGATCTGTCCAAATTCGTCGTGAAGCTCGCGCGATATATGCAGCAGCGTGGACTCCTGGGTCGAAATCAGTTTCTGCGCCAGTTCGCTGCGCTGCTCGGAGAGACTCGCGAGTCGTGCGAAGAGCCGGCGGTTGGATTGGATCAAATAGAGGCTGGTGAGCAGAATTGCGCTCAAGATCGCGGCAAAAAATATGTACACCTGCCGCTGCACGCGATCGTAGATCCGCCCAATGCGGAGCGCAACCAGTTCCTCGCTTTCATTGTTCTGGACGAGCAACCGAGCGACTGACGTGCTCAGCGCCGCCTGGCGAGCCTGTAACGAGACACGAATCTGTGCGCGTGCATCGCTCTCTTTGCCGTCGCGAGCGAGCGCGAAGGTGCGGTCAACAGCGTCCCAGAATTGAGCCATCGAGTTGCCCAGGAATTGTCTTTGGTCCGGCGTGCGCTCGGCGACCGCGACTTGCTCCTCCAGTTTCAGGGCGTCATCTAAGTCCGCACGGATGCGTTGGAACTGTGCTGACCAAGCGGTAAGAGGATAGGGTTCGTCGTTGTCGAGCATGTCGCGCATCGCCAGCGCCAGGGAATTCAAATCGTTCTGGATGCGCAAGAGTTGAAGTGAGTCTTTGCGGTTGCGGCCGGCAAGATCGTTCTGCAGGGCGCGAAGACCCGAAATCTGAACCGTGATATACCAGGAATAGGCGACCACTGCGGCGAGAGTGATGATGAGTCCCAGGAACAAACCCGGGGTCGGGGAGCGGCCAGACGCGAGCGGGCGAAGCACGCTCCGAGGATATAACGCGGACCCGCGGAGTTCCAGCGTCGTACGCTTGAGAACCTTTGCGGTCATTCCCAGCTACTCCTTTTATATTATTGACCCTCAGAGCGCACTCCCTATAATTGCGTAACTCCCGGTGTGGGCAAACAATGTCGAAAGAAGTCTTGGCAGAACGACCATTGAACACGAGGCCTAAGACGAGACATGTCTTGGTCACGACATTGATCGTGATCGCCCTACTGTGGGTGTTCGCCTGCGGCGGGCTGTTCGCAATCATGCGGCAATCGCCCGAGACGTTTGCCCGTTTCATGGCCAAGATACCGGGTCCGGTCGCATTTCTCGTGCTTCCGTTTGAGACCTTGTGGACGCGGGCCCGTGCCGGTCGGCTGCAAATCGGCGATCTTGCGCCTGACTTTACGCTGACGAAATTGGATAAGAGCGCGCAGGTCCAGTTGTCCGCGCTCACGGCTCAACGACAGCCGGTCGTGCTGGTATTCGGAAGCTACACTTGACCGCCGTTCCGGCGGGAGGTTCCTGCCCTTAACAAGCTGTACGAGCAATACGCCGGGCAAGTCGCATTCCTGGTCGTCTACATCACCGAGGCGCACCCTAGCGATGTTTGGCAGATGCAGAGCAATGTCAAAGACAACGTTGTTTTTGCCAGCCCTAAAAGCGAAGAGGAACGCGCACTCGTGGCCGGAGCCTGCGTGCGGAAACTAGGCATACAGATTCCCGCGGTGCTGGATGAATTCGGCAACTCAACCGAGCAGGCGTACACCGGCTGGCCGGATCGCCTGTACCTGATCGACGCCGCAGGCCGCGTGGCGTATAAGAGCAAGCCCGGCCCCTTCGGCTTCAAACCTGATGATTTAAAAAGCGCCCTCGCTCAGGTGACACAGGTTCACTAAAACGACGCCCTCAAAGTGCACCCCTAGGGCCTGCCTACGGTCTTCACTGTACGAATAACTTTCATGTTCGTCGGCAAAAACCTCTCGTCCCCGTGGACAAACCATGCGCTCTTCAGCCTATGCGGCTGGGATTACGAGGTCGAAAACATTGGCACGGCGTTTGCTCTAGTGACCCGCAAGAAAGTAATCAAATTCGGAGGAATGAAAATGAAGAAATCGATGACGGTGATGGCCGCAATGGCGCTAGCGATGGCCCTCTCCGTGGTAGGTTTTGCCCAACAAGATCAGTCAGCTCAGCCCACTGCACAGCAGCCCTCCACGGATACGCAGAACGCACAGCAGCCGACTGCGGATCAGCAAGATTCAACCCAACCCAATTCGCCGTCACAGGATTCGTCCAGCTCGATGCAGACCAGTCAAACTACGGCTTTTACTGGAACCGTGGTAAAGGCCGGCGGCAAGTATGTGCTCAAGACCAGCGACATGAACTACCAGTTGGATGATCAGCAGAAAGCCAAGCAGTTCGTAGGCCAGCAAGTGAAAGTAAGCGGAAGCCTCGACACCAACACCAGCACCATCCATGTTTCAGACATCAGCCCGGCTAGCTAGTTCGGGTTCCTACAGCCGCGTCCGGGAGCTCAAGCCTTTGGGCAGAGCTCCCACCTTTATCTCTTAGATTTACCTCTTTCATCCCTGCCGACAAGCGCTCCGTTGCAAACTGCGGTAAACTTCTTGACGCAGAGATTTGCTACTTGTACGACGCCTCAAGCCAAATCGATTCCCACTCCGCCTTCGCGGACAGCTTTTCCGTTTGCAAGCCATACGTTCTCACATCCTACGTTCTCAAACCCAGGAGATCATGATGCGCCACTTATCAGCGATTGTCGTCGTTCTACTTTGTTCCGTGTCTGGCATCATTCGTGCCAATGCGCAGAGTGCACCCGTGTCCCCGAGCACTCCTAAACTCGAGCACTTCGATATCAGCCAGGTCGATAAGACGCTCGACCCCTGCCAGGACTTTTACCAATATGCGTGCAGCAAGTGGAACGCGGCGAATCCCATTCCCGCGGATCAAGTGGCTTGGGGTACGGGTAGCGGGTTGCAGTACTGGAATGAGAATATCTTGCGCGAAGCCCTGGAGAAGGCCGCCACGCAAACCAGTAATCGTACTGACTATGAGCAGAAAATCGGTGACTACTGGGCTGCCTGCATGGACGAATCAGGAATCGAGTCCGCCGGAACCCGCGATCTGAAAGCCGAACTGGAGCGGATCGCTCAGATGACGAACAAGTCGCAGCTGGCCGATCAGGTGGCCCATATACACCAAGCCGTTCCCGGCGCCTGGCAAGGCGATGATAATCAGACTCGTGCTGCGCTCCTGGGCTTCGGCCAGCAGCAGGATTTTGATGACGCAACAAAAGTTGTAGCCGCTATTGATCAGGGCGGACTGGGATTACCGAACCGTGACTTTTATATAAAGGACGATGCCAAATCGAAAGAAATCCGCGGCCAATACGAAACTCACATCAGCAAGATGCTGGCGCTTTCAGGAGAAAGCCCAGAACAAGCCGCGACCGACGCGAAGACGATCATCGCGATAGAAACCGCGATGGCACAAGCGCAGATGGACAATGTCGCGCGTCGTGATCCCAAGAACCTGAACAACAAAATGAGTCTGGAGCAAGTGCAGGCGCTAACCCCCTCGTTCGATTGGAAAGGCTACATCGAGGTGGTTGCGGCACCGCCCTCTTCGCCCCACTACATCGTGACTTCGCCCCAATTCTTCCGCAGTCTTGAACCGCTCATCCAAAAGCATTCGGTGGATGATTGGAAAGTGTACTTGCGCTGGCACCTGGTGCACGGTTCGGCGCCATACCTGGACAAGGCTTTTGTCGATGAGAATTGGAATTTTTATTCCCACACGCTGCTGGGAGCAAAACAGCAACTGCCGCGCTGGCGTCGTTGCGTGCGCGCTGCCGATCGCGACCTCGGAATGGCTCTGGGACAGGCATACGTAGCCGCGGCTTTTCCGCCCGAGAGCAAACAGCGCACGGTCACGATGGTGCACGACATCGAGCACGCGATGGATCAAGACATCACCAATATTGACTGGATGCAACCGGTCACCAAGGAGCAGGCGAAAATCAAGCTTAAAGCGGTTTACGACAAAATTGGGTATCCCGACCACTGGCGCGATTACTCATCGGTGAAAGTTGGTCGCAACAGTTATCTAAACAATGTTCACGAGGCGACGGCGTTCGAGTTTCACCGTCAACTAGATAAGATTGGGAAGCCCGTCGACCGCGAGGAGTGGGGCATGACACCACCCACCATCAACGCCTATTACGATCCGCAGTTGAACAGCATCAACTTCCCAGCCGGAATCCTGCAGCCGCCGTATTTCGATAGCACAATGGGGGACCCGGTGAACTACGGCGCCATCGGCATGGTGATCGGACACGAACTTACGCACGGCTTCGACGATGAAGGCCGCAAGTTCGATGCGCAGGGGAACCTACGTGACTGGTGGACGCCAGAGGACGCGAAAGCCTACGAACAACGTGGAGAGTGCATCGCCAATGAATACACCGAAGAAATACCGGAGGCTGGCGTCAAACAGAATGGACACTTGACCCAGGGCGAGGATACCGCCGACAACGGCGGGCTGCGATTGGCGTTTATGGCGGTGAACAATAACCTGCAGGCGGAGGGCAAGTCGCTGGACGCTAAGGAAGCCGATGGCTGGACACCGCGGCAGAAGTTCTTTGTGTCCTACGCCTACTCATGGTGCGAGCAGGTTCGCCCCGAATTGATGCGAACCCTTGTGCTCACCAACCCGCATTCCATACCGAAGTACCGGGTGAACAACGTCGTCTCCAATATGCCCGAGTTTCAGGAAGCGTTCACCTGCAAGAAAGGCTCGCCAATGGTGCGGGCTAATCAATGCAGAGTCTGGTGAGATTTGTCTAATACGACGCGCCCTAAATAAACCGGAGGAACTGAATTCCATGTTGAAAAAGATTTTGCCCGTTGCCAGTTTGTTGGTTGCCGTCTGCGCATTCTCCGCACAGGTAGCGACGACTCACTTCGATGGCAAGACCTGGTGGGACTACGTGAAGGTTCTGGCCGATGACAACATGGAAGGCCGTGAGACCGGCAGCGCGGGGCTCCGGAGGGCCGAAGCCTACATTGTCGATCAACTGAAAGTCGCAGGGCTTCAACCCGCCGGAACCGATGGTTTCTACCAACCAGTGAAATTCGAATCCCGGCAAATCGTTGAAAAGGATTCCAGCCTCGCCCTCGTCCGCAACGGTAAAGTTGAGCCGCTCATCCTCGGCGAAGATGCTTACTTCAACACGCGAGTCGATCTTGCGCCCGAACTACAGGCGCCGCTGGTCTTCGTGGGATACGGATTGAGCATTCCCGAGAAAAACTACGACGATCTCGCGGGGCTCGATCTCAATGGGAAAGTCGCAGTCATCTTA
>DATHPO010000153.1:0-11153 GCA_035483835.1 Terriglobales bacterium
TCCGTTACGATAGTCACTTGGCGGAGTTCGGATCTCTTCTTAACATGCACCTGCCGGGTACATAATTGAGGTTCCAGCCATGCATGGCATAGCGGTCACCCTCCTTACCGAGGACAAAGAACGGCTCATGGTCCTCCAGCAACGGCTGGAGAGCACCCAGATGGGCCGCAATGTCTTTGGGCATGTTGGGTTTCCCGCCAGCCCGACGGACGCCATCCTGCGCCAGATTCAGGATGTGCACGCTGACGTCGTATTGGTCGACATTGATCCGCAAAATATTCAACGGGCCATGCACGCCATCGAATTGATCCACTCCAACACCAGCGAGATTGTCATCTTCGCGGTTGGCCCCATGACCGATCCCGGCACCATTGTTTCCGCCATGCGCGCCGGGGCTCGTGAATATATGGAGCGCAACGCGACTCCGGAAAGCATGGTCGAAGCTTTCACCCGCTTCACTGCTTCCCGCGGGCGCGCCCGGACCTCTTCTGGCCGTGCCCGCGTCTTCGTCATCGCCAATGCCAAAGGCGGAGCGGGTGCTACCACGGTCGCGGTCAACACCGCCGTCGCACTACAGGAATTGCATGGCGGAGTGCTGCTCGTCGACTTTGCGCTCTTGGGGCACGCGGCGCTTCATCTCAACGTCCGGCCGACTTTTGGTCTCACCGATGCTTTGCAGAATCTGCATCGCATGGATACTTCGTTGCTGCAAGGCTTGATGACCACCTGCAAGAATGGCCTGCAACTGCTGGCGGGTCCGCAGGAGCCTCATCAGACGGTTCCGACCGCGGCCGAACTGGCTCGCCTTTTCGATCATCTGGTTTCGCAGTTCCGTTACGTTGTAGTGGACTGTTCGAACCGCACCGACCAGACGGCGCGCCTGCTTTGTGATTTGTCGAACGCCGTCCTTTTAGTCGCACAGTCCGATGTGGTTTCTCTCTGGAGCGCAGGCCGCCTGCGTTCTTTCCTCGAAGAAGGCGGGGGGCGCGATCGGGTCCGTCTGGTGCTGAACCGCTACAAGAAAATCCCTGGTTTCGGGGACGAAGACGTCGAGGCCGCGACTGGCTGCAAACTGCTTTGGAAAATTCCCAACAATCATCAAGCGATCGCACCTGCAATCGATAAAGGCGCACCCGTGGCGCTCCACGAAAGCGCGGATGTGGGACGCTCGTTCCGCAGCCTGGCAGCAACGCTCGCAGAAGCTTCTCCCACGGCGGAAGGTTCGCTCGACCTGGTTTACCAGCCGGACAAGTCCGACGCCAAGAAGAAGTCGACCACTCGTTTGCTGATCTCGCCCCTGCGCGCGGGCCAGTAGCTCAACCTCCCAAAACAGAACCGTGGGCCATTACCTCGGTTACCTTTTCGCGGTAACTGACCGCGGGCTACAATCGCGCCATTGTGATAAACCGGCGACTAGTCCTAATGCTGTTGTTGTGGGTCGCGATCCTGCCCTGCGCCGTTCAAGCTAAGCAATTCGCGATCGTTGCCGACAAGGCGAACTCCACTTCGAACCTTACCGCCGCCGAGCTGGTGAAAATCTTTAACGCCCATAAACAGAATTGGCCGGATGGAAAAGCCATCACGGTCGTCATGCGCGACCCGTCCTCCGCGGACATGCAACTGGTTCTCCGCAAGTTGCTGAACATGACGGCTGAGCAGGCACACGCCTTCGTTCTGGCGCATCGAGACGTGATCATGATCGCCGACAGCGACGACGCTGTCCTCCGCTTTGTCTCGACTTCGCCGGGAGCCATCGGCGTCGTCGATCTGTATTCACTGACCCAAGACGTGAATGTGTTGAAGATCGACGGCAAATTGCCGGTCGAGCAGGGCTACTTATTAAGGGGAAACTAAGATGATCCGCAGAGCAACGATCTTCAGAGTCACCATCTGCATCGGCCTGATGTTCGCCACAGTTGCCGGCTTCGCCCAGCCAACCGCTCCGCAGGCAGCCAATACAATCACCGCCAGCTTGCCGCTGACCACCAAATCTCCGGAAGCTCGCCGCCTGGTCAAAGAAGCCCTGGATATCTACCTCGACAAAGTGGAGCAGGAACAGTCCATCGAGATTCTGCGCAAAGCGGTTCAGGTTGACCCGGATTTCGCGATGGGCCATGAGTTTCTGGCGCAGATCAGCCTTGATTCTGCCGAACAGGTCGGCGAACAGGAGAAGGCGTTTGCCACCAGAAGTCACGCCACAACCTCCGAGCAACTGGTGATCGAGTGGTACCAGGATGCCGCCGATCACAAGCTGATTTCCGCCATCACCAAAATGAACGACGTGCTCAATCAATACCCGCACGACAAGTGGGTGATCTGGATGACCACGTGGTGGCTGCAGTCGCAGGCCCAGTACGAGCGCGTCATCGCCGTGTATGAGCATTCGGGAATCACCGACTCTCCCGGCCTGATGAACAACATCGGTTACAACTACGCCTACACTCGGCAGTTCGACAAGGCATTTGCGATGATGGACAAATACGTCGCGGCGCTGCCCAACGATTCCAATCCGCAGGATTCTTACGCCGAGATTCTGCGCCTCGCCGGGCGCTTCAATCAATCGATTGAACACTACCGGGCATCGCTCGCGATCAACCCTGAGTTCTATTCCTCGCAATTCGGAATCGCGGACACTTACTCGCTGATGGGAGATCAAGTTCGTGCCCGCAAAGAATACGAAATAGGATTCCAGAAATTTACTTTGCCCGAACTACAGCAGATTCTGTGGAAGACCCGGGAAGCGGCCACATACGTGCGCGAAAACGATTACGAGGGCGCCGAGCACGCCTTCCAGGCCATTGCCGACTATGCGCACTCCAGGCAGAACAGCCAGGCCGAAGCCGACACCTACCGCCAGATGGCAATGTGCACACAGAACCCTAAAGAGGCGCTGGTCTATTTAGGCAAAGCCGAAGGGGCCACGCAGGATGGAAAGAACGCCTTGAAGATCGCCATTACGCAGGAGCTTGCACAAATCCTGAGAGCGCGCGTGGAAGTCGCCCTGAAGATGGGGAACAAGGAGCTGGCGAAGTCCAATCTGGAGCGGCTGGCCGCGATGTCAGAAAGCTCCAACGATAAGTTGAGCGAGCTAGCCTACCACGGAGCTGCCGGAGCAGTTTTGTTCTCCGAACACAAGTACGACCAAGCCATTTCTCACTTGGAAGAAGACACCAACAATCCATTGTCACTGAAGCTGCTCGCGGCCGCATATCAGAAGATCGGATACAGCGCTGGAGCCAAGCGGACCAACGAGACCCTGACCAACCTGAACGATCCCACGCTCGAACAAGCGCTAGTCGTGCCCGCATTCCGCAAGTGCAGCGACACGCCATCGTCCTGCGTCAGCAACACGAAGAGCGCCTCGCTGAAGAAATAATAGCCTGTGGCGCGGACCTGCTCTGAGCGCAGTCGAAGGGGTTCTCGCCCTCGTTCTCGCGGCACACCTGAGTTATTTCCCGGCGGCGGCTTTGCCTTCCAGTTTGGCGTCGATTGCGGGGTTGGAGCAGACTTCATAGTACCAGCGTTCGGTCCAGAGTTGGACTGAGAAATTGTGGGGATCGATCTGGGGCATGCGGCTACCGCGCACCACGATCTTGCGGAAGATGTCGTTGCCGACCGGGACCAGCCCACTCCATAGATGAAACTCTTCGCCCTCCCACGCCTTGGGTAAGTCCAATGGAGAAAGCTCCAAAGAAATTTCCTGCTTCAGCCTTTGGAACGCGGCTTCGCTGATGCGAATGCCGTTCAGGTTGTATTTCAAAATAAAGTCGTCCGGACTGTCTTCCACGTCGGCGTCGGGCACGGTCTGAAATGCGTATACGTTGAACGGAGTCTCCATCGCCTTCATCGATTTCCGTACTCGCTTGCTGCACGAGGAGAGCCGGTCGCTCTCGTTCAATGCATCCGAGATCATGATGCGCTGCTCGCCATCCATCAGGTACATGGGAGCTGAATCCTGATAGGAAATTCCCACGCCTAGCTCAATGCCAGGAAGTCCGGCGCGCTCCAGCAACTGGTTGTACCCGCGCACGATCTCGATAATTTCGCGCGCCAGAACAGAGGCGCGGCAGACAGCCAGCCCCGGCTCTCCCTCGCGCTCGAGGATTGCCAGAATGATCGCGTCGCCTTCAAGAAAGACTTTGCCGGCCCCGTACTTCGATAGCAGCTTGTTGACCGGATCGTAGAAATTCAGACTGAAATAGGACGCCGGATTCATTCCGCGTTCGAGAAGCGAGCGGGTGAGCCGTGACGAATCGCGGACATCGGCCTTGATAATCACGTGGCGCAGCACTTTCTCTTCCGACGGCTTCTGCTCCTCGGGCAGCAAGAATTCGTAGAGCGTGCCGTTCATGGCGGAAAGCTGCCGCATCTTGTCGTTGGCAATGAGATTGACGTTGTCCATCGCCGACCTGAGTGCTTCGAGGTTCCTGAGGTCGCGGTGGTAGCGCATAAAGTCGCGGAGGAATCTGGCCGCAACTTTGCCCCGCTCCGCACCCTTGCAACTCGCCACTCTCTGCACTGCTGCTTGCAGGCTGTCGCGCGAGACTTTGCCCTGATCCAGAATCAGCTTTTCTACCCGCGTGCGTTCTTCGCGGGAGATGAGGGCATTCTTCAACTGCTGTGCGTTGATGCGCGGCGAGTACTCCGCCAGCAGCGGTACGGCTTCGTAAGAAGCGACCACATATTCCATCAGCTTCTCACGATCGAGCAATCCCAGCCATGTTGCCAACCGAGTCTTCTGAGCGCGCTCTTCGGGCGAGGAGTCATCCGGAGTTCCGGAGCCGATCAGTTCCTGAGCATTCTCCGGCACATTCAGCCAGGCGTTGATGGCACGCTCGGGGTCGACCTCCTGCCCAAGGTTCAGCGACTGCAGGAACTCATAAGCAATTCTGCGAACATTGGCAAAACGGTCGGGATCGCGGTCGAAATTGCCCAGCATGACATACTGCTCGGCGTTCACGTATGCGTCGCAACCATCCGCCGTGAAAATCAGTGGATTGAGAAACAGTTTGTACTGCTCGTCGTGGCTGCTCCCGAACAGCGAGCGCCGGGTGCGTGCTAGAGTTTCCTTTTCGATTTCGCGCAGGGTGCGAAACAGTTCCTGCCCTGTCTTGCGCAGAATGACTTTTTTTGCCACCTGGAAGGCCGCAACCCGTTCGCGATATTCCAGCGCTTTCTGCGCCCGGATGCCTTCGTAGCTCTTCAACGTCATACGGCAGCGTTCGAGAATCTGGGCAAACTGCAATCCCAGTTCGATCCGCAGAAACTTGATGATCGCGACCCGCGCCAGCACATCCAACGAAGGATTTCCTTCGGCCTTGGCGCGATTCAACGCGGCCGAATGCACTTCCGCCAACAGAGGCTTCAACTCGGAGCCACCGGGCTTGACATTGCTCTTCGGACCCGCATTCGATCCGATGAAGTGTCCACCCTGCCGCGGTTGTGTCGCTTCCGCCGCCAGCAATCCTTCGACATCGCCATGGCGGACGATCAGGCGCGAGATCTGCGAACGCGTCTGGGTCACAAACTTGGGGCTCAGGTGAACGTCGTGGCGCAGGTTATCGACCCCGAGTTGCAGCCCTTCCAGAGAAAGTGACGGAGAGTAGCCGGTCAGGCGAGGAAGTGCCGCTTCCTGCTCTGCTTGTCCGAAGCTGAAGATCGGGATGCGTGGCATGGCCGGGAGTGTCGTCGCTTTACGGCTGCCCCACCTGGCTGACCAGGCTCACCCGGAATTGTGGCACTACCAGCGCCTGCTCCACGGTGGGTAGATTCAGAGCAGCCAGCTTCGACGCGATCGCCTGCGCTTCCGATGTGGCTCCCGTGCTCGTGTACGCGCGCCACAAAAGCCGCATGGACTCCGGGTCCGCGGTGCCTTCCTGCAGATGAGGAATCGCATCCGTGAACTTGCCCTGAGCTACCAGCAACGCTCCGGCTGCCCCGTGATAACAAAGCTGGATGACTTGGCTGCGGCTCGTGCCGGCCATGGTTTCGAGCTGCTTGACCGCCTTCGACGCCGAGTCCATGTCCGGCAACTCAGCTAAACGGGTAGCCCGGGTTCGGAGGATTCGCGCCAGCTCCTCATCGCGGTCGCTGGCGGAAATCTCATGCTCTTCCTGCAGCACATCCTGAGCAGCTTGCAACTGTTTCAGCGCTGTCTTTGGATCAGGCTCGTACATGCCTAGAATCCTGTGAGCTTCAGCTTCGAGACGTGCCAACCCCGCGGAATGTGCATGCCTCGCCACATCGCTTAACGCCCTTTCCGCCTGTTTGCGATTGTTCTCGCGGATCCAGGTCACAGCCGATTGCAATTCCCGCTGCACTTTGTCGGCGTTGCTCGGAGCGAATACGATAGCCCGGTCATACTCCTCGCGGGCTTCCAGTTCCTTCCCCATGAGCGCATAAGTATCGGCGACGCCGACCTCCGAACCAAAATTCGGATCGATTCGGATGCTCATCCGGTACTGCTCGAGCGCAGCATCGAGTTTGCCCGCCATTCGCAGAATCTCGCCATAGGAATCATGCGGGTTGGGCTGATCAGGATCGAGTGCCACATAGCGATCCATCGCGGCAAAAGCCTTTTCGAAGTTGCCCATGTCGGCGTAGCCGTAGGCCACGTCATTCAGCGCCGCGGCATAATTCGGGTTCAGCGCCAGCGCACGCTCCAACACCGCGACCGCCTGCTCGTACCGAAACTGTTGCATCAGCCAGTCGCCGGCCAGATATGCGAGCCGCTGGTCGCGCGGATACCTCGTCAACAGATCGTTCATGGCTGCGATAGCAGGCAAATAATTGTTCTGCTGCGCATCCGCCAGCCACCGAATCAGCAACTGCTCGCTCGGAGTTACCTTAACCGCCAATTGCTCGGCCCGCTTGCGCGTGGACGCCTGTTCCACCGGATCCTGGCTCATCCGGGAAATCAGGATGAACGCCTGGGCAAAATTCGGGTCCGCCTTGGTCGCCGCTCGTAGATCCTGGAGGGTTTCCGGGATGCGGTACTCTTCGAACTCCCGCATCGACTTCTCGAAGTTAGCCCGCGCCTGCGCTGAGGATGTAGTGACCGGCAGCCTCGCGGACGCATTTTTCTGTCTGGGTTGGGCAGGATTGGATTTCGTGCCAGCCAACGCAGCCAAAGACCAAAATAGCAGCAGGTAGAGGCACCAGCGGCGAAGCATTTGTCCCCCGGAAACTGTTGATTTCTTGCTTCTTATCCGACGAGCGTATCACGCAGTTTCGGCCTGCCGAAAGTTACCTAGGTTACCCGCCAAACGATTGATTGTCGGGCTGTTTTCGGCGTGATTCTCCGCCTTGAGGCTGGGTTAACTTCTCGGCTCGATTTATCAGAACCCAAAGTATCGCAGCTAGGCTCCACCCCGCCAACAGCGGAAGTAGGCTTGCCAAGCCGTGCAGGCCCATGAGTTCGCCCACGTTGAAGGCGCCGTGCACCTGGTTCGTTCCCTGTTCCGCAGGTATGAGCACGGTCCCCAGATTCAAAGAAAATCTTCCTGCCCAGAAGGACGGCCAATAGAACTGGCGCAGTGGGCAATGAAACTCGTTAGGCGGTTGCGCCGCGACCGAAACCGCCATAAGCGTAAGCCCAACGCCCGCGGCGGCCAGCACAGCGACAACGATCCTCCAAACGGGCCGTGCATGATCCCAAAGCGGCGCCAGCCCCAGGCACAATAACGGCAACCCCGGCGACATATACCGCGGACCGTACGACCAGCCGGCCGGCCATGAAGAGAATGCAGCGTGAAAGAGAAAATAGTAGGTGGCGACGCCGGCTGCCGTAACTGCCGCTGCATGGCTCGCGGGATGCTTCCAAAGCATGCGTAAGCCGAAAGGCGCGGCCAGGGCAACCGGACCGGTAAACAGCAGTCCACGCCGGCAACCGAACAACAGCTTCAATGCGACATCGATTCTGGGATAGGTCAGGCCCAGGTAGCCATGGGCCATCCACGCAAAGGCTCCCTGCGGATAATACGCATAGCTGGGATGAAGCACGGAACCGAACGCGGCGCGCTGATAAGCCATCAGCACAATGACGCATGGCAACGCTCCCGCGCCAATGCCAAGAACGACACGCCAGCGTCGAGGTGCCCCATCCTTCCAAACCAGAGCCAATGCCAGCCCGGCGACCATCGCAGCGGCCGGGGCCGAAGGATATTCTGAAACGGTGGCCCACCCGGCGGTCAGGCCAAGAACCAGCCCCCAAAATATATCGCCCGCAGAGCTCACCCCGCCGCGCAACTCCAGAGCGCAGGCGAAGGCGAACACTAAACATGATCCGGCCAGCGCGTGTCCCCAGAACAGCGTCGAGTATGCCCAGAGGGGAGTCGCCAGGCCCAGCGCGAGCGCAGTAAATGTTGATGCGCCCACACTGCTTCCGAGCTGCAGTGAGATCCAGAACAGGCATGCGCACGCCGCCGCCATGGGCAGAGCGACGGCGAATACTGTGATGTAGTAGGCGAGATCTACCAAGCCACGAGGCGACGCAGGATCCACTCCCGCCACTGTCAGCAGGGGTCTTGTGACCTCTGCCATCGGTACCGCCAGCAGCGCGAGTCCCGGAGCCTTGTCCGAATAGTAATGGCCGTTGGCGAAGGCTTTGTCGCCGGTGTTCTCATCGTAGCCATCGATGCGCAACGTCCCCTGCTCCACGATGGCCCGCACCAGATCGAAACGGGAGTTCTGATTCCAGCCCCCTCCTTCGTAAAAGTATGCGTATGAAAAAAAGATCACGCCGAAGATCAGAAGTGCGTGAATTCGAATCGAAGAGCAACTACGCTGTAGGGAAGCGTTCATCGCCGCAGTTTCAGGGTTTACTCGGCGCGGGCGTCGACTCAGGAACCAGCTTCAGCTTCCTGTTAATTCTTGGCCAGTACTGGCGCAACATGTTCCCGCCGAATTTCCAACCCAGGTCGGACCCGTAGCGGATAAACGTGCTGCTGACGCCACGGTTCCCTTCAGGATAGTAGGTGTCGGCCAACGCTTCCCCTGCCAGCGGACCCAGCGTGTCCGCAAAGTTCACCACGCGTTCTCCCGAGTCGCTGCGCGTAATCACGATCCGCTCCGCAGCATATTTCAGCGACTGCTTGAAGGTGTAGTGCTTCTTCACATAAAAGCGCGGATCTTCGTGCAACGCCGATGCGATCAGAAATGTACCGAACAGATTGGCGGAAGCGGAGCGGGCCATGTCGGCGGCAAAACGCTTGCCGTATCCCTCAGCCCCCTGTCCATACCCTTTGGGGCTGTTGATCGCCTGGCCAAAAGCTGAGCCGGTCAGCGCCGCGCCGATCGTAGCTAACGAAACGCTGTTGTTTGCCGCCAGCTTGAATTTCTGCCAAACACTCAACGGCCCGGAATTAGTAGCGAGGTTAGGGAAGAACACCGACTTCCGCTGTAAGAAGGACATACCACTCTGCAGCGGGTTCGTCGCCTGCGGTGCGGTTTGCGCTTGTGCGCTGGCAGAGGGCGCATCGGGCGGCGCGCTGGGTTGACCTTGCTGTGCGACGCTGCCGGCGCACGCTAAACAAATGATGGCAATCGTCAACGTCAGTCGTTGCATCCCGGCCCCACGCTTGTATCCGATCAAAGGATCTCCTCGACTCAAAAAAAGGGTGCAATACCCAGGCTTGGTAAAACCGGGATTGGCTGGCTGTTCAGTGCTGACTATCCAAGATTATCATCAGATCTTCAGGAAGATGCCTTTGCGATACAGCAGCCACATCGCCACCCAGCAAACCAGCACGTAGCTCAGCGCATAGAGCAAGGAAGCATTCGCCGGGCTGCCTACCGGCACGAATATGCGTTCGTAAATAAAGTCCTGCCAGGCCATCCCTGTACTGGTGTGCATGTGATCCAGCAAGTGGGACATCAACTCGGCAAACACGTAAGCTGCAATCGCGTTCATTCCGAACACCAGGAGCGGTTTTGTCCAAAATCCGCGCCATCGTTTCACATCCGCGATCCAGTAACACAGCGAGAGGCAGAGCAGAGCCAGACCGGCGGTGAAGATCACGTAGGAACTCGTCCACAGTTTCTTGTTGATGGGAAATCCGAGGTTGAGAATCTTGCCCGCCAGCACGCCGATCATTCCAAATACCGCCATGCCCCACGCCTTGCTCTGCCCGGAACGCGCGGAGCGAAGCCACTGCCCCGTGACCATCCCCAGCAGGCTGGTGGCCACGGCGGGGATCGTACTTAATACTCCTTCGGGATCGCGAGTGCCCTCGTACAAGTGTCCGGCCAGAAGCCGCCGGTCGAGCCAGGCCGCAAGGTTGCGGTCGGGATCGAGTAGCGGGATATCGTGAGTGGGCACGCCGAATCCCGGAACCGGAACGAAACGCATCAAAATCCAGTAGCCCACCAGACAGCCCAAAATAGTGACGATCCACCCTCGCCAGCCGGTCCACAATGCGAGAACCGCCGAAATCACATAGCAGACGGCGATCCGCTGCAGCACGCCATAGACGCGCCACGAATCCAGATGGTAGCGGTTGGGAAAGCCATTCAGAAACATTCCCAGAGCACACAGCGCCAGGCCGCGCCAAAGCACGTGCCGCAGAAGCGCCGCTCGCGACTCGCCGCGTTTCAGCCGCGCGCTGAAGGAAAACGCCATCGCCACTCCGACGATAAAGAGAAAGAACGGGAACACCAAATCCGTCGGCGTCCAGCCGTTCCACTCTGCATGCTTGAGCGGCCAATAAGAGTTGGCCTCGTCCCCCGCGTTGTTGACCAGAATCATTCCGGCAATCGTCGCCCCGCGAAACAGATCCAGTGACATCAATCGCAACGCCGACGAGGGCGGTGGCGCGGTGATTTCTTCTTGTTGGACAGCGGTGTTGGGTAGTGTCGAAGCCATACGAACCGTTATCTTAGCAGGCAATTTTGCACGCGTGGTGACGGGCGACCCTCCCGTCGCCGGAGCGAAGCTCCACGCAACGCCTCGTCATTCCGAGGAGCAAAGCAACGAGGAATCTTGGTTTCGCTGCAGATTCATTGCAAATTGGTTTTCACGGGATAATATTTCTGGATCATTCTCCCGGTCATCAAACCGCCTTCATACTCCGGAATGATGACTTCATCGGCTCCCGAGTTGCGGATCGCGTTGGCGTAACGCTGCTGTCCTGCCCGGGTAATGATTTTCACGTTTG
>DATHPO010000154.1:0-4001 GCA_035483835.1 Terriglobales bacterium
CTATGGTTCCTACGGCGCGTTCGGCACGTCCAACGCCGGCTTCGACTTCGCCTACGGCAATCAGAAATGGGGCAATTTCATCTCCGCCAGCGGATTGAATAGCGGCCGATTCCTCGATCCTCCGGAATTCAGTGTCATGCATGACAAGGGCAACGAGGAAAACATATTCGATCGTGTGGACTATCAGATTTCGACTGCAGACTCGGTCCACTTCAACGTCCAATACACGCGTTCCTGGTTTCAGACGCCGAATTCTTTCGACTCTCAATTCGCTTCGCCTTGGTTTGGGGTCGTCGTTGACAATGGCGGCCTCGCTCCTCCGGTGAGCTCAGGTTGCACTCTCGCACAGTGCGGTCAGACTGTCGGTTCGGCGGATCAGCACTCGAAGATCGGGACATTCAACATCGCGCCGAGCTGGACGCACCTGATCAACTCCAATACCGTCTTGACGCTTGGCGCTTTTGTGCGCCGCGATACATACAACTACTACCCCAGCGGCAATCCGTTCGCTGATCTCGGGCCATTCAGCCTTCAGAGGGAGAGCGTCGCGCAGAGTCGCACCCTAACGAATGCGGGCATCCACTCGGAAATTTCCTATGTGCACGGCATTAACAATGTGAAGGCGGGGATCGTCTATGAACAGACTTTTCTCACCGAGAAGGATCAAATCGGGATTGTCGATCCAACGCTTAACGCGCCCTGCCTCGGTGCGAATACGAATCCGGTAACAGATGGTGCTTACCCTTTCGCCCCCGTGCAGGGGTTCACCGATCCAAGCCAGTGCGCCGCAGCGGGATTTCAGCCCAATGTGGCTGGTAACCCCAACGCCCCGGGCGACCCGGCGAATGGGTTTCTAAGCACGGCCCTCTACCCTTTGTTCAACCCGGTTTTGCTTCCCTTTGACCTCACGCGTGGAGGAAGTCGATTCCAGACCGCTGCATCATTTCCTCTGCACACGGACGTGAAGGAGCTGGGGCTTTACGTCCAGGACACAATCAACTGGAAGAACTGGTCGTTCAATTTGGGCATTCGCGGCGACTTGTACAATGGTTTGGTTACCGCGAACCAGGCGGAGCCTCGCCTTGGCGTCGCTTACAACATCAAACGCACGAACACCGTTCTTCGAGTCTCCTATGCCCGAACTCTGGAAACTCCGTTTAACGAAAACCTCGTGCTTTCCAGCATTGGATGCACCAACGGTGTTCTGAACCCTCTGCTCGGATGCTCGGGAAATACCACGAATCCAATCTCGCCGGGGTTTCGCAATGAATTTCATGCTGGCCTGCAACAAGCGTTCGGGAAATACTTCGTTCTCGACGGTGAGTACATCTGGAAATACACCCATAACGCCTACGACTTCAGCGTTCTTGGTAACACACCGATCACTTTCCCGATCGAGTGGACCCGGTCCAAAATCCCCGGATTCGCAATTCGCGGATCAGTGCCGAATTTCCACGGATTGACGGCCTTCATTGTGATGTCGAGCGTGGCCGCGCGGTTCTTCACCCCGCAGGTCGCCGGAGCCGGCGCAAATCCCTCGGCGCCAACGGGTGTTTTTCGCATTGATCACGATGAGCGTTTCAACGCGACAACACACATGCAATACCAGCCTTGGAAGAAATACCCGTGGGTGGCCTTCAACTGGCGGTACGACAGCGGGCTGGTGGCTGGTGCGACGCCCTGTTTCGGTGTGGAAGCGTTTAACACCTGTCCAGGCAGCATTGGCACTACCCCCGCCAACGGCTCGGTCTCGCTGGTAGCCTCGAACGTGGGCAGCGTACCCTTGAGCGCCGATCAGGAGTTTGAGGCCGGGTTCACTTGCAACGGTGTGCGCGCTGCGCCCCCTAGTGCGGCAAACCCAGCTGGCATCCCGATACCCGGCGGCGTCTGCCCGGCTACGCAGTTTAGTTCCACCCTCATTTCAGTTCCGACGCCCAACAAGGAGAACGATGACCACAATCCACCACGCATCCAGCAGCGCAATCTATTCGATTTGGCGGTTGGCGATGATGACATCTACCATTTCCACGGTGATCGCTACAAGGTCAGCGCTCGCGTCGAAGTAATCAATCTGGCCAACAGCTATGTCCTCTACAATTTCCTCTCCACGTTCAGCGGCACGCATTACGTCTCGCCGCGAGCAGTGACGGCGGAGATCGGCTTCCACTTCTAACCACGAGCACGAGGGAACGGAGGTCGGCGCGAAGTCGGCCTCCGTTCCGTGAATTTCAAATCGCAGAAGAGCCCGGCTCTTTTCCTTCTAGCGGCCGCCCGGATGGACGTCCGCGTTCTTCGAAATGACCTCGCACAATGCTCGCAACACAGGTCCCGCTAGGTCCAGGCAGTCAACGCAGCCGCAGCACTCCGAATGGCACCACTTGACTCTAAACCGCCCTTACAAAACTATTACACCGCGCTAGTTGACAGCGATTGTCAACTGGCATAGGGTCTTTCCAGTTGAAAGTCGTTTTCAACTAGAAAGGGGCTCCCTTGTCGGCTTGCAGACTTCTATCCCACCCAAACTTTGCCGGGGCGAAAGCGAAACGTCCTCGTTGCATTTTCTATCTCGGCCTCTTGTGTTGGGTGTGCGTCGTGCTAGGTGCTCCCAAAAGTGCGGCCGCGCAGGAAACTCCCTACTTCGTCACCTACTCGCATCATCTCGAGGAACCCGGCAACCTCGAAATCGAGATGAATTCCATCTATGGAACCCAGCCGCATGGCAACGACTTTATCGCTCCATGGACCGAGTTCGAATACGGCGCGAAAGCCTGGTGGACCACAGAGTTCTATCTCGATTGGCAGGGAACCTTTCACGATACTGCGCTCTTCACCGGCTTCCGCTGGGAAAATCGTTTTCGTCCGCTGATGCACGAGCACTCGATCAATCCGGTTCTCTACGTTGAGTACGAAAACACCAACGGCGCGGACAAGACCATGATCGAAGTGGTCGGCTTCGATGGCCAGGCGGATCACGCCGTTCCCAATTCCGAGGCCCAGCAAGAACATCAGCATGAGCTCGAAACAAAGTTGATTCTGTCCAGTGATTACAAGGGCTGGAACATCTCGGAGAATTTTATCGGCGAGAAAAACCTGGGGCACGACCCCTGGGAATTTGGCTACGCCGTGGGCGCCAGTCGCCCGCTAAGACTTGCCGCCACGTCGAATTCGTGCAACTTCTGCCGCGAAAATTTTCTAGCGGGCGCGGAAATTTATGGCGGCCTCGGGACTTCGTGGAACGCGACTCTGTCGGGGACATCCCACTACCTTGCGCCGATGGTCGGCTGGCAACTTCCCAGCGGCGCCTCCTTTCGAATCTCCCCCGGCTTCGGACTCAACGACAACAGCCATCGCTTCATTCTGCGCTGGGGCGTTTCCTACGAAATAGACAGCTTCGGCCACAAAGTAAGGAGCTTGTTCCGATGACTCCGATGACGCGATGGATCGTACCCGGCCTGCTCGTTCTGGCAGTCGCGTTGGCCCTTACTGGCTCCGCTGCCGAGCAAGATCAGGAGCACCGCCACGAGCACCCGACCGACGATCGCGGCGTTCTGCTGGCCATCGCGCAAGCGCCGCAGCAGACGCGCGAGTGGCGCAACCCTTACCAGGGCCAGCCCGCTGCCGTCCTCGCGGGCGAGAAGCTGTTTCAGCAGCATTGCGCCGAATGTCACGGCTCGAACGCCCGCGGAAAGGGCCACGCGGTGAACCTGCATCTCTCCACCGTTCAAAATGCCACGCCTGGCGAACTGGAATGGTTTCTGCGCAACGGAAATCTTTGGCGAGGCATGCCTTCTTGGTCCGGATTGCCCGAGCAGCGGCGCTGGCAAATCGTCGCCTACCTCAAATCGTTGCGCCGCTAATTCCCTGCTACAATTGATTGCGGAACCGGCCTGCGACGCAGGTGACGTCGCGATGGTCTTTTGAACCAACACTGGATCCCAGGGAGTCCGCGTCGTCCTGCCCTTGTGCACGTCCATTGGCTTCGGCCGGTGGATAGCCTGAAA
>DATHPO010000155.1:0-3402 GCA_035483835.1 Terriglobales bacterium
TGTGCCGTGTTCTCCTAAACAAAATGATAGCCGAGCTTTTCGGTGTCGATCTGACATGACTCGCTCAACCGAGAGGCGTTGTTGTGGAGCAGCTTTGGAGCAACAAGAGGGGTATGGCTCTCGTGGATTCGTCGTATTAAGCGCAGCCTGAACAACGACTTGGATCTAATTCCCTCACTCGCTTTGCAAGCAGGGGGTCACCGGTTCGATCCCGGTCACGTCCACCAACCTCCCAGGCCCGTTTCATCCCGCCGTTGCAATCTACATTGTATCTAGATAATATCTAGAAATGCTCCGCTTCGAGTGGGATGAGAAGAGAAATAGGAGCAATCGGAGAAAGCATGGGGTGTGGTTTGAAAAAGCTCAGAGCGCCTTCCGCGATCCGAATTCGCGTCTCTTCGATGATCCAGAACACTCAGACGATGAGGATCGGTTTATCCTTATCGGAATGAGTTCTACGGGAAGACCTCTGGTCGTCGTTCACTGCTACAAGAAATCCGACTCAGTGATTCGAATTATTTCCGCGCGGAAGGCAACCAAGAAGGAGCTTATATTTTATGAAGAAGGAATATGATTTTTCCAAAATGAAAGAACTCAAGAATCCTTACACCGCCAAGAAACAAGCCGTGGGAATCAACTTAAGCCCGGAAGTCGTGGACTATTTCAAGGGGCTGGCGGATGAGACAGGACTTCCTTACCAAAAGTTAATTGACCTTTACCTCGTCGATTGCGCGAGAAAACGCAAGAAACTGAGAATGAAATGGGTGGCTTAGACCCTATGCGGCAACTCGGACCTTAGCAGATTCCGAGGCTCGATTCTCAGAGGAAGTAGTCTACCTCCGCGAGGACGAGCGCCGGGACGATCACAGTGCTAGCCATAGCTAAGAAAGTGGCTCGCTCGGCACAACGTTCTGTCGCTTGAGCCCATCGCATTCCTCTTAGAATTCATAACCAGTCCAGAGCGCCCAGTAATTCAGGTTGCGGCCTGGTTCAGTTGCGAGTTGGTTTCTTGTAGGAAATGCGCCGGATCGTGCCGCTGCCGTCATCAGTGACGAGCAACGAGCCATCCTTTGCAGTGGCGACACCGACGCTTGCGATGTGCCGTTCAGGAGATCGCCCTGGAACATCGGAAATGTTACAGCTATTGGCGGGTCACGGCGGAACTGAGTTCGTCTCCAATGTCGCACACGCTCAGAGTGACCGCTCCTCTTGTTCAACCCTCCTAGAATTTATAGCCGGCCCAGAGCGCCCAATAATTCAGGTTTCGCCCCGGTTGAGTCTCCTTCAAAAATCGGCCAGCATAAAAAATCCCATAGTCGGCCTGAAACCACATGTGCGGAGTCGCCTGCCAGCGAATCTGCGTGCCAGGCCGGTTCCCCACGAATCTTGCCTGACTGCCATCCGCAGCCCTGATCAAGAATCCGGGCACCGCGTACACTCCATCCTGCAAGCTCTCTCGCCACTGAAAGATCCAGTCGAACGACGCGGTCACATCGTGCGGAAAGATCCCCTCAACACGCGGGTGAATATCGATGAAATTGATCGGACCGGGACCGGTGGTCGCCAGGACTCCAAAGTAGTCGCCCTTGGGAAAAAGCGGATTAAACGTCCCGAGCGTTTTCGAATTTGGATGATCTCCGCTCGAAATGTCTGCCTTCGTGCTGAAGCGTGGTTTCAATCGCATGGTCGGAAACCGGTAGCCGGTTTCCGACGCAACCGTCCACGCCCGGATGTTATCCGAGCCGAACGTGCCGAATTGCCACAAGGCCTCGTAGTCGAAATCCCATGCGGGCCGGTCTGTTGCGATCGCGCGAGAAAATCTTGCGCCGAGCGAATGACGCACTTCCTGCGCCGTGCCTCGTTCGAAAGTCGCCTGCTTGCGATCGAGGCCCAGGTAGTACATCTCTAGAGAAGTCCTACGAGGCAGTGATTTGGTGGCGTATACCCCCCAGAATCCAACGGCGTGATTCGGTGCGTTGTCGAAAAAGCCGGGCTTGTCCAGGTCCGGGCGCATGGCGAATCCATCGATTTGCCAGGAATTGATTTTGCTCTTAACCATGAAACCGTCGAAGCTGAGCCGCACGTTCGGACCTTCGCGAACATCAATCAGACGGCCGGAGCCGTACTCGAGTTCCTGCCTCCCGACGCGAAGCTCTATGGACTTATCCTCCGTGGACGTTCCGAGTTCCAAGAATCCGGCCTGAAAGTCGAGCTTTTTTTCGTCGATCGGGCGCGGACCACCAATCCGATAGGAATTCAACCCGCTCTTCAGCTCGATAAAAGTACGAACGTGCTTGCCATAATGCAGATCGAAATAGAGCATGTACCGCTCATTGAAATATCCGTTCATGAATGGCTGCTGTCCCCAGTTATCGTTTCCAATCTGCTCCCAGACTTCGCGAGCCTCGCCTCCGATGGTGAGATACCAGTCGTTGGCGTCGCCGCGCAGCGGAATGTACTTGATCGGATCCCAGAAATCTTGACGGAGAGACCGGTCGCGCAGGAAACTCCAGTCCTCGTCCTCCCTCAATAACATGTAACTGCGATTCGGCGGCACAGGGCCCGCAGCCTCGTCCGACTGGGCATGCGCGGGCGGGAGTCCCACGAGAAGTGCAAATGCAACAATAGAGAGGATTCGGGTCGAACTCATTCCCACCTGACTGCCTTCGCCTAAGCCCGGCTGGTAGAGGCCAACCTGACCTACAACAGCTTAGCGCCCTGCGACGAGCAGTAATCCCGCACCTGCCTGCACCACGGCGAAGCAGCGCCTCAGCAGTCGCGGCTTCATGACTAGTGCGGCCCGCGTACCGAGCGGCGCCAGCGCGACGGCTCCCCCGGCGAGCGCGATCGCTTCGTGCCACCTCACATATCCCGCCGAGGAATAGACCACGAGACCGATCGCCGATGCGGGGACGAGCATGAGCAGGACCATCGCCTGCGCCCGCTGCTGCGAGTACCCAGCCACGCGTTCGAGCAATGGCACACTAACCAGCGCGCCGCCAACCACGAACAATCCGCTGAGCGCTCCGGCCAAGGATCCGATGCCGACTTGCGCCGGAGTCGGGAGTGGCGCAGACCTGTCGCCCTCACCGAGGTGTCCGAACCACACGAATACCGCGAGCACAATCAAGAACGTCCCGAAGCTGCGCTGCAACGTTCGGTCGTTGACGTACCGCACCATTTGGGAAGACACGAGCCCCATGGCGGTGCTGCACGCTGTCATGATGAGGCCATCGCGAACACGCAGGAGCTTATTTCTCACGTAAATCACCAAGGTCACGCTCGCGCTCGCGAGAGCCATCACCATCGCCGTTCCCTGCGAGTCGTGTTGAGTGAAGCCGAAGACGGCCGTTAGCAAGGGGATTGCGATCAACGCGCCACCAATCGCGAATAATCCGCCTG
>DATHPO010000156.1:0-7558 GCA_035483835.1 Terriglobales bacterium
GTCTTTACCCGGGTTCCGCTGAACTCCAGCACCTTGTCAATATCCAGCAAGACGATCAGCCGGCCCTGATACTTGCCCAACCCGGTCACACAGTTCAGCCCGCCTTCCACGAAATCGGTTGGAGAAGGATCAATGTCCGCGGTTGGAATCTTGAGCACGTCGGAAGCGGAGTCTACGATCAAGCCACAAAGCCGCCCTCTGTGCTCTACCACGAGAATTCGATTGCGCTTGCCGGGAGCGACCGTAGCTTCCCCGAGCCGCTTGCGCAGATCGAGGACGGAAACAATCTTCCCTCGCAGATTGATCACGCCTTCTACGTAATCCGGGGCGTCCGGCACGGCCGTGATTTCTGGCACTCGAACAATTTCGCGGAGGGCAGTGATGGGTACGCCGTAGGTCTCACGTCCCACCTTAAAGCCGACGATGTGCAGTTCCCGGTTCATGAGGATTCTCGAGGTTAGCTGCGCGCCCCAGCAGCGGCCTGCCGAGAGCTGCCTCGGACGCCGGCCTTTTCTTCGATGCGCGACGCCACCGCGTCCATCTGTTCGAGCATGAATCTGCCCATGGAATCGAGCAGGTCGCGGGACATCTTTGACATCTGTTCCGCCGAGGCCGCCAATTCGGTCGAGCCCGAGGTTGTGTTCTGCACCAACTCGCGCATCCGTTCCATGGCTTTCACCACCGCGTGCGCCCCTGACGCCTGCTCTTCGACCGCTGAATTGATTTCATGGGTGATCTCGTTCAGGCGCGTGGTGGCGCGGGCAATCTGTGAAGAGCCGTGCGATTGTTCGTTGGTGGCGGCGCCAATCTCCTGCGCGAACTTATACACTTCCGTGACCACGTTCGAGATCTTGCGCAACGCCGTATTCAGTTCCTCTCCGTGTCCCAGCCCTTCGTTAACGATCGCGGTGCTGCGGTTCATGTTCTCGACTGCCTTGCGAGATTCCTTCTGGATGCTTTGGATCAGTTCAGAGATTTCCTTGGTGGACTGAGCCGACTTTTCCGCCAGCTTTCTGACTTCGTCGGCGACCACGGCGAAGCCCAATCCATGCTCTCCGGCGCGCGCCGCTTCGATCGCGGCGTTCAACGCCAGCAGGTTGGTTTGTTCCGCCAGGTCATCGATCACCTCGATGATCTTGCCGATGTCATCCGCCCTTTGACCGAGTACGTCGATGATCTCGCCTGACGACTGAATGGTCGTGTTGATGCGATTCAGCCCGTCCGTGGCTTTCTCCATGGTGGCGATGCCGTTGTGGACTTCTTCGCGCGAGCGGTTGGAAATGTCCAGAAGTACTTTGGCGGTATCCGCCACGCGCTGGATGGAGGCCACCATCTGATCGATGGAAGCTGACGTCTCGCTGACGCTGGAAGCTTGGACCTTCGTGCTCTTCACCATGTTCTGGACGTTGACGCTCATTTCGTGCATGGTGCTGGTGACTTCGTCGATGGCCGACGAGGTTTGCAAACTGATTTTGGCCGATTCGTCGGATGCTCCCGCCACCTGATTGGAAGCGCTGGCCACTTGCTGCGCGGCATCACGCCCGTTGCGCACGAGTTTTCTCAAGCCCTCGATCATGCGCGCGAAGGCCTTGCCCAGCGTGTCATTCTTGGATCGAGGCTGGACATCAACTCCCAGATTCCCGCCCGCGATAGCCTCTGACACGGAAGCCATTTCGCGGAGGTAAGTGACCATGTTGGAGAAGGTTCGAGCCAGTTCCCCAATTTCATCGCTGCGATGGATATCAATTTCGTGGTCGAGATCACCCGCGTCGGCGATCTGCCGTGCGATTCTCATCAGATCGTTAAGCGACGACGTGATGGACCTGGCGGTGGTATAAGCGATCACGACTCCGAGCCCCAGAGCCAGCAGCGTGCTTAGAAGGGCGATCACAAAGGTTGCTGTTCCCGCGGTCTCGTCCGACTTTCTCCGCGCTTCAAGCACCTTGGTATTTTCGAGGTCGGCCACATCCAGATATTCGGTGGCGTTTTTCACCCAGGAAGACGCGTCTTTCTGCAAATAGAAAATCTGAAGCTCAGCTACCGTGGCGTTGCCGCTGTCTACTTCCTTGCGCTTGTCCATCAGCGGCGCGGCAAATTCGCGCGCCCAGTTCTGCTCGCTATTCTGTACTTTCTCCAGCGCGGTTCGCTGCTGTTCCGAGGTTGTAAGGTTCTCGCCGGCTTGCAGCTTTTCCTCGAGCACCCGCATACCATCGTTCAGCCGCTCGACCTCGCGAGTATCGCCGCTGAGCAGGTAGTTGCTGAGAGACAAGCGGTTCTGCATCATCTGGAAGCGGATCTTGTCAGTGGTCGCAGCCATTTGCAACGCCTGCGAAGCCGCGGCCTTGGCGCTATGTTCCCGTTGCACCGCGATGAGGTTGATGAGGAACAGCACAACGACCATCGCGAGGACGGCTCCGAAGTTCAGGTAGAGTTTCTTGCCAATTGTCATTCGCTGTTCCTCCGCTCGTCTCACGTCCCGCTCTGCGCCCCAGCAGTAGTTGAATCTGATCTAGAGTAGGGTCACTCCTCTCGCATAAATCCGGTCTCGCTTGATCCGTGCCCAGTTAATCTTGGACAAGTTACTTCCGGCCCCGGTTACTCCTGGGGTTGGAATTTGAACTCCACCGTTCCGGTGCTCTCGGAGTCCGCCGCTTCAAATTTCCACTTCTTCAAAGCATCCATGGCGGCGTTGACCAGAAGCGGGTTCCCGCCTACTATTTTGGTGTCCTTCAAAGTTCCATTGGGCGCAACCACCACCAGCACTTTGACGGTGCCCGTGATGTTCATCCGCCGCGCCAACTCTGGATAAGCCGGAGCCACTTTAGTCTTCGCCTTCCGTGTCAACTCGCTCTGCGCCAGTGCAGGTAAGGGATGAAAGATTGTGGCAATTACCATCAAGAGCGCCGCGAGTGCCCGCAACCACATGTTTTGGAAAGACACTGCTCCTCCCGGGGACATATCCAGCCTCTAGCCACAGCAATGCCCTTGCCACGCTGGGTGGAACCCTAAGCATAAGACGAGAGCGGATGTAAGAACTTCTAAATCAGCGGTTTAGGCGTGTTTTCTGCAGCCGTGCGATTGCTGCAGAAGTATTGGATTCGTCTCACGAAGCCTTCCGTCTCTCAGACTGAGACACTTCGACCTTTTTTCCCAAGATTTCACAGTTGGGCACTCCAAACGTTATTCCCTTGACTCAAATTGAGATAGCAGGCTATTTTTCCTGTATATTCAATTACTTGGGGTTTGGTGGTGCTGGAGGCGGTGTCTTTTTGACAAAGCATGCCGGAGACACGACGGTGCTGGAAAAATCCGTCCCGCGCTCGGATGATGCTTTCCAGAAACTGCTCCTGCGATTCTCGGAGGCAGCTGCCGACGGGACGACAGCCTCAACTCTGATCCGGCTCTTCTGCCAGGCAACGCGGGTGTTCTTTCGCGTGGATGGTACATACTTCTGGCGTTGTACTTCTCCCTCGGAATTGGTGGGTGCCGAGGCTGACGGCTTGATGGCGGCTGATTTTCTCGGCCGGCGCCTCAAGGGCCGCGAGAGCGCGGTTGCCATGGAATCGATTCGTCGGCGTACAACGCTGTATGTAACCGACCCCGCACCAAGCCGGTTTCCCGTGGCTGCTGAATTTCATGCTAAATCCCTGATGGCCGCGCCCGTGGTGGTTTCCAACGAAGTAATCGGTGCGGCGGTATTTCTTCAGGCCTCGGAACCGGATTATTTCAACGACGATCTAGCAGCTAAGGCGACCATCCTTGCTGGCCAACTCGGTACGTTGTTGGAAGCGAGTCGATTGACCGAGGCGCGCGAGGAGCATCGCCGCGCCGAGATCCTGGCTGAAGTTGCTCAAACGGTAGACGCCGTCCCCGACTCTTCCGTGGTGGCCCAGGCCGTGGCAGATCGCTTGCGGATTCTGCTGCGCACCCGGCTGGTCTGTATTCTCTTGCGCCAGGGAACAACCGTAGGACTCCATGCCGTGGCCGCCGAGTCCGCCCAACTTGCAACTTCGGCGCGTGCCCGCTTCGACCGCAGAGGACTACAATTTGCGGCCGATCTTGCCGCCCGCGCGATTGCCGCCGATGCGCCGATCACGGTCGCCATCGATCCAGTCACTCACGCTCTTGGCGACCTTGTGCCCGCGGGGATGTTGTTGGCCGCTCCCATTCGCACTTCACGCGCCGCAGGCGCGGTCCTGATCTATCCGCGGCGAGAAGGCGCTTTCAGCCAAGAGGAGAAGGCGCTGCTTTCGGCCGTGGCCGGGTTTGGAGCGACCGCAATCGCCAATGCTGAACTGTACGGAACTGCGCGCGCTCAAGCGCAAGAACTACACCAACTTCTGAACATTCTGACGGAGCTGAGTTCGGTTGGAGATCTCGATGAGTTCCTGCGGCAATTCGTGGTTCGCGCCGCTGAGTTCCTGGGTTTCGGCCGGGCTTTTGTCGGGTTGCTCGAAGGGGGAGTGTTTCGGGTTCGCTGGGGCGCCGAAAATGGCCAACCCGGTCCAGTGAACGAAGTGTTTCCTGACGGTGTCGCCAGCTGCGCTCTGCTGAACAAACAACCTTTCTGGGCCAACGATCCTGCCAAAGTCCCAGGCGCCAACCTGGAAATGATCCTGAAGTTCAAGGTGCGTCAACTCCTGGCTGTCCCCCTGCTAGGGGCCGGAGGACGCGTGTTGGGCGTGCTCGGAGTGCTCGACCGGCTGGACCGTACGGGAATCTCGCAGGAGAACGTACGCTCGGCACAGGCTCTGGCGGCTCAGGTTGCTGTAACTCTTGAGGCGACTCGCAATCTGCACTTATCCGAACAGCACCGGCGCCGCGCTGAAGCTCTGAAGGGACTCGCGTTGGAGTTGAACTCCCACCTCCGGCTTCCGGAGTGCGCCAGGAACTTCGTCACCCGTGCCCTCGACTTGATGGGGGCTGAAGCGGCGGCGTTCGCTGTCCAGGAAGGTTCAGATCTGGAAACGCTTGTTCTCCACGGGACTTCGACTTCTGCTCCCCAACTCAACTCGTTACTCCGCCGTTTTGATCACGCGCTGGTCGATGCCCTGGCGCAACATCATCCGGAAATAGTCTCTGCAAGCGCTGCCGAGCTGTTCGGTCTCGAGCTAAGTTCGTTGCTGGGCTGGGACGACTGCACCATGATCCGGTTGCTCGGTTCCGCGGGCGATTTGGTAGGTGTCTTGTGTCTCGCCAATCGTCGAAAGGCTCTGCAGGACGAGGATGTGCAACTCCTGCAGGCCATCGCGGCCCATGCCTCGGTTGCCTTGGAGAATGCGCGGCTCTTCACTCGCATGGACCAGGCCAACCGGCATTGGATCGAGATCTTCGATGCCATCACCGACTTCATCGTCGCGCACGATCAATCCGATCATGTTCTGCGGGTAAACCGTCCGCTCGCCAATTTCATCGGAGTTCAGCCGCATGAGCTCATCGGCGTCAACATGGGCGCCCTGTTGGCGATGGGAAACGAAACGTCCCTGCACGCCTGTCCGTTCTGCCGCTCAACCAAGGATGAAATCACCGACGAATATGTTCTCGCCGTTCTGGACCGGACCTATCTTGTATCCACCTCGCGGGTTCATGGGGCAAACAGCGAGGGTCTCCAAACCATCCACGTGCTGAAGGACATCACCGACCGGCGCGAAGCGGAACGACGCTATCGTGAACTCTTCGACAATATTCAGGAAGGGGTGTTTTTCTCGACCCCCGATGGGCGCTTCATTGAAGTAAACGACGCACTCGTCCGCATGCTCGGTTACCGCAACCGCGAGCACCTGCTCCAGGCCGATTTTCGCGCTCAGGTATGTTTTTCGGCAGAACAGTACGAGGAACTTGCCGGGCAAATGCAGCAGTATGGCGCGGTACGGAACCACGAGCAAACTCTGTGCCGGTCGGACGGCTCGCCTGTACATGTGTTAATCAATGCTTTCGCCGTACGCGACGCCCAGCAACGCATCGTACAGTACCGCGGCGTCATGCTGGATATCAGCGGGCTGAAGACATTTCAATCAGAATTGCAACGCGAGCGTGATTTCTCTGGCAAGATTCTCAACAATACCCAGAGTCTGATTCTGGTGGCAGACACTTCCGGTCTTGTCAGTTACGCGAACCGCCGCTGGTACGACATGGGCTATCAACAAAATCAACTGTTGAGCCGGCCCCTGGAGGAGCTCATCGTTCCCGCCCGTCGTCAGGCGCTCAACGAAGCATTCGCCTCAACCCTCGCCGGACAGCAGATCGACAATCTCGAAGTGCAAATTGTGCATGGCGAAGGGCGAGTCGGATACTTCTCCATGAATTTGAGTCCCATGCGGGACGAGCAAGGCCATGTTGCTAGCATTGTCGTGGTCATGAGTGACATCACTGATGCCGCTACACTGCAGGCCAAATTGCTGCACGCGGAGAAAATGGCCGCGGTGGGCCAGCTCGTCTCCGGCGTCGCTCATGAAGTCAACAACCCGCTCACCGCGATTCTCGGTTTTTCCGACCTCCTCATGGAGAATCCTGAAATTCCCGAGAGCGCCCGGAAAGACTTGCGCGTCATTCTGGAGCAGGCGCAACGGACCAAGCAAATCGTGCAGAATCTGCTGAGCTTCGCTCGTCAGATGCCTCCGCAACGCAGGCCAGTCCAGCTCAATACCATTCTCAGCCGCACGGTGCAGTTGCGCGCCTATGACCTCCACAGCCGGGGTGTCGAAGTCGCCGAGCAACTCGACCCCGAACTGCCACAGGCGGTTGGTGACGCGCACCAACTGCAACAGGTATTTCTGAATATTCTTAACAATGCTTACGACGCTGTGCGCGACACCGGACGTCCCGCACGCATTGAAATTAAGACCACAAACCGGGGCGGCTTTGTGGAGGTTCTGTTTCGCGACAACGGTTACGGCATCTCTTTTCCGGAGCGCATTTTCGACCCATTCTTCACCACCAAGGAAATTGGCAAAGGCACTGGCCTTGGACTGAGCATCTGCTACGGCATCGTGCGCGAACATGGAGGCGAGATTCTTTGCCACAACAATGCCGAGGGGGCAGGCGCCACGTTTATCGTGCGCCTGCCCGCAGTCTCGGAAGCGGCCTCAGCTGGCGCCACCGCAGGAGTGATCCCGGCATGACAACGCCGCCAGAAATCACCCCCGCCGCTTTGCCCGTGCTGCTCATCGAGGATGAGCCCGCGGTGATGGCTTACGTGCGGGCGACTCTGGAACGCAGCGGCTACACGGTGGTGTGCACGGAATCTGGAGCAGAAGGTCTGCGGCTGCTTGAGTCGGAGCAGTTTCTGGGCGTTGTCTCCGACATGCGCACGCCCGGCGGCGTGGACGGCGCTGACGTGCACGCCTGGTTGAGCCAGCACCGTCCCGATCTCGCCGCGCGCATCGTGTTCATTACCGGCGATATCGCCAATGACGATACCGTCGCCACCTTGCGCAAAACCGGTGCGCCTTGCGTGGAGAAACCTTTCCGGGTTCAACAATTTATTTCGGTCATCGAAAAGACGATGGGGAAGGCACCGTGAGTGAAGATTTACGTATCCGCCTGTTGATTGTCGACG
>DATHPO010000157.1:0-7076 GCA_035483835.1 Terriglobales bacterium
GCAAGGGCGGCTGCGCGACCGATGGCTCCAAGCCACCTCAGGGGTAGTTTGAAATCAGGCGCAGTCCGATGTGGAGGGTTGGGAGAATTCTCTTGGCCCTCTTTCCTTCGCCAAAGGAGTGAGAAAAAAGATGCCGGGAAATCGATTTAATGCGTTTACAGATTACGGGATTGGAATTGGGCTCCGCGCCCCATATTACGAGCATATTCTTTCTCGCAAACCGGTTGTCGACTGGTTTGAGATCATCTCTGAGAATTTCATGATCGCCGGCGGGCGTCCGCTGCACATCCTCGATCAGATTCTTGAACAGTACAAAGTTGTGCAGCACGGGGTTTCTATGTATTTCGGCTCAGCGGAGAAGTCCAACCGTGAACACCTCCGCCGACTGAAAGAACTGGTGAAGCGCACGAAAACTCCGTGGCTTTCCGACCACCTCTGCTGGGGAAGCGTCGATGGACGCTACACGCACGACCTCCTTCCCATGCCTTACACCTTCGAAGCAGCTCGCATTACCGCACAGAAAGTCAGGGAGGTGCGTGACTTTCTCGAAGTTCCCATCGCTGTCGAAAATGTCAGCAGCTATGCCGAATATCATGTTTCGGAAATGACCGAATGGGAGTTCTTAAATGAGGTAGTTGAGCAGGCTGACTGCGGCATCCTCCTTGATGTGAACAATATCTACGTCTCATCGCAAAATCACAACTTTAATCCTTTGACTTATGTGAACAGTGTTCCTGCGGAGCGGGTGGCGCAAATCCATATTGCTGGTCACTCGAAATTCAAAAAATACATCCTCGATACGCACGACCATCCGGTGCTCGATCCCGTGTGGAGACTCTACGAGCGTGCCATCCAACGCGCTGGCCATACTGCGACACTGCTCGAGTGGGACGACAGCATCCCTTCCTTCGAGGAAGTTCACAGAGAAGCCATGAAAGCGAACCGCTTCCTCGCCGACACGACACTGGACGTGGCAGTATGAAGCTCGCCCCGCTTCAGCGGGCTGTTGCCCGCGCCGTCATGCAACCTCTGACGCGGTCTGAGCGCATGCGGCGCACAGCCCCTGGCGGAGGGCGCATGAGCGCCTACGCGGCCCGGTTCATCAAGCCGAATGATCGTCTCACCTCATTTGAACGTTTGGAAATTTACAATCGGCAATACTGGTTTCGCCTCTTGTCAAGCATGATCGAAGATTTTCCCGGGCTGCAGGCCATACTTGGCAGCCAACGGTTTGAATCCATGTGCAAGGTCTATCTCACGGAATGTCCCTCACGTTCCTTCACGATTCGAAATCTGGGGGGGCATTTGGAGACGTGGCTGCGCCAAAATCCGAGCTGGATATCCGATAGGCGCGTGCTTGCCCGCGATATGGTCCGTCTCGAATGGGCAGACATCGAAGCCTTTGACGGTCGGGCAAAGCCCGCTCTTCGCTCCGAGGACCTCCGTGAGATCGACGTACCAAATCTCCAGCTGAGCATTCAGCCGTATGTGCGGCTCCTCGAGCTGCATTATCCGGTGGACGACCTGCTGCTGGACGTAAAACACGGGGACGACACGCCAGATTTTGCAAGCAACGCTGTCCATGAACGGAGAAAACGGAGTAGGGTCCGTGCGGTGGCGAAGCTTGAACCTACGCAAATCTTTCTGGCTGTTCATCGTTTGGATTTCTCCGTTTATTTTCGCCGCATCGAGCCCGAAGAATTTGCGCTCCTCAGTGCGCTGCGGAGTGGAAAGACGATCGAGCATGCCATTGCGTTGGCTTTCAGGAAGAGTTCAGTCCCTGACGCAGAACGCGGAGCATTCGTTCAGCATTCGTTTCAGACCTGGGCAACTCTGGGTTGGTTTTGCCAGCCAGATGAAAACGTGCGCGGCGGGAAACGCCGCGAGAAAAGAGCATAGTTAGAAATCATGAGCAAAATGATCGCAAAAACTAAGCAGTGGCATAACCAATTCTTCGGTTTGGTGTCGTACCTGGAGTCACCATTCCTCCTCTTTGTGCGGCTCTATTGGGGATGGCAACTTGCCCAAAGCGGCTGGGGCAAGCTCCATCATCTGTCCAATGTCGGGGAGTATTTCGCCACGCTTGGCTTGCCGATGCCCGCGCAGATGGCCGTCTTCATTGCCTGCGTCGAGTTCTTTGGGGGTATTTTCCTGGCTCTGGGCCTGGCCTCCAGAATCACAGGTCTTGTTCTCACCGTGAACTTGACCATGGCCTACGTAATCGGAGATCGTGAGGCGCTGCTCTCTTTCTTTTCCGATCCGGACAAGTTCATTGCAGCCGCTCCCTTCGCGTTTCTGATCGTTTCCCTTATTGTGCTGATCTTTGGCGCGGGCAAGATCTCTGCGGACACGGCGATCGCGTTTTTCTCTCGTTCCGCGCGGGTGAAGCAAGCGAATTCAGTTCCAGCCTGATCGCTCGTTCTTCCAGTAAGAAAGTTTTTCATGGTCATTCAATGCTCCGAACCCCTTTGGCAGGCTTCTTCGTCCGGACAACCTCGGTTGTACTATTTTTTTTGGTTTGTTCTTCCTTTGCGATAGCGAGGGGTGGGATGACTTCGAGTCTGCTGATCGGAAACGCTCGGATAGACATCACGATTGAACGAGGCACTCTGCGAGTGCCAACGAAGGATGTATTTCTTTGGGTGAAGTTGGCCGCTGAGTCTGTGACTGCCTATTATGGCCGCTTTCCTTTGCCTCAAGTCGCTATTCGGATCACTGCATTCGAAGGAAAAGGCGTCCGCAACGGGATGGCGTTTGGCGATCGAGGCGGACGGATCACCATACGTGTCGGCAACGAGACTTCTCCTTCAGAGCTCGCCTCCGACTGGATGCTAACCCACGAAATGGTTCACCTGGCATTTCCCTCGGTAGACGAAAAGCACCATTGGATCGAAGAGGGGATCGCTACCTATGTTGAACCTATCGCTCGGATTCACGCAGGACATCTTAAAGCAGAGCAGATGTGGTCTGATCTTATTCGGGACATGCCCCAAGGCCTCCCTCAGGTGGGAGATCGCGGACTTGATTACACACACACCTGGGGGAGAACATATTGGGGAGGAGCGGTGTTTTGCCTTCTAGCTGACATCGAGATTCGCCGCCAGACAAACAATGCGAAGGGGTTGGAGCATGCTCTCCGCGGCATTCTCGACGCCGGTGGCAACATCCAGAAGGAATGGAAGCTTGAGGATGCGCTCAGAGCCGGAGACCTCGCGGTCGGGGTGAATATTCTTCAGCCGCTGTACTCACAGTTGAAAGACAAGCCGGTGAGTGTGGACCTAGATGCTTTGTGGGCCAAACTTGGTGTCCAATCTGATGGTGAGTGTCTCCATTTCGACGACAACGCTGAAATGGCTGAGAACCGCCGGGCCATCACGGCGGGGGAATCCGCAGCGGCGGAGCATTCCCTGTCTTCTAAGCCTCTCGCAGTATTTGCAGGCTGCGTAGTGGGTACTCCGTGATTGGCCCGTCAAACGGAACCGCGACTCGGGGAAGGAAATCTGCGTGATGGAAAAAGTAGGACAACCAACAGCGGATTCGAAACGAGTGCGCGTGGCCATCGCGCAGTCCGCGCCCGTTTACTTGGATAAACGAGCCAGCCTTCGAAAGGTTCTGAATCTTATCCAGCAAGCAGCGAAATCAGGGGCACGGCTCGTCGCATTTGGAGAATCCTGGTTGCCTGGCTACCCTGCTTGGCTGGATGTCTGTCCCGGCGCGGGACTCTGGGAAAACCCCTCCACGAAAGACGTCTTTGCGAAGCTCAGAGATAACAGCATCACCGTTCCCGGTGAGGAAGTGAATGCGCTCAGTGAAGCCGCGAGAGATCTAAACATTGCCATTGTAATCGGAGCGAATGAACGCGTCGATGCTGGTCCCGGAATCGGGACGCTCTACAATTCGCTTCTCACGATTTCAGAGGACGGACGGCTCGGTAACCATCACAGAAAGCTCGTCCCCACCTACACCGAGCGGCTTGTGTGGGGAAATGGGGATGGCCGCGGGTTAAAAGCAGTGCCCACATCCGCCGGGCGCGTAGGCGGACTAATCTGCTGGGAGCATTGGATGCCGCTCGCGCGCATGGCCATGCACAATTCCGGCGAGCACATCCACGTGGCGGTGTGGCCAACGGTCCATGAATTACATCAACTGGCCAGCCGGCACTATGCTTTCGAAGGCAGGTGTTTTGTCCTGGCAGTTGGTCTGATGATGCCCGCTGAAGATTTGCCCCGCGAGCTCTCTGATGGAGCCACATTGCAGTCCAGAGACAGTCCATGGATCGAACGCGGAGGCAGCGCCATTATTGGTCCCGACACTCGCTATGTCCTCGATCCTGTATTCGACCGCGAGGAACTCCTCGTTTCAGATTTGGACCTGGCTCAAATTGACCGGGAATTGATGACCTTCGATGTCTCAGGTCATTATGCGCGTCCTGACCTCTTTCGATTTGAGAAGAAAGACATTCATGCGAAGTTGACCGATGATTGAGAAGCACTCTTATTGAGCCAGGTTGTTTCTGATCCAAACCGCCACCTCGTTAAGGTCCGAATATGGCACTAGTTTGCAATTCCGATGGGTGATGCCCGTGATCAAGAGAGATATCTTGCTTTCGACATCTCGCCGATAGAATAAGACCACTTTCTTTGCGGTTGCCCCCAGAAGATACCCTGTCTCGAAGCCCAAGCCAAACGACGAACCCGAAACCTCGGCAATAAACATATCGCATTGCTCAAGCCAGTTTATATCCCGTAGATATACTTCTTTGGGCGTGATACTCCGGTCCGCCTCCCAAGCGCTGTCCTCGACAAGATGCCGTGTCAGCACTTCGTGGCGCATCTCCTCGAGGATGCCTACAATTGTCCTGGCCGCCATCACGGCCGAGCGGTCTCCCGCTACGGTAAATCCAAAATAGATTTTCATGCCGGTGGAATTATCCTCGCTAAATTGTACTGCGCCCAGAATCAGTGACAAGAGTGAGATCACTGCCTACAAGACTTCCCGTTACCAATCTGGCCAACTTCCTCGAAGCGTTTCTGGATACCTTCATTGTTTCCGACACTCTCCTGAGATGTACCTCATAGCCGGGGCTTCACGGCTCATGGGTCTTCACAGGCAGATCCAGATAGGACGCCCGTTGCGCCTCGCGATATACCGTCAACTTGGGTGTCCCTTCTGCCGGGTACCGCTCAAACAAGCTTGCGTCGGCTCCGGCCAGTGCCACCCGAGTTCGATGCCCTTTTCGCAGCAGCACGGACGTGGGATACATTGACAAGCGTATCGTTGCCGCTGCCGTAGGTGCCAACGGCTCGGCAACTTTGGGGAAGACTGGATGTCAGGGTATTTTTCTGAGAGGCGAAGTTCTTTTCATTGAGGTTGATGCGAAGCGCTCAACCCGCTCAAGACCACAAGTATCCATAACGCAGCTCGAATGGTCGAAAGCTGCACGGCAAACCCGATCAGGGGCGGGCCGGCAAAGAAGCCAACATAGCCAGCCGTCGTGACTACGGCGAGGCTGGGACCGGGTGCACTGCCTTCAATGTTCCCTGCAGCGGCAAACGTATTGGGAATAATCGTGGCCAGACCTGCTCCAGCGCACGTAAATCCCGCCAAAGCCCAACCGGTTTGCTTCTCCAACGACCATTCCTCTTTCTGCGTCGTCAGTCGCCACCCAGCCGCATACCCGCGACGCACCTCCATACACAGGTATTGCTTAATTGAATGCCCATAGGGCCCGCGTCCGCCGCAACCACGGGCGGCTTCGTTCAAACGACTTTATCGAACGCGCCCAGAACACCCTGGCTGCCGCAACTTTCCCGTCAAAGCGCGCGTCCAATAAAGCCCTAACGTCTCTGGATAGTTTCCGGATTGTCGACAATCCCGGAGCCATCTCGCACCCCGACGATGGTGGACACGCGACTTGTACGGAAGGTGCGTTTTTCGTGAGAGTGGATTTTGCCCAAAAAGAGACGCCTGGACGCGTATCCGGACCCGCGGGGCTGCAGTCAAGTTGGGGATGCCGCGGTCTACGCTGGAATCGAAGATTCGGTCGCTGAGAATCGACAAGAATCCCTTCAGGACTTTGTTGTCGGAAATTTGAGGGCTCCCGTCTCCCGCAAATTACTCTTACATAAGGCAACATATTTCAGATCGGCAGGTTGAGCTTCTTCAAGAATGCGACATATCGCGGGTCGTTGTGCAAGCCCTTGAATAAGGGATCCACTTTCGTCGCGATCAGACCGCTGTCACGTTGGGCATAAGCTCGGTCCAGCCACTCGAACGCTTCGTCGGACTGGTTCCGGAAAGCATAAATCTCGGCGATCTGGTACGCGTCACTTGCATGATACTTCGCAATGTACTCGCCCAATACTGCGTCCGACTCCTTTTTCCGACCAAGCGCGTAGTACGTAAGCGCATACAGATGCGCACGGTAGGGAGCGTTGTGTACGCGCTCGATTTCCCGCAACGCATCCTGAGGCCGCCCCTGCATCACATAGATTTTGCTTAACTCAATATGGGCGGCCACAACATCGGGGTTCAGTTCGAGCGCCTTCTTGCTATCCGCTGCGGCTTCGTCTAGCTGCCCCATGAAAAACTCGGTCTCTCCAAGCTGCTCCCAACTATGTGAATTGAGCGGATCCAAGTCAACGGCTCGGCGGGCCAATTGAAGACCTTCGTCAAAGCGGCCGAGCATGGCTGCCGAGAAAGACGCCAATCTTACATTCTCGGGATTTCCCGGTTCGAGTTCAACCGCCCGCCGGATGGAAGCATCCGCTCCAGCCCAATCGAAGTCGACCAGTCGCTTAATCCGTCCCATTTGGGCGTGCGCCTCTGCCAGGTTCGGATTCAGCGATAAGGCTCGCTCAACTGCGTCACGCGCAAGCCGGTGACCTTCTTCAGCGGGAATCTGACCGTTGTTGGCCTGCCGGTTGCGTGTCCGAGACAACCCGACCCAAGCCAAAGCATACGAGGGATCAAGTTGGGTCGCCCGTTCGTAATACTTTGCTGCCATGTCCGCATCTTTGTCGGTGCTCCGTTGAAAGAAGGAATATCCCTGCAAGTAGGCATCAAAGGCTTCCGGA
>DATHPO010000158.1:0-6256 GCA_035483835.1 Terriglobales bacterium
CGAGGCCTTTCATCAAATCTTCAAATGGTGCCCCACCCCAATCGCCGTTGACCGCATCGATGAACTTCTGCCCATAGCCCGTTGATCCATGGAAGTTCACCATCACGACAACGTAGCCGTTGGCCGCGAAGAGTTCGGGATTCCAGCGATAGCTCCAGTCGTCTCCCCACGCACCTTGCGGCCCGCCATGAATGAGGAATTTAACCGGATATTTCTTGTTGGCATCGAAGTTCGGCGGCCTGATAAAGAAGGCCTCAACTTTATCGTTAGCCGCGCCCGTGAACCAGAAAGATTCAAGCGGAGACATTGCCACCCGAGCCAGAACGGCATGATTGAGATCGGTGAGTTGCATTTCACTTTTCTCCGCGCTCGCACTCTTGCATCCCTCAGGCTTAATCTTCCCACTCGAATCCGTGCAAACCTCCTGTGATTCGAAAACGGTCGGAGCAGAAGAAGCAGCAGCAACGCCACCGGGCTGTGCCAATGTAGCCCGAAAGATTTCGTTCGGGAACCTGACCGACATGCGGGTAAATAAAAGCATCTTACCGTCGTGCGTTACGGCAAGATCGTCGTTGTGGCCCGGCACAATCAATTTGACAGTGTTTTTCGTCAGACGCGCGGTCGTCTCATTCCCAGCATCACCGCCGATGACAGCGGTGTCCAGCGAGATGGAATACACCGGCGAATCGCCCTTGTCCTCAGCGACGAAGTAGATCTTCGACGAATCGGGATCCCACGTGTATGTTCCCACCCAACGGTCGAAACTCTCCGTCAGATTCCGGACGTGTGCACTGCGCCGGTTGTACAGCATCAACCGGAAACGGTCGCTCTCGTATCCCGGCCGAACCTGCGCACGATATGCGATGTACCTCCCGTCCGGCGAATAAAGCGGCGACGAATCACTCGCGGGATTGTCCGTGATCTTCTTCGCTGCTCCGCCATTCACGGAAACAATAAACAAATCATTGTTGGTGCTGAGGGCCTCGACCGCATCGTGATTCGAGGTATAGCAAATCTCCTGCCCATCGGGCGAGAAAGCATAGTCGTCCTGCCCGCCCAAGCTAAACGGTGGCGCATCATAGTCCCCCGGAGTAAGATCGCGGCTCGCGCCGCCCTCAGCCGCAATGATCAGCAGATGATTTCTCTTCCCCCCCTTGTACGCGTTCCAGTGGCGATAAAGCAGGTGCGTGAAAATCAAGGCCTTGACCTTGGACTTCTCCGCTTCTTCCACTTTTTTCGCATTGCAAGCTTCGTCCGGACACTCGGGGTACACGTTCGAAACAAAAAGAATGTTTTTCCCATCCGGCGACCAGATCGGGCCATCGGCTTCGGTAGCAATCGAAGTCAGCTTACGCGTCGCTGTCACCGTCCCCTTGTTGTCATCAAAATCTGCGATCCAGATCTGCGATCCATTTTCTTTCGATGACAAAAATAAAAAACGTTTGCCGTCAGGCGCCCACCGCGGGCGGTCCGATTCCTGAACGTGAATGATCTCGCGCGCTTCGCCTCCGGCCGTCGGCACCACCCACACATGCGGCGTCTTCGTGTTCGCTTCCAGATTCACGTCGACCGCACTGAACAACACCCATTTCCCGTCGGGAGAAACAATGGGTTCGTTGACACGCTTGAGCGCCATCATGTCTTCGAAAGTGAAGGGATGTTTATTCTGAGCTAAAGCAGGAAGAACCAACAATGCAATCACAATTAAGCCGAACAAACGGCGCATGACCTGCCTCCGTGGGGAACGGGGCCAGTCTAAATCATGCAGGCCTTTAGGTGACCGTAACCGACTTTGTTCGTATCAAAAGGTCAATCGTTTGTGCAGACGATATCCCGAAGCCACGCGCTTCTCAGCGGGGCGCAACCCGCTCCACGCACTCCAGAATTTCTGCCTCGCTAAGCGTATGATCCGACGCCTTGGCGCGCCGGTAGATGCTCTCCACCACATCGTCTGACGCCGGAATCCCGCGCCGCTCCAGCCAGAACAGCACATTAGATTTCCCGCTCATGGGGCCGATATCAATCACCTGTTCAAGGCCGAACACGTGCGATGGCACGCCCGAATATACGGCGTTCGCCAGTTCGATGTCGTTCTTTTTGTACGCTTTGATAACTGCGGCGGCATGCACGCCGGTGGCAGTACGAAACGCATCTTCTCCGACTACCGGATAATTCGCCGGAATTGGCACTCCGGTAGCCCGCGACACCGCCAGGCAATAGTCTTTCAGCTTGGTCAGATCCTGATCCGCCCACGGTGGAATACTCATGAGTTTCAGGTTCAAAAGCATCTGATCCATTTGCGTGTTGCCGACACGTTCTCCGATTCCGAGAGCCGTCGCGTGCACGCACTCGGCTCCCGCGATCAGCGCCGCCATGGAGTTAGCAATGGCCAGCCCGCGATCGCAATGCCCGTGCCAATCTACGCGAACCTTCTCGCCCGACGGCTTCACCACTTCCTTGATGATGAACTTCACCAGCGCGAACGTGCCCATGGGCGTGGCGTGCCCGGCGGTGTCACAAATGCATATGGCACGCGCCCCACAATTGATCGCCGTCGAATACAGCCGTTTCACCATTTCCGGATCGCAGCGCGTCGTGTCTTCGGTCACGTACATGACGTCGAGGCCGAGCGACACTGCGGACCTCACCGCGCTCTCGGTCGTTTCCAGTAAAAAGTCGTCGGTCCAGTTTTCCGTGAAACGACGAATGGGACTCGATCCGATAAACGTCGCGGCTTCGATCTTGAGCCCGGTGCGCTGCACAATCTCCGCGATCGGACGGATGTCGTTCTGGTGGGTCCGGCACGCGCAGTTGGCGCGAATCTTCATTCTGTGGCCAACGATCTCGCGCGCCAAAGCCTCCACATGCTCGACTGCGCGCGGCCCCGCTCCGGGCAGCCCCAGATCGAGTGAGTTAATGCCCAGAGCATCCATCAGGTGGAGGATCGAAATCTTTTCCTGGATGGAAGGATCGCGCACCGAAGGCGATTGCAAACCGTCGCGCAAAGTTTCATCGTTGAGCAAAACATGCCCCACCGGCGGCAACGAAGCGGGATGAATCCGGTTCCAGTCGTAAATGAGTTCGGAAGACTTCATCGCGTTTAGTCAAAACCCGCCAACCACAAAGGACACGAAGGTGCACAAAGGAAACAGTTCACTCCACACAGATGACTTCCTTTGCGTACCTTCGTGTCCTCTGTGGTTACTACTCTTGACCTTTTCCCTACTTCTTCGGCGGAACTGTCAACCCAAAAACAGAAATCTGCCCCGGCCCCGCCACATTCAAACCACCCGACTCTTCAGAATTCGGCAAATAAAGTGTCTTGCAATGTTCGCAGCGATAGACTTCTGCATCGCCTCCCCAAGCCTTCTCCACATCTCCGCAAGCCTGCTCGAGCACATCGGTTGTGTAGAACCAGCGTTTGAGATGCCCACCGCAAAACTTGCCTTTCTCATTCTTCTCGTTGCAAGCCCGCTGTCCCGGCTTCTTGATTTTGACCTTGTGCTTGGGGAGTTGCGGAGGAGTTTGTGTCCCAGAGGTTACGCTTGTCGCCAAAAGGTTCACCCGAGTTCGAGCGGCTCATGCCGCCGCCAGATTGAGCTGCGAACCTCTCATTCTACTCGAAGCCTTTTGCCGGATGCTAGGTCTGCGGAACGGCCGGGAAGGAGAGGATCTTGTGGCGCGAAGCAACGGCGGAGTCAGCCCCAGCCTTGTCCTCCCCAATCACAAGAAAGACAAGGCCAGAGCACCCTCGCGAGTAAAACCGCGCCACCGTCAAATACCGTCTTAGTTGCCCGAAGCTGCCACCGACGAACCAGACTCGATGCTTGCGATCTTAAGCTGATTGTTTTCGAGCGTTCCGAGCACGCGCACATCGAGACCGGCAAACGCGGCGGCCTTCCCCTGGTCGTCCAAGGCGTAAACCGCCTTCCTAGCCGGATCGTACAATACGTACCGGCCGCCAATCTGGGCGCACTTCTGCGCGCACGTCTGCTTGTCGCGTCCCATGCTTTTCATTTGATTCATCATTTCTTCGTGCGACCTGTTCTTGGCACAAAAGGTGTCGGTGATTTCCCCGGTAAATACCTGCTGACCAGCTTGGTTCACTTGTCCAGCCCAAAGCTGCAAAGCGACCAGCCCAGTGGAAAGCAACAGAGGAATCCGGGTAAAACGGCTTCTCATAATTCATGTCTCCAGGATTAAGATTGCACTTCATTCTGAAGACCTTAAGAGAAGTCTGACCGCCGCTTGTCAGGTGACCGTCAACAGTTTGTATTTTCCACGAAACAAGCCGGTGCTCCACTCTTGTTTTACTTCCAGCGGGTGCAAATGGAGAGACAGGTTTCCCTGACGTTAGGATGGGCCACCCGCAAATGCGGGGCGAGAAAGTACCTCGGTGGCCGTTTCCCGTCAATCTGCAATAGTTTGCGATCGTAGACCGGGGGCTGCTTATGAACCGCGCCCATGCCGTAGTGGCCCAGTTGCAAGAGTCATGTTGACGATAATCTCGAATGGGCTGTTGGCGAAAAAATCGCGTTGTCGCTCATTGACCAGCAGTCAAAACGTGTAATCGCCTGGTTGCAACAGTTACGTCTTCGGAGCGTACGCGATTGTACCTAGAGTCTTTGCATGCCGTCGCGGACCGGCGTAAGATGCGTCCACCATGAAGAAAGACACGATTGCCTTCCTTTCCTCAGTAGCTGTTCTTCTGCTCGGCTCGTTCGGTTTTTCGCAGTCCGGCACCGCGACCAAACCTCCAGAATTTGATCACGCGGCTCTACATGTGCATGACCTGCAAAAAAGCGCAGAGTTCTATGAAAGGGTGATGGGCTTAGCAAGGACTCCCGATCCCTTCAAGGACGGCCGACACGTCTGGTTTCGCATAGGCGCGCACGAGCAACTTCACATCATCGCTGACGCCACTGATCAGCCCACGCGCGACATTGAGGTTCACCTGGCGTTTCGGGTCGCGTCCGTGCCCGATTTCATGACTCACCTTGACCAAACCCATGTGACATACCGCAACTCCACTCCCTCAGGTCACCAGGCTGCCGGCGTGCGGCCTGACGGAGTAAGACAGATCTATTTTCAGGATCCCGATGGAGACTGGCTAGAAGTGAACGACTCTAAATTCTGAGGCTGTGCGGTTTTTTGCCAACTATTGCAAAATCCATATCACGTATCGACTAGCGGTCAAACCTGTAATGGCCTAGGCTACATAAGGGATTGCGGCGGTTGACTCCGGCCCATCGCCGGGGGATACTTGGAGGCTGCCAGTTGGGGGAATCGTGCCACGCGGCTTGGGAACCTGCTCCGGCTTATAGATCACTCCATCAACGGCTCGTCAACAACCCATGTAATTCAATCAAAGGAATCTCAAATGACTCGATTGTTGCCCAGCTTTTTCCAAAGAAGTCGCGGTTTCGTGTTGTTTCAGCTTGTAATCTGCTTCCTGATTCTCGCGTTGTCAGCCGCGGCGCAGACTTCGTTGGAACAAATCTCTACGCCAGCTCCGGTGGGGTTCACGGGAATATTTGGCGGAGGCCCGTTTTATAAGACTGCGAATTTCAATATCCCGAAGAACATAGCTGAAATTGAACACTCTGGTTTCTCCGAAGCCATCGTCTGGAGCGTTGAAGTCAATAGCCAGGGCGACTTGAACTTCAACGGCGAGTTTCCGTTGACTTCGAACGGCGTCTATGTGGGCGGCAAGACTTATCCGAAATTTGCCGCGGACATGGCCACGTTAAAGCAAGCGGGAATTGTCAAAAGAGTCACCTTCAGCATCGGTTCCTCAAACTACGGGGACTGGGAAAACATTACTGCTTTGGTGAAGGCGCAAGGCGTCGGCCCGAAGAGCATTCTGTACAAGGATTTTAAGGCCCTGAAAAAAGCGATCCCGGCTCTGGATGCTCTCGATTTTGATGATGAAAATAGCTACGATCTCGGCACCACGGTTAGGTTCGGAGTGATGGTGGGCAAACTCGGCTATCACGTCTTGCCCGATCCTTATGTCAACGCCAGCTATTGGCAGAGTGTGGTTTCAGGAATCAACAACAAACTCCCAGGCACGGTAGACGGGGTACATCTTCAGGCCTATGCCGGCGGTGGGGGAAACAATCCATGCTCGGGTTGGAATTTTGGAAAGGTGCCAGTTTTCCCCGGCGTGTGGGACCAGAACTACACACCAAGCCAAGTGCAGACGGTGATGAGGAAGTGGCACAATGAATGTGGCATAGTCGGCGGGTTCATGTGG
>DATHPO010000159.1:0-5015 GCA_035483835.1 Terriglobales bacterium
CGCGGACATTGATCCTTCTCCAACCGATTTCGTGGAAGGCGGGCTGAACTGTGTGACCGGGTTGGGCAAGTATCAGGGCCGGCTGATCGTCTTGCTGGATATTGACAAGGTGCTGGAGTTCAGCGGAACCCGGGTAAAGACCGAGGCGGTTAGCAGCACAGGCCAGCCCGTTTCCGCGGAAAACGCACGGGGAGCAGCGGCTTCGAAATAGCACCAAGGACAGGTGACATAACAAACGCATGGGAACAGCTGGCGTACAAGCGCAACTCACCGAACCCGAACTGAAACTCCTGCAGACGCTGGTTTATCAGGAGTGCGGAATGCATTTCGACTCCCGCCGCGCCGATTTCCTGCAGGACCGTTTGCAGCGCCGCCTCAAGGAATGCAAGCTCGACTCCTTTTACAGCTACTACCGGCTGCTGATCAGCAGGGAAGGAAAAGAAGAGTTAAGCAAGCTTCTGGAAAATCTCACGGTGAACGAAACCAGCTTCTTCCGGAACAAGGCGCAGCTGGATCTCTTCCACAAACACGTGCTCGATGACATCCTTCGCCGTAAGCAGGAGCGCCGGGATTTTTCGTTGCGGCTATGGAGCGCCGGCTGCTCGACCGGCCAGGAAGCATACACCATGGCCATGCAAGTTGCCGACGCGCTTTCCTATCACGCGCTGCGCAATCCCGCGAGCTACGACACACCTTTCCCCAAGCCTTTGATCCCTCCGCCATGGAAGGTGGAAATTCTTGCCAGCGACATCAGCTACTCGGTTCTACGAGCAGGCCAGGAAGGGACGTACTCGGAAAGTCAGATGGCCTCCGTGGACTACAGCTTCCGGCTTCGTCATTTCGACAAGGTGGGCGATCGCTATGCGGTGAAGAAGGCACTGAAAGAACTGGTTCATTTCGACTTCCACAACTTGAAAACGGAATATCTGCCGCAGCGCAATGACGTAATCTTCTGCCGCAACGTGATGATGTATTTCGATGAAGCCGAGCAAAAACGCTTGGTAGAAAAGTTCTTTCGCTGCCTGAATCCGGGCGGCTATCTGTTCGTGGGACACGCGGAAAGCCTGCTCGGGTTAACGGACAAATTCAACATGATTTACCGCGAGACCGGAACCGCCTATCAGCAGATCGAGGTGACGTCGTGAGCCAGTTCGCGGACGAACGCGCGGCGGAACTAAAACAGCTCTTCTTTGAGACTGCGCTGGAATTACTGCAGTCGCTCAACGACGAGACGCTGAGGCTCGAAAAGAAGCCGGGCGATGTCGAAACCGTGCGCACCATCCGCAGAATCGTGCATACCCTGAAGGGCGACTCGGCCGCGGTCGGTTATCACGAACTCAGCGAACTGGCACATGAACTGGAAGACGCATTGGCCGTGGACACAGGCGCCCCCACTGCTCTGGCGGAGGTGGCGTTTGCCGCGGCGGACACCTTCAGCGCGATGTTGAGTTGCTATCGCGACGGAACCAAGCTGCCTTCGGCGGAGCCGGTGCGGAAGATGATCCGGAAAATGGCGCGAGATCCGAAAACCCAGAAGCCGCGCAGCCCGAAAGCCTCATCAGCAACCGGCCCCGAAGTCGAATGGACTGAGTACGAGAAGCTCGCAACCCAAGGAGCACTGAAGCAGGGTAAGTATGTGTACCACGTGACCGCGCAGATCGATCCCAACTGCGCCATGCCTATCGCAGCTCAACAACTAATACTGAAAGCGCTTACGGAAACCGGCGAAGTGCTGGGAACGCGACCGGAAGCAGGATCTGCCAAGAACGCAATGCAATTCCAATTGCTGGTGGCAAGCGACCACGCCGCAGACTTTCTGACTGAAAAGTGCCGCATCCCGACCATCATCTCGAAGGTGAAAATCGAGATCGTCGGAACTCCGACGCAGAAGGTCGTTCAGAAAACCAAGGCCGGCGACGGTACAGTGAGGCCTCAAGCGACTCAAGACGCCGCTACTCAGCCCCCTGCAACCCCTGCCGAAGAAATAGCAGCGCCAGCCCAGGATATCGAACTGGTCCTAAACCCATCTTCCGAACGCGACACCGCAGTCAGGCCAACCGCCGCGCCCCACGAGAACGTCTTGCGCGTCGATGCGGAGCGGATCGACACCGTACTCAATCTCGTAGGCGAGTTGATTATCGGGAAATCCATGCTGCAGCAGGCGCTCAACGAATTCGCGGTGCGCTATCCCAAGGAAGCCATGCGCGGACGCTTTGCCGATGCCATGGCTTTTCAGTCGCGCGTGTTGAATGATCTGCAGCGTTCCGTGATGAAGGTCCGGATGGTGCCGGTCGAACAGTTGTTCCGGCGGTTCCCTCGCATGGTTCGGGACGTGGCCAAGCAATGTGACAAGCAGGTCAACCTGGTTCTGAATGGGCAAGACACGGCCCTGGACAAAAGCCTGCTGGATGCCATCGCCGAACCAATGACGCACCTGGTTCGAAACGCAATTGGACACGGGATTGAAAGCGCGGAAGAGCGCGCTCGCGCCGGCAAGCCTGCGCAGGGAACCATCCGTCTCGAGGCCTACCATCAGGGCAATCAAGTCATCGTGGAAATCAGCGACGACGGCCGCGGCATCGATGCGCAAAAGGTCAAGACGCGAGCCATCGAACGGGGCTTGTTGAAACGGGAAGAAGCCAGCCGGCTCGGCGAAGCGGACATTATGGATTTCATCTTCCGCCCGGGATTCAGCACTGCGGATGAGATCACTGAAATTTCCGGCCGCGGCGTTGGTCTGGACGTCGTGCAAAGCGTCTTGCATCGACTGAAGGGCACGGTTCACGTCGTCAGCCGCCCGGGGCAAGGGTCCACATTCCGCCTGCAGTTGCCATTAACACTCGCCATCATCAAAGCCCTGCTGTTCCGGGTCGAACAGAGTCTGTATGCCATTCCGTTGAACGCGGTGGCTGAGATCGCTCGCGCCCATGAGGCCGACATCCATCAGGTCGATAACTGCGAAGTTTTGCAACTGCGCAACACGGTCCTGCCGGTAGCTCGCTTAGGGCGTCCGCCAGAACAGCGGCCAGACGGCCGGCCAGAGAAAGTTTTCGTGCTCGTGATCGCGATGGGCGAACGCAAGCTTGGGTTGCTGGTGAACACAATCGAGGGCGAAGAAGAATTGGTCATCAAGGCACTGGACGAACAGACGGCGGAAACCGATTTGGTCAGTGGCGCTTCGATCCTGGGCAACGGTCACGTCGTACTCATTCTGAATCTGGCCGCCATCGTCGAACGCTTTGCCAAATCACGGCCAGATGCCGTTGGCGGACCAGCCACGGGTCTGCTTCTCTCGCATTCCGACCGAGCGCGGGTCGCCCAAAGCGCGGTAGGAGGACAGGCATGACACCTCCAGTGCGCGTGTTAGTGGTGGACGACTCGGCGCTCATGCGCAAGCTGATTCCACAAATCCTTCAAGCCGACAGCTCGATTCAAGTCGTAGGCACTGCCATGGACGGCAACTTCGGTCTGAAAAAGATCGAGGACATGAAGCCCCAGGTCGTCACTCTTGATCTCGACATGCCCGGCATGGGCGGACTCGACATGCTGAAAGAGATCATGTTGCGCCACCCTTTGCCGGTGATCGTGGTAAGTTCGCACAGCACCCAGGGGGCCTCGGTAACTCTGCAGGCGCTGTCTATGGGAGCATTTGATTTCGTCGCGAAACCCAGCGATGTCTCGGCCAACATGCCGGAAATCGCCCGGGAGTTGATTGCCAAGATCAAGGCCGCCGCCCAGAGCCGACGGGTTACAGTCGCCCCACTTCCGGCGTCTCCGAGGCCCTCTGAGAAGGCCGCGCCCCAAACTCAGACACGCGCCACGCGCATCGTTGCGATCGGAGTTTCCACCGGCGGGCCGCAGGCGTTGCAATATGTATTGCCGCAGCTGCCGAAGAATTTTCCTGGGACCATTCTCATCGTGCAGCATATGCCCGAAGGATTTACCGAAATGTTTTCCCGGCGCTTGGAAGAAATCTGCGCCATCACAGTCAAGGAAGCGCAGTCCGGCGACCTTCTGCTGGCAGGACGCGCCCTGATCTGCCCTGGAAACCGGCACCTCAAGGTGAAACGGCTGCAACTGGGCGACGTAGCTGTTCTCAATGACGAACCGCGCGTCAACGGGCATCGTCCTTCTGTGGATGTCCTGTTCAAGAGTGTGGCGGAAGAATTCGGGGAAAAAGGCATTGGCGTGCTGATGACCGGAATGGGCGAAGACGGGGCGCAGGGGCTTGGCATGGTCAAAGCAGCGGGAGGAATGACCATCGCCCAGAGCGAGGAGTCCTGCGTTGTTTACGGAATGCCGAAAGCGGCGATCGAGCGCGGTTATGCGGTCCGCATCGTGGGACTCGAAGCGCTGGCCAACACTTTGCAGGCGCAGTGCATGCAGGACCGGAAAACCGGGAGTAAGCCAGAACCCGAAGCCGGCGGCAAAGCCGCTGGAGTCGGCAAGAACTGATTTTGTCCGGCAGGCGAGAACAGGATGCCGGAACTTGAAGCGGCGGGAGGTTGTATATGGAGCAGTTTGTGCCAGTCAAACGCAGTAAGGACGGCCAGCCAGTCCGCTACCTGGTAGTGGACGATTCCGTCTTCGCGCGCAAGAACCTGGCCCGGATGATCGAAACGTTCGGGGGCCAGGTAGCAGGCGAAGCCGGAGACGGCGTGACCGCCATAACCGAATATGTGCGGCTCAAGCCGGACATCGTGCTGATGGACATCACGATGCCCCAGATGGAGGGGATCGAGGCTGCCGAAAAGATCGTGCAGCAAAATCCCGAAGCGCGCATTGTCATGGTGTCCTCAGTCGGATATCAGGAAAACATTGTGGCGGCTCTGCAACGCGGCGCCCGTCATTTCGTGCAAAAACCGGTGAAACCCGAAGTCTTGTACGAAGTGATCAAGTACGTCATGGGTGAGGATGGCACTGCGGCTCACGCCGCGGGCGCGGGGGCCTGAAATGAAAATGGAGTTGATCCAGCCTTTCATCAACGCGGCGGACGCCGTGTTGGCGCAGGGACT
>DATHPO010000160.1:0-2713 GCA_035483835.1 Terriglobales bacterium
GTCGCAATCGAGTTCGAATTCGTCGAAATGGTAGCAAGGGCTGGTCATGGGGCGGCCGGCAGGCCAACTTTTCTTACCAGGGCCTGGAAGCGCAGGTCGAAGTGGAGGAAGTCGAAGTGCGGTCTCTTTTCCAGAAAGACCATTTCTGGACTACGTTCCTCGAAGGCGCCTTCCAGGAAATGCAGGGTGTCGTCTTTGCGTTCCAGACGGGCATAGTCCAGCGCGAGAAAAAAGGGAGAGACGTATTCCTCGCGAGCTTTGTCCTGGTCGCGCCGGAGCAGCCACTCCGCTACTGCGCGATAACCTCCCTGATCAAAGGCACGGCGGACGGCTTTGGCGGAGTGTTGATCATCCTCGGCGAGAAATCCAAGTTCGAGATGCCGAGCCGCTTCTTTATTCATGCCTTTGAAACGGTAGGCATCTGACAGGATGAATTCGATCCCGTCTACTTTCTGGACAGCCGCACGCGCGCTGAGTTCGTTGATGGCAGCGTCATACTGGCGCAGGTAAAGATAGGCCCTACCCAAATGCCACGGTTGAGCAAACGGATCGATCTCGGTGGCCTGTCTTTGCTCCTGCAGAGCTTCGGCATTGCGGTTGAGCGCGAAAAGAATGTAAGAGCGAAGGTGGTGGGCTGCGGCTAAATTAGGGTTCAGTTCGATGGCGCGCTGTGCTTCGGCCTCGGCGCGATTCCAATCCCACGCATGGAACAAATAGAGGGCAGCCATGGAGTTGTGGGCTTCCGCAACGGAATCGTCCAGTTCCAGGGCCTTTCTGGAATACTCTTCGTTTTTGGCAAAGGCCGCCTGTGGAGGAGTATCGCCTCCGGCTCGGACTCCGTAGCTGTCGCCAAGCCCGGCCCACGCAGCGGCGTAGTCGGGCTGTAGATCTATCGCCTTTTGAAAGTACTGCTTGCTGTGGTCGAAGTCACCGCGATACCAGAAGTACAGCCCCTGGAGGTAGGCGTCGTGGGCTTCGGGACTGATGGAGCGCTGCCGGGTTGGTGGCGAGACAGCCGCCTTCACCTCTTTCGCGATGGTTTGTGAGAGTTCCTCCGGCAAAAAGATGACCTCACTGAGATCGCGGTCGTAACTCTCGGCCCAAATGTGGGCGTCGCTGGGAGCGTGGATCAACTGGACGGTCGTGTGTACCCGGTTGCCGACGCGGGAAACGGAGCCCTCGAGGATGCCGTCAACGTTGAGTTCGCGGGCGATGTCAGGAAGAGGACGCTTGACGCCTTTGTATTGCATGGCGGAGGTGCGGGAGACGATTCGCAAGTTGCGGTTTTTGGCGAGGGCGGTGATGAGTTCGTCGGTCATTCCGTCGGCGAAGTAGTCCTGGGCGGCGTCGCCCGACAGATTGGCCAAGGGGATTACGGCGATGGAGTGGATCTGGGAAGCTTGATTGGCGCGGACGATGCGATGGCGCAGGAAGGAAATGAGAATGGCGGCTACGACGACGCAGATGGCGATGACGATGGCAAGTTTAGCTCGGTTGCTTTGAACCGCTGGCATGACTACCGCATCCGGTCCGCGTTCCGGTACGTCTGAGCCGGATGGGCGAGGCTGTCGTTCCGGTATCACCGTCGGAGTTTCCGACGGGGCGGCGGACCGCTGGTTGCCGTTCTCTCCCGCCACGAAGCAGTAGCCTTTGCCGGTGACGGTCAGGATGAAGCGCGGCTGCTCGGGATTGTCTTTCAGAGCTTGCCGGATCTTGCGGATCGCGGTGTTGATGCCGTGTTCGGTGTCGACGAAGACATCCTTACCCCAGAGACGGTCGACGATTTCCTGGCGGGTGACGACACTACCTTGCCGCTCCAGAAGAAGGATCAGCAGCTCCATGGGGATGCGCTCGAGGGAAACGCGCTCGCTTTTCTGGGCGCGTCCCTGGCGGCGCAACTCGAAGCTGGCGCAATCGAGCTGGAATTCAGCGAATTTGTACTGCGACTCAGACATACCACCCCAAAACTGAGGCAAAAAACTATAGCATTGCCGGGGCCGCGTGGGTAAAGGCTTTTGGCGTCAATTCGTTACAGGTTCACCTTTCTTCATCTAAATTCATCCGCCGGTCCTTGCCTATGCGCACCGCTTAGGTCAGGATTCGCTCCCGCAGCTGCAAAGCGTTCAAGGCAGCTTCAAAAGGAGATCACATGAAACCAGCGCTCAACAAATCCACGATAGCCTTGGGAATCATTCTGGTAGGAACGCTTCTCAGCGGCAGACTTTTGTCAGCGTCGTGCGGCGATTCCCTATCTGCAATGGCTGGAGGGGGCGGTTCGGTCCATAGTCAAACCCGCCCGATCCAACCAAACTCCGCGTCTTCCGGGGACAACGCCGGCAAATCCATGGTTGGTCTTTGGCACATCCAGTTCACGGTCGGCGATCAAACCATTCAGGCGGCGTACCAGCTCTGGAATGCCGGGGGGACTGAGGTTCACAACCCGAATGTTGATCCGAGAGGGGGAAGCGTCTGCCTGGGGGTGTGGAAACACGCTCCGCACGGCGCTTTCAAGCTCACTCACCGCGTGTGGAACTACGACACGAACGGAAACTTCCTGGGAACCATTAACCTCAGTGAAACAGTCACTGTGGGTCAAGGCGGCAATACGCACAGTGGTTCGTTCACCTTGGATTTCTACGACCCCTCCGGCAACTTCATCACGGAGGTCGCCGGTATTGTCACGGGGGACCGCATTTCGGTTGACTGATTCGAG
>DATHPO010000161.1:0-14172 GCA_035483835.1 Terriglobales bacterium
AGCGCCGCTCAGGTGGATATGCAAATCGCCACCTTTGGGCATGTCGCGCAGAAACGCCAACTGAAGCGAAGGCTGTCGCCGTATGGAATTGAAATAGCGCGCGGTTTGCTGCTCAGCGCTTGGACCGGATTGCGCCGACGCAAAATCGGTGAAGCACGCGATGATTAGAAGAACAGCCGACCGAATGACGGGACCCACAGCATCTCCCCCAGGAAGGATCTTTCCGGAAAACGGGCATTTTACCCTGACACAAGTGAAACGTGTAAACAACCCAACGGCGCGTTCCACGTCATTGGATTCTCCAAAAAACCCACATCTCCGCGTACTCTGCGGCTAAATCTCAGCGGTCCCCGCGTTTTAGTATTTTGATTTCGCCAACAAGATCTTAAATCGCAGAGGTCGAGGAGAACAGCACCGCAGAGCGCGCGGAGATGCCTCTGGACTCCTTATGCAACAGGGTTTTGTCCGCGATTTTCACAAATGCAATCAGTGTCCGTTCACAAGGCCAAACCGCGTCGGACAAGAAGATCCGCGAAAATTGCGCGTTGGCGCACATCACAAAGCTCTGTGGCGGATGAACTGCACCAACTCTGCGGCACCCGCCTGTGAACCACCTGCACTCGATTGAAAATTCGGCAGATACGTCTACACATTTTTCATTGACTCCAAGAACGAAAAGAGTAAAACCATAATCGTTCTTTGACAACTTCTGAAGTTTTCCCGGTTGGTGCAGCGTCCGGGGCTCAAGCGAAGTCACCCACTACATTGCAAAATGACTGAGGGAGGGTTAGCAAGGGTCTATAGCAAAGTGCTGGTCGAGGCGAACAAGAAGATCTGTCGAAGGCAGGATAGAGTCCCGAGGCGTTGGGGTGGTTTATCCGGTTGGCGGTAAGCCCGGAGCCCGAGCAAAGATCGCGAGTTGCCATCCGCAAGGACCGCAACTCATGCAGGTCAGCAAGGGTCTAAAGCGAGCTACTGGCCGAGACGAATGATCCCAACACCACCTCGGGACTCTTATATTTTGTCTGCAGCGGCGAGTGGGCGGTGGTTAGCCTGGGCTACAGCTCTCCCCCAAGCAGATTGCGAATCGGTAGCAGAGGCTACCCACTGTCCACGGTTTTCACGGACCCTGCAGTATTTGAAACCGTTCCTTCGGCACCAGCCGCGTCCGATAAATCGAATTAGTCGCAGCCACTTCTGCGACCGCGTCCACGTTCAGTTCGTACGAACCCCGTGGCAGGTTCTCTCCAAAAGGAATCTCTGTCCCCGCATCGCCCTTCTTCAACGTAAAACGCTGATAGCCAATTGCCGTAGCGCGCCCAGTCTCATTCACCGCCATCATGATTACGGTCAAGTCAAAATCATGCTCGGTCTGATTGGAAACAATAATTGAGCCCTCCAGCCGCTGGCCGGTCACTTTGGGATAGCGCCCCCACTGCGCCATGAGCGGCGCTACGACCGTCAGAACCAGTTGCTGGTTGCGTTGTGCGGCAGGCCGGCCACTGTCGGTCACAGTTACCGTAAAGCGGAAGTCACCGGTTTCGGTTGGAGCGCCGCTAAGAATTCCATCTTGCCCCAGCACAATGCCGGCGGGCACAGCGCCCTCCGTGATTTCCCACCGCAAGGGCGTGATGCCGCCGCGCGCTTGCAAACGAGTTTCATAATGCTGTCTGAGATATGCCTTGGGCAAGCTCGTAGTTTGAATGACAAGCGGTTCGCCAGTCGCCGCGCCTTGTTGCGCCCTAGCAACGCGGACAAACAAGCAACAGAGTAAGAGAAGGAGCACGCGTCGGTGTTCGAGCGGCATCGCAAGTCGGAAGGACACAGAAGCGATTATAGCCTCGTGCCTCTCGACGCCGCCGCCACCCGCACGATAAGCTAGATGGTTTCCGAGGGGGGCGGATTGCATGCGCGATGCGGTTGCACGGTTGTGGCCGGAGATTCAGTGGATTGAGAAACCCAAGCTGCGTGAGCAGGTTACCCAGACCTGGATCAAAGCACTGGAACGCAGCCCGCTGAAACCCGATGACCTGAATCGCATTCCATTCACGTTGCTCGTTCCTAACTGCCCGATCACTTTTATGGAGCATAAGCGCTGCGTGGTCCACATTGCACGTCAGAGCGCCGAGTCGATGCACGAATTCATGGGCCGCGCGCTGCCGATTAACATGGACGTAGTGATCGCGGGCGCCATTCTCGCGGATGTCGGTAAGCTGCTGGAATACGAACTCGGGCCCGACGGCAAGAGCCGTCAAAGTGAACGCGGAGAAGCCTTGCGGCACCCGTTCACGGGAGTCGCGCTCGCACTCGAATGCGGTGTTCCCGACGAAGTTTGCCACATTATCGCGGCTCATGCCGCCGAAGGCGATCTAGTGAAACGCACGACTGAAGCCTACATCGTCCATCACGCCGACTTCATGGCATTCCTGCCGTTTAAGAATCCTAAGAACGTGAAAGTGAAATGAGTGATGCCGATGCTTCTTGCTGTTGTCAGTCTTCTTAGTCTTGTCATTTTAGTCTTGTCATTCCGAGCGAAGCGAGGAATCTGCTGTTTCTCGCAGACGCCGAATGCAGATCCCTCGCTTTGCTCGGAATGACAAGTCAAAGAGGTACGTCATTTAAGGAGTGAATTTGTCCGCCGCTAAAGAAGTAGTCGCAACCAAAGAAACTATCACCGCGAAGATGTCCCGCTGGGCGGCAAGCCTGGATTACAAGCACCTCTCGCAAGATGCCGTCTATCAGGCCAAGCGCTTCCTGCTGGATTCCATCGGCTGCGCCCTCGGAGGCTATCAACAACACGACGTAAAAATTGCCCTCGAGGTGCTCGACGAGATCGCGGGCAAAGGACCTGCAACGGTAATCGGCACCGGCAAGCGCATCGATCCCGTCTCCGCCTCGCTCGCCAACGCCCTCATGATCCGCTGTATGGATTACAACGACATCTACTGGAAGCAGGATCCGTCGCACCCTTCCGACATTTTTCCGGCGGCACTAGCGTGCTGCGAGCGCACCAAGAGCAACGGAAGAGAATTGATCGTCGGCCTGGTGCTGGGGCACGAATTTGAAATGCGTTTCTGCGAAGCCGCGTTCCCCGGCATCCGCGAGCGCGGCTGGCATCACGCAACCTTAACCGCCTTCGTCTCACCCTTTGTCGCCGGACGCGCTCTGCATCTCCCATGGGAACAGATTCAACATGCCGTAGGCATCTCGGCGAGCCGCCACGCCACGCTGGGCGCGGTAACTGCGGGCAAGCTTACCATGATGAAGAACACGGTCGATCCGATGGCAACCCAGAGTGGAGTGCTCGCTGCGCTCATGGCGGAGAAGGGCTACACCGGACCGGAGCACGTAGTCGATGGAAAAGAAGGACTGACGCATGTTTTCGGGCCGGAGTGGAAGCTGAATATTCTGACCGACGGGCTGGGTGATTCTTGGCGTATCACACAGTGTGGCATGAAGGCGTTTCCAACCGAAGCGCTGACGCATACCCCGATTTCAGCGGTGCTCGAGATCGTGAAGTCGAATGACTTGAAGCCGGATCAGGTGACCAAGATCCAAATTCGTTCGCTGGCCCGCGCCGCGGACATACTTTCCGATCCCAGCAAGTACGATCCCCGCAGCAAAGAGACCGCCGACCATTCGCTGCCTTACGTAATCGCAGCGGCGCTAGCGGAGCGGCAGGTGACGCCGGTGCAGTTCACTATGGAAAAGATCATGGATCCGACCATTCGCGCCCAGCTCCAGAAAGTCGAAGTCGTGGCCGATCCGGAGATCGAGAAAGTGTTTCCAGCATTGCAGCGGGTGATCGTAAACATCACGACCACGGATGGTCGAATGTTCACCAAGCAACTCGACTATCCCAAAGGCGACCCGCGCAACCCGCTCACCGATCAGGAAGTCGAAGAAAAATTCGCGGCATTAGCGGAAGGCGTGTTGTCGCAGCGCGCCCAGCAGAAGCTGAAAGACGCCATCTGGAACTTGGAGAAGATGGGCTCAGTCAGCAGGCTGATGGTCTTGATGAAAGCCGACGTGCGAGCGAAGAAACCAACCTCGCCCAAGTCCGTGAGCAAGAAGAAGCGCCGGTAAATTACGTAGTGTGTCATTCCGATTTATTAAGTTTGTCATTCCGAGCGAAGCGAGGAATCTGCTGTTTGTTAGCACCGGGAGTACTCTATGCCCCAGACCATGGTTGAAAAAATCGCGCAAGCCCACCTCGCCGAAGGCCCCAAGCGCCCGCTGCGCACTGGCGACTTCCTCTCCATCCGCCCGCATCACGTCATGACTCACGACAACACCTCGGCGGTAATGAGCAAGTTCAAAGGCATCGGCGCGAAAAAGATTCACGATCCCAAGCAACTCGTATTCGCCCTCGATCACGATATTCAAAATAAAGACGAAGCCAACCAGAAAAAATACCGGTCCATTGAGGCCTTCGCGAAAGACCACGGAGTCGACTTCTATCCGGCGGGCTCAGGCATCGGCCATCAAATCATGGTGGAGCGAGGATACGTTGTGCCCGGCTCATTCGTGGTAGCCTCCGACTCGCACTCGAACATGTACGGCGCGCTGGGAGCGATCGGAACGCCCATCGTGCGCACCGACGCCGCTGCAGTCTGGGCCACGGGAGAATTCTGGTGGCAGATTCCCCGTTCGGTGCAGGTGGTGCTCGAAGGTAAGTTGCCCGACGGTGCGACCGGCAAAGACATAATCATTACCTTGTGCGGCCTCTACAACCACGATGAAGTTCTGAACGCAGCCGTCGAATTCAGCGGCCCCGGAGTGGCAAGCCTCTCCATGGACGCGCGCCTTTCCATCTCCAACATGACTACCGAATGGGGGCCGCTGGTGGGCTGGTTCCCGGTAGATGAAGTAACGATCAAGTATCTGAAGAGCGTGCATCAGCGGCTGAAGGCCACGGGCGTGGAACGGTTTTCGGAGAAAGACGTCGAAAATTGGACGAAGAATCCGCCACGACCGGATGCCGACGCCGTCTATGCGGCTCGGATCGTGCTTGATCTCGGTCAGGTGACGCCACACGTATCGGGTCCCGATACTGTGCAGACCATGGCTTCTCTCGCGGAGATGGAAAAGAATAAGGTCGCGATTCAGAAGGCTTACCTGCTCTCGTGCGTGAACTCGCGTCTCGAAGATCTGGATGCCGCAGCGAAAGTTTTGAGAGGCAAGAAAGTCGCACCGGGTGTGAAATTCTATTTAGGCGCAGCCAGCAAGTGGGTCCAGGAAGAGGCCGAAAAGCGCGGCATCTGGCAGACGTTGCTCGATGCCGGCGCGAATCCTCTGCCGGCAGGCTGCGGACCATGCATCGGTCTCGGAGTCGGACTGCTCGAGCCCGGCGAAGTGGGAATCTCCGCCACCAACCGCAACTTCAAAGGCCGCATGGGATCACGCGATGCCAAGTGTTATCTCGCGAGTCCCGAGGTTGTCGCTGCTTCCGCCGTCGCGGGCTACATTCGCGGACCGCATGAAATGAGCGGTCGCGAGCCCGCGTGCAGCTACACGGCATTTGCAACAGTCGCAGCAGCAGAGAAGGTCGACATCCTTCCAGGCTTTCCAGAAAGAGTCCACGGCCGACTCGTCTTCCTCCCACAAGACAACGTGAACACCGACGCGATCTATGGAAAGGACTACACTTACCGCGACGATGTCACGAAGGAATTGATGGCGAAGGTCGTAATGGAGAACTACGATCCGGAGTTCGCGTCTCGCACTCGCGCGGGCGACGTGGTCGTCAGCGGATTCAATTTTGGAACCGGATCGAGCCGCGAGCAAGCAGTGACTTGCCTCAAGGCGAAAGGCATCCCACTCGTGATTGCGGCCAGCTTTTCACAGACCTATTTGCGCAACGCGTACAACAATGGCTTCCTGTGCGTGGAAGTACCGGACCTTGTGAAGCGCCTACGCAAGCAATTCGCCAACGAAATCGCGGAAAAAGAAAAGACAATCATTCCCGTCGAGGAAATCGACATCGACTTCACTTCTGGCGTGATCCACTGGCGCGGTGAGAAGTTCGCCTTCCCACCGCTGGGAAGTGTTCCGCAATCGCTCGTAATCGCCGAGGGAGTGGAGAACCTGGTAGCAAAGCGTCTGGGCCTGAACTGAAGCGAGACGAACTGTAGAAACATTGCTTACAACGTCTCAGAAGCAAAGTCAGAACTTTTTGTGCCTCTGTGTCTCTGTGGTGAAAGTTCTTAGGAGAAAACGCATTCATGGCAAAACATACAGTAGTCACAATGCCCGGCGACGGAATCGGAAACCAAGTACTGCCCGAGGCATTGCGCGTTTTAAAAGCCGTCGGCTTCGATGCTGAATACATCCACGCTGACATCGGCTGGGAATGCTGGAGAAACGAAGGCAACGCACTTCCTCAACGGACGATCGATCTCTTGGCCAAACACAAGCTCGGCCTTTTCGGAGCCATCACTTCAAAGCCAAACAAAGAAGCGCAAGCGGAGCTGAATCCCGAGTTGCAGGGCAAGGGTCTGGTGTACTACAGCCCGATTGTAACCATGCGCCAGAAATTCAGCCTCGATATCTGCATGCGTCCTTGCATTGGATTCACCGGCAATCCTCTGAACTACATTCGCAAACGCACCGACGACGACTACGACGAGCCGCAAATCGACACCACGGTGTTTCGTCAGAACACAGAAGGCATGTACGCCGGGATTGAGTGGACCAACCCGCCCGACATTGTGCGTGCCGCCCTCAACTCGCATCCCAAGTTCAAAGCCTTCGCCGGCGTGCCCGGTCCCGACATCGCCGTCAGCGTACGCATCATCACTCGACCCGCCGCGCGCCGCATCGTCACCGCAGCCTTTGAGTACGCGAAAAAGCGCGGCTTCAAGGGCGTAACCATCTGCGAAAAGCCTAATGTGGTTCGCGAAACCTCGGGCATGATGGAAGAGACCGCCAAAGAAGTGGCCAAGAATTATCCGGGAATCGCGCTGTGGTCGACGAACATTGACGCGCAACTAATGTGGCTGAACAAGAATCCTGAAGACTACAACGTAATCGTAGCCTCGAACCTGTTCGGCGATATCCTGTCTGACGCTTTCGCAGGTCTGGTCGGCGGCCTGGGATTCGCAGCCTCAGGCAATATCGGAGACGAAGTCGCAGTATTCGAGCCCACGCACGGATCCGCCCCGAAGTACGCCGAACTGAATCCCCCAATCGTGAATCCAATCGCCATGATCCTCTCCGCCGTAATGATGCTTGAGCACGTGGGCGAGAACGATAAAGCCAAGAGAATCAAGGATGCCATCTCCACTGTGGTGAGAGAAGGCAAGGTGCGAACCTACGACATGATACGAATTTCGGGCGGGGCGAAGTCGATCAGCCAAGGCGCCGCCTCGACTATACAAATGACAGACGCGATCCTGGCAAAGCTAAAGTGACGGTTGGAAGAATACAGCACGGGTTCCTTTGTGAACCTTAGTGTCCTTTGTGGTTAATGATCTTTCATGATTAACAACACAGCAACGAGCGCACATCCAGCCGAAGCCGGGCACTACGGCAAAGACGTGCGCTCCGATTTGCACGTCGCCATTGAACCCCGCGACAGCGGCGGTCTCGAGATCACGCTCGAGTCCCGCGTTGGGCTCTACTACGGCAGCTCGATCTTGAGCCAGACCCGGCAGGTGCTCGAGTCTCTCGGCGTAAAGCACGCGCGCATTTCAATTCACGATGAGGGCGCGTTGCCATTTGTCATCTCAGCGCGAATTGAAGCGGCGGCAAAACGCGCGGGCCTCGCTGGTGGGCAGAAGGCGTTGCCCGAGAAAATCACGCTCTCGGAACCGACGACTCGCGATCGCCTGCGACGGTCTCGACTTTATCTCCCCGGAAGCGAGCCCAAGTATTTCATCAACGCCGCGTTGCACGGACCCGACGCCATCATTTTGGATCTGGAAGACTCCGTTCACCACGCCGAAAAAGATGCAGCACGAATTCTCGTGCGAAATACGCTGCGCGCTGTCGACTTCGGTAGCTGTGAGCGCATGGTGCGCATTAACCAGTTGCCGCTCGGGCTGGAAGATCTGGCAGAGATTGTTCCCGAAGCTCCCGACCTGGTGCTGATTCCGAAGGTGGAAAGGCCCGACCAAGTCGGCGAAGCAGATCGCCTGATGCGTAAACTGAAAGTCAGCAACGGCATTGATCGCGCAATCTGGCTGATGCCCATCCTTGAATCCGCTCTCGGAATTGAAAACGCATTCGCCATCGCGACGGTAACTCCGAATGTTTGCGCGCTCACCATCGGACTCGAAGACTACACCGCCGACTTGGGTGTGGTGAAAACTCTGGAGGGCCGCGAGTCGCAATACGCCCGCACGCGCGTCGTCAACGCAGCGAAAGCTGCTGGCGTCCAGGCGATCGACTCTGTTTTTAGCGATGTCGGTGACTTGGCCGGGCTGCGACGGTGGGGAGAAAGTTCTCGCGCTCTTGGATTCGAAGGTATGGGATGCATACATCCCTCGCAGATTCCGGTCGTTCATGAAGCCTTCGCGCCAACGCAGGCAGAAATCGAAAAGGCGCTGAAGATCGTCGCCGCCTTCGAAGATGCGCAGCAGCGCGGACTGGCGGTGGTGAGCTTGGGCTCGAAGATGATCGATCCGCCGGTAGTAGAGCGCGCCCGAAGGCTGGTAGCCAGAGCAAAAGCGATGGGCAAAGCCTAGCAGATCGAATGTGGTGACGGGCGATTCGCCCGTCCGCAGTGAAGAAAGAAGAAATGAGCGAACGCATCGAACTTGCCCAGAATGCCGCCGGACGCAGCGTGCCCACGATGGTCAATGGCAAGCCGCAGATTCCATTTCTGGGTGTAGCGCAATATCAACCGCGCGGGCGAAAGGCTGCCCCACCCGTATGCTCCAGCAAGGATTATCCCGAGAACGGCGACAAGCGCGTGGCCAACCTCGAAACCGCTCTGCGTAATTGCGGGTTGCGCAATGGCATGGTGATTTCGAATCATCATCATCTGCGCGACGGCGACGGCGTCGCGCTGATGGCCCTCGAAGCGGCGGCAAAAATTGCCGTCAAGGATCTGATGTGGTTTCCGAGCGCCTCTTTCCCATCGCAAAAAGGCGCGATCGACCTCATGCAGTCCGGCGTCATCCATCACATCGAAGGCAGCATGAATGGGCCGCTTGGTGATTACTGTACTCAGGGCAAGATGCGCGGGATGGGCGTGTTGCGCTCCCATGGCGGGCGCTGGCAGGCCATTCAAGATGGTGAGGTACACATCGACGTCGCGGTGATTGCCGCGCCGACCGCCGATGCGTTCGGAAACGCCGACGGATCGCATGGCAAATCGGCTTGCGGTTCTCTGGGCTTCGCTCTCGCCGATTCGATGTATGCTGACCGTGTCATCGTGGTCACCGACAATCTGGTTCCGTTCCCCTGCATTCCCTGGCAGATTCAGGGCAACAATGTGGACTTCGTCGTCGAGGTCGATTCGATTGGCGATCCCACCAAGATCGTTTCGGGGACGACTCAGATTACGCGCTCGCCTGACCGCTTGCGCATCGCGGAGTTTGTGGCCCGCTTCCTGCGCGACGCTGGAATCATGCGCGACGGGTTCTCGTTCCAGGCAGGTGCGGGTGGAATCGCGCTTGCCTTCGTCGACTACCTGCGCCGCATGATGAAAGAAGACGGTGTGAAAGCCCGCTTTGTCCGCGGCGGTTCTACGAAATACCTGGTCGAACTTCTACAAGAAGGCCTGACCGACTACATCCTCGACGGACAGACGTTTGATCTTGACGGGGTGAAGTCGATCGCCAGCGATCCGCGTCACGTGGCCACTTCTCCGTTCACTTCATACAACTATCACGGCAAAGGCAACTTTGCGTCCCTGGTTGATGCTGTCGTGTTGGGCGCGACTGAAGTCGACGTGAACTTCAATGCTAACGTCGTCACGCACTCCGATGGACGGTTGCTGCACGGAATTGGCGGCTGGCAAAATTGTTTGGCGGCGGGGTGCACCATCCTTGCGGTGCCGTCGTTCCGCGACCGCATTCCCGTGATCATCGACGAAGTGACCACGCTTACCGGGCCGGGCGAACTGATCGACGTCGTCGTCACGGAGCGCGGCATCGCGATCAATCCCCGGCGCCAGGATCTGCTGGATGCGGTGAGAGGTTCAAGCCTGCCCATCCGTCCTATTCAGGACATCAAGGCTGAAGTCGAGCGCATCTGCGGCGGCAAGCCCGCGAAGCCGAAGCGGGGAGATCGCCCTGTCGCCGTGGTGAAATGGGTCGACGGCACCGTGCTCGACACCATCTGGCAACTGAGTTAGGGGGCTTCTAGCTGCTGGCTTCTAACTCTCGATCTTGGCTGTTGGCGACGGCCACTCAAATTCCCGTTTCGGGACGGAGTTTACTGTTTAGTACCGGGTACCCCCCTCCCCCCTTTCTCTGCAAAATCTTCAAAACAAAAAACTAATTTTGCCACTATCTGCTAGATCTTTGACTTTGCAGGAGTTACAGGCAAAATCTAGAGAACATGGGAGTTAGGGCGGGGATGACGGGTCTCAGCGTCCCATTTTGGAACCACGGATGGCAGGGCATTTGGACCGCGGTCAAGAAGTCACCGTCGTCTGGGTCAGATTGTCAAAGATCGATCATTATCTTCCAGATAATGCATCTTGTAGCAGGATATCTTACTTGAGGTGGGCAGTCAACGATGAAACGCGCTGCGGAACTGGTCTTTAAAAACGGCCCCGGGAGAGTGCTGCAACCCATGTTGGCGTCCAAAGAACGGACCTGAACCTGAGACACCGGGCTTTGAAATGTCTTCCCTGTGGAGTACACTGTGGAACAGGTTCCACATATGGAAATCGTTCAAATCGTGCTGGATAAAAAGTTGCTACACGCGGCCGACCAAGCCGCGAGGCGCACTCGGCGAAACCGGTCCGCTCTGGTGCGCGACGCGCTGCGGGAGCATCTCCGCCGGTTAGAATTGCGAGCCAGTGAGGAACGCGACCGCGAGGGATACTCGCGACAGTCGCAAGCCGACGCAGAAGCGCGGGGTTGGGAGTCGGAGGCCGCGTGGCCGGAAGAATAGCGCGAGGCCAGATCGCCAGAGGCGAAGTTCGGCTCTACCAGTTTGCCGCGGGCGCCAAAACGAACGACAAGAAACGAGCGGCCCTCGTGCTCACCCGCAACAGCGCCATCGGCTATCTATCCACGGTCACGGTTGCGCCTATCACTTCCACCATTCGGGGTGTGCCATCGGAAGTGGTTTTGCATGAGGAAGACGGCATGAAGTCCCCTTGTGCCGTAAACCTGCACAACGCGGTGACGGTATCGCAACAGCGGTTAGGAAGACGCGTGGCCCAGCTTAGTGCCGCACGGATGAATGAAGTGTGTGCTGCCCTGCGGTTCTCTTTGGGATGTGATGCAAACTAATTACTGGGTAAGTGTCAGAGCAAACACACAGTTGACAGATTGAATCTGCAGCCAGCAGTTCGTTCAGGGCAGATTACTGCCGGTTGGCCCGTTATCCGGGGGCTGCGAATCGCCATGCCTGCGCCGATTTGTCGGGATTTATTTGGCTCAGCCTGAGGACCCGAGCGCAGGCCAGGCCCCAGACGCCAACCGGGACAGCGTTCTCGGGCTGACGCGATCCGGCGAATAGGGCGCGGCCACGTCCCGTCAAGAGGCCCTCAATAGACGATCAGGTGAATTTTTGCGTCATTGAAATCGTTACCCGTGTCGTTAAAGACTGTTACCTCCACTTGACTGTTGGTGAGGGTGTTGTTGCAGTTGCCATCTACATTCCCACAGGCGCTGACTGTCTCCTGCTGTTGGGCCGGCGTGACCGAGTAGATCCGGTCGTCCACCTCAAACCCGAAATCGAAAATGTAGTCCCCTACCCCAGTGATATCGAAGAGAAATCCGCAAGGAGGCGTTGTGGCGGCCGCTCCGGAGAGGGTGGAATTGAAACAGGAGACAATCCTGCCACCGTTGAACGGACTGAAATGAAGCATAGCCTTGACCATGCCGCCAGCCGTTCGCGCCTGCGAAGCGTTGCCCTGCACGTCCAGGGTTGCTATTGGCGAGTTCGTTCCGATGCCAACTTGGCCTGAGGCCGTCAGGGTCATCACATCGACTCCGGCGCTGTCATTACGGAAGTTCAGCTTATTGGCCCCCTGCGATGCACTCTCTCCGGTGTTCAGAATCTGCCAGAACATCCCACCGGTTCCGGTGGTCTGCATCTCCAGCGCGGTTCCGACTCCTGACTCCGGCCCCTGCTCCAGGATGGTGAGGAAATTAGGTTGCGAAACCGTCAGACCCCATGTGCTCGGGCCCCCGCTGATGGCCTGGTTGTTTGTAAAAACGTTAGCCGCCGCGAGCAGCGGCACTTGGGTCGTGTCGAGATTCAGGGTGACCTTGCCGCCGTTGCCGCCGCCGGTAAGGTCGGTTCCGGCGGTTACGCCGGTGACGGTGCCGGGAAATTTCTGGCCGCTGACGAACGTCACTTTCCCCGTCTGGTTCACCTTAAACGTAGTGCCGTTGATGGCTAGTGTTGGGTCGGTTCCGTTCGGGAATAGGGTTAGCGTGTCGCGAACGTCTCCTTTTCCATTGACATCGAGTGTGGCGGCGGGAGCCCCGGTGTTGATACCTATCTGGGAGCTCTTTTGGAAGATCAGCGAATCCACGATGTCGCTGGTCGAGTCCCACATGGGAATGAAGTTCGCGACGCCCTTTCCTGTGACGGCAGGGTTGGCAGCAGACGCTGCATTGTTCTTTGTAGCGGCTACAGTCGCGCTAGTCTCGCTGCTGGCCCCGTTTGCCTGGCTTTTGTTTGCCAAGACGAAGGCCGAAGGTGGCAGCCCGCCAACTGTCTCGGCGTCGGCAGCTTTCAAGGCATAGGGGACGCTCATTAAGAGGATGCGCGGCTGCTCGCTTCCGTTGTTGATGCTCACGCCCAGCCATCGCGCCTCGCCCGAGGTGAACAAATCCAGCGGCAGGCCTTCCGGCTTGGTTGCGCCCAGTTGAGCGGTGTAGTTGCCCTTAGCGTCGCCCTGGACGTTCTGGGTTTCGAGCCAGAGCGGAGATCCTTCGTATTGATCCTTGTAGATGGCGAATGTTGCCTGGGCAATTCCTGTAATGATCTTCCCCTCGGTATCGACCGCTTTGCCGGCGAAGTTCACCAGGCGAGGAACGACTGCCGACGATGCGGAAGAGGTTGGCTGTTGCTGGGCGTTTACGAACGAACAAAAGATCGAAGCTCCAATACAGGCAGCGAGTAGACGGCGGCGGAACCTCATCACAACCCCCCAATTGCGAAATTGCCGGTTTCGACGGGGATTCACCAGGACTCGGCTAAAGGCGGTGCTACAATAGCGATCCAAGCTGTGCGACCCGTCTTCCCCAGGCGGGGGAAAACTAACCGAAATGATCTGGCCAAGTCCTAAAAAGGCCTCTCAAAGTTTCTCAAAACTTCTTAAAGTCGAGTTATGCCCAGCCTAGTCAATGGCTTGTACGAGTTCGGGGAGTTCCGTCTGGACGCGCAGAGAAGAACTCTGCAGCGAGGGCAAGAGTTGGTTGCGCTGACCCCGAAGGCTTTCGATCTACTGCTCCAGTTGATCCAAAGCGCCGGAAAGACTGTGACCAAGGACGATTTGATGAAAACGGTCTGGCCGGATAGCTTCGTCGAAGAGTCAAACCTGACGCAGACCATTTTCATGGTGCGGAAGGCATTGGAGGAAACCAGCGAACGGCGCTATATCCTCACGGTGCAAGGCCAAGGCTACCGGTTTCTGGTTCCAGTTAAAGAAGCAGCCATGCAGGGGCCAGAGATAGAAACGCCTGCACCCCCTCCTGATGCGGGAGATGTCGCCGACATTCAATTGCAGTCACAGCCGCAGCGCGCCAAAAATTGGAGATCGATCGTCATCGCTTCCGCGGTAATCGCGCTGACCTTGATCGTGGCGTCCAGCATTTGGCTCTGGCTTAGGCGGCACGGCGCGGCTGAGCCGTCCGGCAAAATCATGCTGGCGGTCCTGCCGTTCGAAAATTTCACCGGCGATGCGGGGCAGGATTATTTCAGCGACGGGCTGACGGAGGAGATGATCAGCCAGCTGGGAAACCTCGATCCCGCACATCTGGGCGTGATTGCCCGGACGTCAGTCATGCGCTACAAGCACTCGCAGGAATCGAT
>DATHPO010000162.1:0-6051 GCA_035483835.1 Terriglobales bacterium
GAAACATGTTCCGCCTTACCTACGTCGGGACCCGGGAGGATCACGTTTTGGGGGACCAACTTTACAGCTTTGTTTCTGTGACCATACGCTCTAGAATCGAGCTAGGCACCATTACAAGGGAGACACTTCGAATTGACTTTCCTCGCGCCCCTGCTTGGTCTTCTTTTCGTCCTGCAGCTAGTACCTTTGATACTGGTAATTTTGCTGTTCCAGCGAAGGTTTGGCACTTCCGCGCAACTTGAAGTATTAACGCAACTTGCAGGCCAAGCGGAGTCCCTTCAGAAGACTTTGTCCGCCCAGTTCGCCTCGGCCACGGCTGATACGGCCATGCGCCTCGAGCAGACCAAAGGCGCCATCGGCCTGCAGGTCGCCGACCGCTTGGGCGATGGCTTCTCGGCCATTCGTTCCGCCGTCGAGGAACAGATGAAGGCAGGTCGCCGGGAGCAGTCCGAGGGGCTGGCTCAGGCTCGTACTGAGCTGACCTCATCGCTCGCGCTCACCACGGCACAGCTTAAATCCGAGTTCGATAATTTGAACCAGAAGACTGCGCAAAGCCTGGATTCCATTCGTGACCGGGTTGATGCCCGCCTGCTCGACATCACCGACCAGGTCCAGCAGAAACTCGATCAGAACATCAAAGAAGGTTTCGCTCAGTTCGAAAAAGTGCAGCAGCACTTGAAAGCGGCAGAAGAACAACTTCGCGAAGTCGGGGCGCTCGGACACTCGATTAATGACTTGAACAACCTCTTAAAACTGCCTCACCTCCGCGGACGCTTCGGCGAAGCCAGCCTGGAACGATTGCTCGCTGACTTTCTTCCCGCGCACATGTTCGAGATGCAAGCGCAACTTCCTGAGGGCGGCGGGCGCGCCGACGCCATCATTCAGTTCCCCGACCGCCGCCTGCCCATTGACGCGAAGTTTCCTCGCGAAGCGGTGCTGGCGCTATTTGAAAGCAACGTCGAAGCTGAGATCGAAGAAGCGCGAGTTGCGCTGGTGCGAGTGATGAAGGCGGAAGCGAAGCGCATCAAGACTTACATCCAGCCGGAAAACGGCACCACCGACATCGCCCTCATGTATTTGCCCAGCGAGACTCTTTACATGGAAGTGATCCGCAACCGCGAGCTCGCCGACTGGCTCAATCTCCAGCACGTCTTTCCGGTTTCGCCCAACTCTTTGCTGATGACCTTGCAAACCATCGCCCTGGTGCACAAGTGGTACGAAGTTGCTAGCCGTTTCGAGAAGAGTCGTCTGGAATTGTCCAAAGCGCAGAAGTCCTTTGACTTTTTCCAAAGCCAGTTTGAGAACGTTGGCAAGAATTTGAATAAGGCCCAGGAAGCTTTTGAAACGGCGCAGAAACATCTGAAAACATATCGTGGCCGAGTAACCGTGCTGAGTGGCCAGGAGCAGTTGGATCTGGACGCGGCCGCTGCCGACAAAACCATCCCAAAGAACGACGAACCGATGCTCCCGCTAACCGACAAAGCCAGCGCCTAGCAGCCAACGGCTTCCGAATGCGTCCAAATGACGCTCCAAGAAAGCGAACAGGGGCTTTCAGGTACCCACCGCACCCAGAACTATCCCTTTAGGCGAGCATTGCCTTTCCCAATTACCCCCACCCCATCTTCGAATCGCTGGGCGTTTGTTAGGTCGTGAGTGTAATGGTCTGGCTAAGTCCCACGATCTGTCTCATTCTTAAAGAACTCACCTAAAGAAGTACATGACTTCCACGGAGAAGACGGTATCCTAGAGACCGCTCCACCGCATACCGAGAAAAGCCGCAGCGGCCAGGGCGATGAGACCAGGGAGAAGCTGCAGGGCGAAGCGGGTACTGCCTGCGGTAAAGGCAACCACGGCCTTTGTAAGAGTGTTGGCGGCAAAGCCTACCACGATAGGAAGAACGGCTGCATGAGGCGTCAGCCGTCCGGCCGATACGAGAGAGGCAATGGAAATCGCGGTCGCGTGTGTGTCGGCGAAGCCGGAGAGGGCAGCCCCGAGAAGTAGGCCGCGATTGCCAAAGGTTCGGTTCAGGAAGGCGCAGAGAAAGAGAATCCCGCTGATCGTGGCCGCGAAGGAGATGGCGAGTTTGACGTCGAATGCACGACCGGGCGTGGGCTCGTGGGTAATCGGTGATTTGGAAGCGCAGATTAACAGAATCACCGCATATGCCACGGCTGCGATCCCGGAAAGAAACAGCGGCTTTGCCAACGCACGGCACGTACCAACGTTGGTGACCAGCAGGACGATCGCCATCTGCAACACAGTGGCGACATTGGCAAGCACGGCAGCAGAGGTTGCCGCACTCGCCAAGGCCGGATCGCGTTTGGCCCGCTGGCCCATGGCGCCGATCATGGCGGTAGCCGAGATAAAGCCACTCACAAAACCGGCAAGGGCCAGACCCAACCGAGAGCCGAAGGCTCGCAGAGCGATGTAGCTGGCGGAGCTCATTGCCATCACCAGCACTACCAGTTCCACAATCCTGCGCGGATTGAACGCGCCAAATGCGCCGATCGAACGATCCGGGGCCAAGGGTAGGATGACGAGTGCAACCGCGAGGAAGAGCAGCGCATCATGCGCCTCCTGTTCCGATAGCAGGTTTTTCAGAGCTGCGTGCAGGAAGTCCCGAGATGCCAGCAGGATTGTGGTGATCACGCCGAGGCTGGCAGCGAGTAAAACGTCTCGCATGGTTAGAGCGCCCAGCAGAACGGTCACTAGGACAGCAATTTCCGTCGTGAGGCCGGGGTCTCTCAGCGCGGTCCGGTTGTAGGCGAGTGCGGCTAGCAGAACCGTCCCCGCAGCCACAGTCACCAACAGGATTTCGCTTTGCAGATGGCTGCTGAGAGCGCCCGCCAAGGCGGCGAGTGCGAACGTCCTGACACCAGCCGACCCGCGCCTCGCACCGCTGCCTTTGCGGCGCTCGCGCTCGCTCCCAATCAACAAACCGATACCGATGGCGACTGCGAAACGAAACGAAGATTGGTCGAGCAGGGACACCTGAATGCGTTGCTCCCGGGAACGCCATTGGAACCGCAGACCAGCGAAGAATACCACCACCGGCCTCGTTGTTCGGATGAGTTGTCCTGCCTAGTCGTGTGATTCGTTTCGCTTTCTGCTTCCAGCGGTTTTATGAGATGCAATCGCTCGCTTCTGCAAAGTAGCAAGGAGGAGGCCCTCCCTGAAGTATGATGGAACCTCTCGCACGAAGAGACGCCGGCTAACCAGGTATTGACGGAGGATAACAACGCAATGTTCGACCATCCACGTATTTTCTTTTTGGTCTCATTGTGCGGGTTGTGGATCGCAGCGCAGACCGGTGCCTTCTTGCACACGTGGCGGCGCCCGAGCGAAGAATCGCGCGATGATTTCGAGATTGTACAAGCCGCTACCTTGACATTGCTTGGCCTCATCATCGGATTCAGTTTCTCGATGGCCACCAGCCGCTACGATCTGCGCAAGACTTACGAGGAAGCGGAGGCGAATGCGATTGGCACGGAATATGTACGGACGGGGCTGATGCCAGCCGCGAATGCAGCGGCAGCGCGCACCCTGCTGAGAAAGTACCTCGATCTGCGCATTGCGTTTTACCGAACGCGCGATCAGCGCGAACTTCAGCAGATAAATGCTGATACGACTCAAATACAAAACCAGATGTGGTCTGCGGTGCAGGATCCATCCCTGGCGCAACCGTCGCCCGTGATCGCCCTCACGGTCGCGGGGATGAACGACGTGTTGAACTCTCAGGGATATACGCAGGCCGCATGGTGGAATCGTATTCCCACGGCCGCGTGGGATTTGATGATGGCGATCGCCATCTCCTGCAACCTGTTAATCGGGTACGGAGCGCGTACTGGAGCAAAGTCCGGCCTGTTGTTCATTCTGCCCCTGGTTGTATCCATCTCGTTCCTTCTCATAGCCGACATCGACAGCCCGCGGGGTGGTTTCATTCACATCGCCCCGCAAAATCTCGTAGCCCTGCGGCAGTCCTTGCCGAACTGATGGCTGGGTCACGCGATGTCCACGGCAGAGCTCGTCAGTTCAGTCCGGAAACCACATACAGCACCGAAAATGCCTGGTAGTAGGTGTAGGCAAACTCGGAGGCGTCCACGTTCGTGATCACGGGCGCGATTGAGACCACGCCGCCCAGATCTGGGGGGACCAGTTCGCGGACCGGTTTCGTCTTTCCGGTGGCAATGTCCAGGCGCTGAATTTTCAGCGGCAGCTCTCCGGTGCGGTAGACGTACAACGCTTTGCTGTCGGCGGACCAATGCGCCAGCACATAGCCAGGATCGAGGTCGGGAATGTGGCGCACTGGGCCTCCATCAAGTGGGAAGAGATCCAGTTTGCGATCTGCAGTTTCACCCGCCAGGAATTTTCCGTCGGGCGAGGGCAGCGTGGCATAGACGCCTTCGGGAGTGACAGGTACCGGTTTTCCACCGGCAACATCGACAACGTAGGTACGGCCTGGGTGTCCGGGTTCATTTCCGTTGATCACGATTCGCTTCCCGTCCGGCAGGAAGTGAGAGCCGTTTTGAAGGCGCTCCAGCTCCGGCAAAGCGATTTCACGGGACTGACCCGGGCCAACGGAAAGCAGCTTCAGCCGCGCAGGTCCGCTCTGCAGGAATGAAATTGCCCATTTACCGTCCGGCGACAGCGTGTCCGCCGTACCATCACCCAAACGGATGGGCGGCGAGCCGTCAACCTTGCGAATCGCAACCGCGTTATTCAGGCCGGCAGGTTCCGCGCCTTCTTCAAATAGCACCGACTGGCCGTCGGACGAAATATCCTTCGCGATGCTCCAGTCAAACCATGAAAGATCCCGAACCTGTTTCTCTTTTCCGCTCCATTCCATCGCCAACCGCTCGATGTCGATGGTGGCCAGAATGCGCCCGTCGGGAGCGATGTCTTGCATGGTCAAGCCGCCGGGCACGGTGAGAACTTTGCGCTGTCGCCCAGAGAGGTTCACTGCCCAGAGGGAACGATTGCTCGATCCCTTTTCTACCGCGCTGAACCACACTTCATTGCGCTGCGGGGACCACGCCAATCCGTACTCCCACCCCCAACCGGCCGACAGCGTGGTTTTATTTCCGCTCAGATCGGTGACGCAGACCGAACCGCTGTCATCCCACCGCTTGGGATGATCGAGGAAAGCAATCTTGTCTCCCTGCGGCGAAAAGCGGATGTTGCTGATGGAACCGCTGGTTTGGTAGAGAACTTTGCCAATCGGAAATTCCAGGTGATCGCGTCCGTTCACATGGTGCACCACCGCAAGCTGACCGTCCGGGCTCCAGTCTGCCCACGCTACATCCTGCAGAATCTCGCGGGGCGTACCTCCAAGCATGGGAGCATCGGCCAGCATTCCACCCTCGAAGTCGAGGCGGGAGCCAGGCCTCCCGCGCATGGTGAGCGCCAGTTCGCTGCTGCGCGAAATTCCCAGAAGATAAGCTGAACTCAATTCCAGCGGACGAGCCAACAACGAATCTGGAATGGTCGAATAAATCTGCAGCGGCTGCCCATTCCAAGAAGCCCCATAGACTACGGTCCGCCCGTCCGGAGTAAAACGAGCGGAGTAAACCGTGCCGCGCTCAAAAGTAACGCGCCGGAAGTCCGGATTCTGAAACGTCCGGAGCCGGATTCCCAGATAGATGGCAGCGGCTATCAGCAAGAAAGCTGCAGCGATGCGCAGCATCCACGCCCGAATGCGCGTAGTTTCCAGGCGGAACGGAAGGATCTGCTTGCTCGTCGTAACCTCCGCCAAAGTGCTCAGCGCGAAGGCGAGATCGCGCGCCGACTGGAAGCGGTTCTCCGGCTCTTTTTCCAAACAATGGCGCACCACTTGCTCAAATGCGGCGGGAATGTCCTGACCTTCCCGAATCATTTCCGGAGGATCCTCTTTGAGGATCAAGCTCATGGTGTCGACCTGGGTCTCTCCAGCAAAGGCGCGCTTGCCGGTAAGCATCTCGTAAAAAATCGCGCCAAAGCTAAAGATGTCAGTGCGATGATCGACCGCCTTGCCGCGCAACTGCTCGGGAGACATGTACGCGATGGTTCCCAGCA
>DATHPO010000163.1:0-7351 GCA_035483835.1 Terriglobales bacterium
GAGAACTTTAACGTCCACGTGACGATTGAAATCGCGGCCCTGAGCGTTCTGATTGTTTGCAACGGGATGGGTAGCGCCGTATCCGACCGGTACCAAGATTCGTCGTATCGGGATGTCTTTGACTTCGAGAAAATATCGCGCCACAACAGCCGCCCGCTCCTCGCTGAGCTTCTGATCCTCCGCGGTGCTGAATTTGTGGTGCGCGGCATAGCCTGAAATTTCGATCATGTAGCCGTTGAGCGATTTCGCGATATCGGCCAGATTGTCCAGATCGCTCTTGGCGGTCTGACCCAGGACAGTTGAGCCTTCCGGAAAGAAAACGTCGACCTCAAACTCGTTTTTGTAGTTATCGAGATCGGAAACGCGCTGGTTAACTCCAGCAACCGCGGCGGCATCGGCCAAACTGAGCGCCCCAGCCGTCTGCGCGGTGATGCCCGCCTGTTCGGCGGAGTTCTGCGCGGTGTCAGCAGAATTCTGAGCCCGATCAGCCGATAGTTGCGCCTGGGTTGCGTCCTTGGCGGCCAGGTCCGCACTGGCTTCTGAACGCTGCGCCGCCGCTTTATTGGCGACGACCTGCTGTTCTTCGGCGACCTCGATCGCGAAGTCGTCTGGACTGAAGGAGATCTTGTGCGCGTCGAGTTGTCCAGCGGAGTTACCGACTCCCTCCGCCTCGATGTTTAGACCGGGGAGAAGCGCGGTTGCGTCCATGTCGACATGCCGGTAAAAGGGGAACTTGTACTTCGTGCGCTCGACCTTGGTGGTGTCTTCAATTTGTATAACAACGACCTCCCCTGATTTCTTGTCGTGAACGCGGATGAGGTCCCCATCGCGAGACAAAATCAATCCTGAGACTTTCGCGCGCTCGCCCTGCGAGAGTTGGCGCGCCTTGCCAGCACTAGCTGCCAATGCATGGTTTGCAACCAGGATAACCGCGCACGCATAAACGAATAGCATCAGCAACCAGTTTCGATTGTTCGATTTCACTCTGATCCTCCAGGCCGAGAATGTGTGGCGTTGCTCACAGGTTCTCCGGAGAGGTGTGCAAGACGCGTGCCAAACGCTTAACCTGCAAGCTCTCGCCTAAATGACTGGATCGAAGAGAAGAACCGTGGTGAACCCTACCTTTCACGCAATAAGTGCAACACATGTCCTGTCGATCGCTCTGGCGCATCTCGCATCGGGTCTCAACTCGACGCCTCAGAAACGGTGGCGATAGGCGGATTCGATATCGGTGCGAGTTTGGATATCGTCTCTTCGACTCTCATGGCGAAATGGCGACACGGTCGAGTCGTCAGTGCGAATCACCTGATCGGGGAACAGTACCCCAAACGCCGGGTAGAGTGCGCGTAACAGGTACCCCGGTACAAACCCGCCTGCGAACGACACAACGGATCAATCACGCGGAGAACACTTCGCGTCGCCATCCAGACACGCCGGTCTGAAACTGGTTCCAGATCAGAAGTTTCCGATCGAACATCAATTTGGAGGTCCTGAGCGATCGCCTCAGAAATTCCTCCTTCAAAAGCTTCAAGGTGAGAGAACTCCGCTGCCCCTCGCAATCTGCATCTGTGCAGCAGGTTTTTTGGTACCACACTGCAACCGTGCGAACGCATGTAATTCATGCCTCAACCGACGAAGATGAGTGTGTCGTCGCCGCGTTCGGTAGCGTGAAATGAAAGGTCGCGCCACGTGACGGGTTGGCAGTTGCCCACAAACGGCCGCCATGAGACTCAATAATCATTCGGCTAATGGGCAGTCCCATGCCGGTGCCCTGAGATTTTCTTGTGAAGAACGCCTCAAAAATGTGATCCGCGTCTTCCGGTGCCAGTCCGATCCCTGAGTCACTCACGGAAACCAGCAGCACACCGTCTTCGGTCCTCTCGGATGTGACCGTCAGTTCACCGCCGGTGTCTTTCATTGCTTCGATGCTATTGAGCATAAGGTTCAGCAATACCTGCTGCACCTGCACGCGATCCGCTATAACTTTGGGGAGGCCTTCGGCGAGATCGGTGCCCAACGTAACAGAATGACGATTCGCCTCATTGCGCAGGATGGTGACCATCTCTCTAATGACTTCGTTTACGTCAACTATGACCAGTTGTGAAGGACCCTTGCGACACATCGATAGAATGCGGTCGACGATGTTGGCTGCACGCCTAGAGTCTTTGACCATGTCCAAGGCGGCTTCTTGCGCCTCCGGCAGATCGGGCTGATCGCGAGCGAGGAATCGTAAGCATACTTCGGCGTTGGTTACGGCGGCCCCAATTGGTTGCTTGATTTCGTGTGCAAGCGAAGCCGCTAACTGGCCAACTGTGACTACTCGGCTCATGTAGGCCAGATCGACTTGAAGCTGGCGTAGCCGCTCTCGCTCCGCTTCGGCTCGCTTGCGTTCGGTTAGATCGAGTACGAATGCTACGCTCTCGGTCTTTGTCCCTTGGATGGCCGCGGCGGCTACCAGCACTGGTACACGTGTTCCATCGCTACGAAAGTATTCTTTTTCGAAGAGTTCGCACGTACCGGTCGCTTTGATCTGGGCCTCCGCCCGTGTGTTCGCAGCCTGCCACTCTGGCGGTGTCAGCCCCTTCCACCTGAGACGTCCACGCGCGAGATCATCACGCGAGTAGCGAACTAGCTGGAGAAAGGCGTCGTTGGCATCGATGACTCGGCCCGCAAGATCTTCCGATATCACTACACCGACGATGTTGGCATCGACAAGCCGCCTGATCTTCGCTTCGCGTGCCCGAAGCTCGAGTTCAGCCTCTTTAGCCGCAGTAATGTCGGTTACGGCTCCAACGACATCGGTGTCACTGGATGAATTGTGCGCGGCGCGACCTGACACCCGGAGGTACTTCACTCTGCCGTCGTCCATGAGCAAGCGGTGCTCGAAATGAAAATCTGTTTGGTCGAGCGAGATTCGCGCGAGCATCTGCTTCACGCTAAGTCCATCGTCAGGATGAACGCGCTTTAGAATAAACTCCAGCGTCGGCTTCGTCACAGGATCCATTTCAAATATTCGATAGGTTTCGAGCGACCAAAAGATTTCTCCGCTAGCCACATTCCAGCCGAAGCTACCTGTATGGCTCAGGCTTTGGGCGATCGCCAAATAGGCTTCGCTTCGGCGGAGTGCCTCTTCGGCATGGCACAGTCCCGCTCTCTCCCGCGCTTCCCGCAACGCCCGGTTCACCGAGGTCGCAAGGCGCGAGAGTCCCGTCTTCAAGACGTAATCCGTTGCCCCGATCTTCAGAGCTTCGATCGCCACTTCCTCGCCCATAGTTCCAGAGACAAAGATGAATGGTAGGTCCGACCGTTGCCGCAGCGTGATTTTCAACGCCGACAATCCGTCGAACGAGGGCAGCGCGTAATCGGCCAGGATGATGTCGAATCCTCCCTGTTGTAGCGCTGCACGGAAGCGCGATTCCGTTTCGACGCGGGTTACATCGCAGACAAACCCGTCCAACTCGAGCGTATCCTGCGCTAACTCCGCATCGGAGATGTCATCTTCCAAATACAGAATACGCAAAGGACGGCTCATAGCAGTTTCAGCCCTTCTTGACGCTTCCGGGCGGAGGCTCGTTGATAACTGCCCAAAAAACCCCGAGTTCCTTCACAGCATTCACAAACTCGTGAAAGTCAACTGGCTTTACGACGTATGCGTTCACCCCAAGTTTGTAGCTTCTCATCATGTCTTTTTCTTCATGGGAGGACGTCAGCACCACCACGGGAATCATCTTCAGGTATTCGTCGGATCTGACTTGCTTCAAGACTTCTAGTCCATCGACCTTGGGTAGTTTGAGATCCAGCAGCATAACAGCGGGATTACCATCGGAGCGAGTATGAAATTGGCCGCGACGATAGAGGTAATCGAGAGCCTCTTGACCATCTCGCGCAACCACTACCGCGTTGGCCAGGTTATATTCCTCCAGCGCCGTCAGAGTAAGTTCCACGTCTCGTGGGTCGTCCTCAACGATCAAAATGCGTCCGAGTGTGTTCATACAGTGTTTGCAGCCCTCACTTGTGGATGTTGTTGTTTAGGCAGTGAAAAATAAAAGCTCGCCCCTTCGTCTACCGCTCCCTCCGCCCGAACCTCTCCCCCGTGGCGGTGAATAATACGCTGCACGGTTGCTAATCCTATTCCTGTCCCTTCGAACTCGTCAGCCCGATGCAGCCGCTGAAACACGCCAAACAACTTGTTTGCGTACTGCATATCAAAGCCAGCTCCGTTGTCCCTTACGAACACCTCTACGTCATCATTGTCCCGGTGGGCACAGCCGATCTCGATTTCTGCCCGGGTTCGCATCCGTGTGAATTTGACCGCGTTGGAAATGAGGTTGGTAAGAACGACCATCAGCATGGACCGGTCTCCATAACAAACTGGAAGGGCATCGATTTTCCATGCAATCTCTCGATCCCTCGTCTCGCGCTGGATCTCCGAGACGACGTCCTTCACAAGTTGCTCCATGTTCACCAGCGACTTTTTGGTCTCAGCCCGCCCGATCCTGGAAAACGATAGGAGATCGTCAATCAGGTTGCCCATTCTCTTCGATGACTCGAGGATTGTCTTTATGTAGCGCCGACTCTTGTCATCCACCAGAGAAGCCGCCTGTTTCTGCAACAGCTCTGAGAACCCAACGACGTGCCGAAGCGGGGCGCGCAGGTCGTGGGATACAGAGTAAGCAAAAGACTCTAGTTCCTTGTTGCTGGACTCAAGTTCCGCAGCACGGCTGATGAGTTCCTGGTTAAGTTTGAGAATTTCGCCCTCTTGCTGCTTGCGGTGTTCCAGCTCAATCTGAAGGTGGTCGCGGGCGTGACTGAGATCGTTTTCGATCCGACGCCGAACCCCGGCGAACGACGCAATAAGTACCGCCCACACCATGAACGCGAAAAAAGCAGGCAGATCACCTCTGGAGATTACGAACGAATGGATGGGTGAGGAAAAAAAATAGTCGAAGCACGCTGTGGATAGTACAAGGGCCATCACAGAAGGCCCGACTCCTCCATACCAGGTCACGACGGCGATGGCCAGGTTAAAAGGTGGTGCCAGCTCATGGAAGCGGTAGTGCCGAAATACAAGTGCCACCGCCATCGCAATTGCAACGCAAGCCAGCGAGTATCCGTAGCGTAGGACACGTGAGCTTCCCATCTGTGCTTGCAAGTTCCAGGTCGCCATAACCCCCTCCCCGGCGGACGTGTCACGTACTGGCGGGAATGCCTCCCACGTGGATCCGCATTGTCCATGCGACTTGCTCTTTGGAAGCTGCTCGTGCTGTGCTCATACGGCCAGTTTATGTCCGTCGTTGTCACCGTCGATGAGTCGCTGGTATCGCGGCCGGTAGATCCCGAGCCTCTTCATCTTGGAGACTAATGTCGTACGTTTAAGTCCCAACCGAGCAGCTGCTCCTTGCGGTCCTCCGATCATGCCCCCAGCGGCTTGCAATGTTCGTAAGATCAGGTCGGCCTCGTGTTCCCGAAATGTGCCCTCTGGGGCAACCCTGTCGAGTAAATTCGTCTGTGATGGAGGCAAAGGACTGGGCAGCACCCCACCATCTGATCGGATGACGGCCCGTTCAATGAGGTTTTGGAGTTCTCGCACATTGCCAGGCCAACTATATGCAATGAATGCATTCATCGTTTTCTCGGGTATCTGTTCAATCTGCTTCCCCATACGCCGGGCGAATACCTTAGCAAAATGAAGTACCAACTGGCGTATGTCTTCCCGCCGCTCGCGCAAGGGCGGAACCACGACCGGGAAAACGTTGAGCCGATAGTAAAGATCACTGCGGAATTCATTCCGTACCACCATCTGTGCCACATCGCGATGGGTGGCGGTAATCAGGCGAAAGTTGATGTGATGCGTGCGGGCACTGCCCACGCGTTCGAACTCTTGTTCCTGCAAAACACGCAAAAGTTTCGGCTGTAGGGCCAGCGGCAAGTCGCCAATCTCGTCAAGAAAGAGGGTGCCCGTGTCAGCCATTTCGAAACGACCAATTTTTTGTGCCACAGCCCCGGTAAAGGCACCCTTCTCGTGCCCAAACAGCTCACTTTCCAAAAGATCAAAGGGTATGGCTGCACAGTTAAGCTTCACGAAGGGTCGTCCGCAGCGCGGGCTCAGATTGTGAATTGCATGGGCGATCAATTCCTTTCCCGTTCCAGTCTCTCCCTGAATCAGCACAGTGGAATCAGTTGGCGCTACTCGTTGCACTTCCACAAGAACTGATTCAAGGGCGGGGCTGCTGCCGACAATATGATCAAATTGTCGATCTCGCTCGTCCTGTCCGTCAGATCGGAGTCCTTCAACCCCACCCACAGCTGCCTCCTGCTAAAAACGTGCAACCGACTTGGATCAGTCCTCACCTTCCAAGGCCACTCGAACGCTCTCAAGTAGAGCTGCGCAATCAAAAGGCTTGACCATAAATTTCACTGCACCGCCTCGCATTGCCTGTAATCGCATGTCTTCGTCCCCATGGGCGGTAATAAAAATAGTTGGAATCGAATAATGATCAGCATTCAATTTCGCTTGGAGGTCCAGCCCAGACATCCCCGGCATGCGGATATCTGTGATCAGACACCCAGTTTCGTGCTGCCGGCCCGAGCTTAAGAAATCCTCCGCCGAGGCGAACGATAGCACTGAAAAGCCTTCGGATTTCAGTAAGCGCTGCACGGCGACTCGATAAGATTCGTCGTCTTCAATCACTGCAACCATCTTTTGCTTCCCTCGAACCATTCAGCTACAGGATCGACCTGCTGTGAGCAAAACGCAATTATCGTTAGTGATAGGGGTGGTAATAGGTATCTATAACGGTGTTCGTAATCGCATCTGAGGGCCGCGGGGCAGGCGCCAAAAAAACACGGGTGAGAGCAACTAGGGGGCCGTCGGAAGCTTCAGTCTTTCTGCCATTCTTCCCAACTCAATGGGCGAGTTCGCTTGCATCTTGTGCATCACCTGGCCGCGGTGCACCGTCGCGGTAATTTCGCTGGTACCCAGTGTCGAGGCGATCTGTTTCGTGAGCATACCGGAAACGAGGAGACGCATGACCTCGCGCTCACGCGCAGTCAACTTTGCGTAACGCTCCTTCAACTGCGCAATCTCGTTCTGCTCTTGTCTCGTCTCGACACTCTTTTTCAGAGCTTGCTGAATCGCATCGATCAGATCCTGATCGCGGAATGGCTTTGTCAGAAATTCCACCGCTCCAGACTTCATTGCTTTGACAGTCATGGGAATGTCTCCATGGCCGGTGATGAAAATGATGGGGATCTCGATCCCCGCCTCATTTAATTTGCTTTGGAGGTCTAGTCCACTCATTCCAGGGAGTCGCACATCAAGCACGAGGCAACTGGGACCGTCTGGAAGCTT
>DATHPO010000164.1:0-32509 GCA_035483835.1 Terriglobales bacterium
TCACGCATGGCTTGAGTCCGCATCTTGGCGTCGCCATGCGCGGTAATGAAGATGATCGGTATTCGGCATCGCTCTGCCTTAAGCTTGGCCTGCAGTTCAAGACCAGACATGCCGGGCATCCGTATATCCACGATTAGACATGCGAAATACGGTAATTGGCCGGATTTCAGTAAGTCGTCGGCTGATCCGAATGAGACTGCGCCCAAGCCAGAGGCTTTCAGAAGGCGTTGTAACGCGCCCCGAACCAATTCGTCGTCATCGACAACAGCGATCAAGTTCTTCGTCGCTATGGCGCTCATATCAGACGCGAAGCTATCTCTCGGCCCAAGAGAGTGCAATTGTGATTTGTAATAGGAGGCTTATATCTTCTGATAAGGAAGAGCCAAAGAGGGGACGCCAAGAAAGCCTTCTGTAATCTGGCAAACCGAGAAGCTAGCGGTTCGAGGAAAGCCTGAGTCTTTCGACCATGCTGCCCAATTCAGCGGGGCTACTGGCGTGCATCTTACGCATCACGTTCCCGCGATGAACGGCTGCGGTTATTTCGCTGGTCCCGAGTGCTGAGGCGATCTGCTTTGTTTGCATGCCGGAAACCATGAGTTCCATCACCTCACGTTCGCGTGCCGTTAGGCTTTTATGTCTTTCGTGCAGTTCGGCGATCTCGCTCCGGTGGCGACGCGCCAGTTGGTCGCGTTTTAATGCCTGCTGAATCGCATCCAGTAGATCCTGATCTCGGAAGGGTTTCGTCAAAAACTCGACGGCACCCGACTTCATGGCCTTCACACTCATGGGAATATCCCCATGGGCGGTGACGAAAATGATCGGGATGTTGATGCCCGCCGCAGCCAGCTTATGCTGGACCTCCAGTCCGCCCACTTCCGGAAGGCGTACATCTAACACCAGGCAACTCGGGCCATCCGGGATATTCCGGCGCAAGAAATCCTGCGCGGTGGCAAACAATTCCGCGCGCAAACCGACCGTTTTCAGCAGGCGCTGAATCGATAGCCGCACGTCCGCGTCGTCGTCGACAATGAAGACTGTTGCGCCTGCCTGGGTGCTCATGTTCTTAGAGACTCCTCGTAGGGCAGTGTAAATCGGAACGTCGCGCCGCGTCCGGAGTTGGAGCTGGCCCACAAACGACCACCATGTGATTCCACGATTGAACGGCTAATCGCCAGGCCCATGCCAGTACCTTGCGGTTTGGTGGTGAAGAATGCGTCGAAGATCTGGTCAGCCTTTTCAGTGGGGAGTCCAAGCCCAGTGTCGCTAACGGCGATCAACAACTGACCATCATCGGTCTGCTGCGAGTTTATCTCTAGGTGGGCGCTGACGCCCTGCATGGCCTCGATGGCATTAAGCATGAGATTCATCAACACCTGCTGCAACTGCACGCGATCTGCCATGACTTCTGGAAGGTTTTCTGCAAGTCCGAGATGGACGACCACCGAATGCCGCCTGATCTCGTTCTGGAGCAGAAGAGCGATTTCACGAATGAGTTCGTTTATGTTAACCGGTTCCCGCTGCGGGGCAGTCTTTTTGAAGAGCGCGCGGACCCGGTCGATGATTTCTGCCGCGCGCGTGCCACATCCGATCGTTCCAGAAGCAGCTTCGCGGGCCTCTAAAATATCGGGACGCTCCATCTCGAGAAATCGCAGGCAAGCGCCGGCGTTGGTTACTGCCGCCGTAATGGGCTGCTTTATCTCGTGCGCCAGCGCGGCGGCGAGTTCCCCCATCATATTGACACGATTCATGTGTGCGAGATCAGCCTCTAACTGCCGCAGCTTTTCGCGCCCCTCTTCGGCGCGCTTTCGTTCGGTTATATCTATGGTGATACCGAGATACTCGCCGACTTCTTGAGAAGGATTGTGATGTCCTATGCCACGCATGAATCGGATGGCCCCGTCGGTACGCTGAATCCGAAACTCCACGTCGTAGTCCGCTCCCGTGCGGATCGCATTCTCAAGTTTTGGTCTCAAGGCCGCTTCGTCTTCCGTAAGAATGGTGTTGTAAAAACGGTCGAATGGTATCGCACCTTCCCTGGGATCGAAGCCATAGAGACGAGCGTTTTCATCCGATGAATGAAATATCTTCTGTGTCACCAGATTGCACGCCCAGCTACCGAGATGGGCCAGGCTTTGCGCCTCGGTGAGGTACGCCCGCTCTCTCCGCAATTCCTGGGTCAGTATCTCTTGCTCGGTTACATCCATACCGGTACCGAGAAAACCTTTGAAGATTCCCTGTTCGACAATCCGTATGCCCACGCAGCGAACGTACCGCATCTGGCCGTCGGGACGAATTACGCGTGTTGTGACATCGCACCCGCGTTCCTCTTCCAGCATCAACCGGATCGCTTCCGCCATTGACGGTCGGTCTTGCGGGTGGATGATCGTCAAAAATTCCTCAGTGCTAGGTACGCCTTTTCTCGGGTCAAGACCGTAAATTGGGAACAGTTCATCGGACCACTGGCACTTCGTTCCATCGGATGTCCAACTTCCCATGCGAGCTAGACGCTGTCCTTCTCGAAAATGAGCTTGCGTCAACTGCAAGGCTTCCTCTGCCCGTTTGCGCTCAGTGATGTCCTGCACCGTGCCAAACAGTTTGTAGGGCCGTCCCGCCGAGTCGCGCTTCGCATCACCCGGCACGAAACTCCACCGCCTTGACGTTAAAGCGTGGACCGTGCGCACCTCTCCGTTAGGACGAACGATTCGAAATTCAGCGTCGGGGCGAATTCCTGCAACAAGGTCCTCATCAACTCCCCCATATAGGGCCTCGCGGTCCTCAGGGTGGACCAACGACTGTACCGTCGCTAGGTCCATGGGACGTTCTTGCGGGCTCAGGCCAAAGATACGATAGGTTTCGTCCGACCAGACGATAGCGTCGGTCTCGAGATCCCATTCCCAATGGCCAAGGTGGGCCACGCGTTGAGCTTCTTCCAGCCTGGCCTTACTTTCCTGAAGGTTTCGTGACAACTCTTCGAGTGTCTTTTGCACATCCTCATTGCCCATTGTGAAGCTCTCCCCCTCAAGCCAACGCATAAAAGCGTTGATGCGACAATAAAGCAATTCCCTCGCGAAGAAAAATGCTAGCACGAGGAACTTACTGAGGCACTAGACACCATCCGCTGGACAGGTCAAGGTCACCACGGCACTGGTGATCTCCGGACCAAGACCTTCCGCCTGTCTAGCGACAGCAGTTTCTTCATTTTTCTACTTGCTGAGCCTCTCGTGAGGTTGCCTGGGGCAGTGAGAGTGTGTCGCTGTGACTAGGCGGCCGAGACAAGAAAAATCAGCCTAACTTGGGCGTTTCGTTGGAAATATAAGGTGAGCGTGTCACAGCCATGTGCGCGAGAGGTTAAAACGGGTCGACTGTGACCCAATTGTGACCAAAGGCCGCGCAACGCAGCGAAAGACAATCGAGGCCACGAAACCCATCCTTTTTCTGTCAGGCCGTCTTCAGCGCGCAGCTTTCTGGCGGCGCTGCTCGCTGGCTTTTCGTATTTCGCTTAGGTCGCCGACTGGGCGAATCTCGAAGATGGTGCCGTACTTGAGCGCAGGATGCTGAGACACGATCTGGTGGGCGTGATTCATGTCGTGCGCTTCGAGGATGCCGATGCCGCCAAGCTGTTCCTTGGTTTCGACGTAGGGACCGTCTGTCGTGGCGACCTTGCCGTTTTTCCAATAGACGGTCAGGGCAGTTTCGGCGGGCTGGAGGGCTTCGCCAATGGCCCAGTGGCCGTTGGCGCGAAGATGATCGTCGTAGGTAAAGCAGGCGTCGAACATCGCGTCTTTCTCGGCCTCGGTCATGGCGTCGTGTTTGCTTTTGTCGTAGTAGCCCAAACAGATGTATTTCATGGTTCTTCTCCTAGTGGTGGATAGCCAGCAGCACAGATGCCGCGGATTTTTCGGTCACTGTTTCGAGTAATGAAGCGCAACGCATCCCGATTTAAAGAACTTCGAATCAACAAGTTTTAACTGCAATCTCTCCGGCAGGCTGACACCTTCCAACAATCGCCTGCCTTCTCCTGCAAGGGCTGGCCCAACGACAAAACGATATTCGTCAATCAGGCCAAGCTCCATGAGCTGTGAAGGAATATCTACGCCACCGACTAAAATATTTTTGCCTTTTTCTTGTTTCAATTTAAGTATTTCGTCGCGAAGGTTCGTGCCAACGATTCTCGTTTTTTTGTCTTCAGTGCTGTTTAATGATCGTGAAAAAACAAGTTTCTTAGTGGAGTCGAATGCTCGAGCAAATTCGTGATCTGCTTTTGTCTCGGACGGGTTTTTGAGGACTTCAGGCCAATAGGGAACCATCAATTGATAGGTTTTACGCCCAAAGACGAGCAGGTCAGCATCTCGCAAGAGCTGCGCATTGTATGCAAGTGCTTCTTCATCGACAAATTGTTTGGTGTGGTCGACGCAGCCATCCAGGGTAGTGTTGATTGCGAAGATTAGCTTTCTCATTTGAGTCCTCTCTTTTTCCCATGCTCTCTGACGTCGGCTTACGCCTATGCGCCCATGGTGCCGGTGCGCAAAGGCCCGTTCGGCTTGTAGGTGCTAATGATCACGCCCGAAGCGACAGCCTTCGAGCTGACGAGCTTGAACTCGCGTGGCGGCGTGCCATCCGCGAATATCCGTTTGCCTGTGCCCAGCAGAACCGGAAACACGAGCAGCAAGATCTCATCGGCAAGCTCGTGTCCGAGCAGCACCGGCGTCAGCGTTGAGCTACCCCAGACGATCAGGTGCGGTCCGTCCATCGCCTTGATGCGGCGAACACCGGCGACGATATCCGACCCAATGCTCTCGACAGGTCCCCATGCAAGACTGTCCGGCCTGTGGGTCGCGACGTATTTTGTCGCCGCGTTCAGAGCGTCCGCCATAGGGCTTTTCTCGGCTTTAGGCCAAAAGCTGCTGAAAATATCGTAGGTTCGACGGCCCAGCAGCAGATCGAAGTCGTCGGCGTGAGCCGCCATGATGGCTGCTCCCCCTTCGGGACCACCATGCGGTGCCGACCATCCTCCGTACGCGAAGCCACCACTGGTATCTTCCTGCGGCCCACCGGGAGCCTGAATCACACCGTCCAGCGAGATATGTTCGAGGATCTTGATCTTTCTCATGCGGTCTCCTTGAATATGGTTTTTTGCTCGCCTGCGGCAGGCGCGGTAAACACTATTCCGACGGGGTGTTCGACCGGAAAAACGCGCGCACCTCGCACGACCCCTGGCCGGCGACGGCGCCCTTACGTGCCCACGCCAGTGCCTCGTCCATGCCAGCGGCTAGCAGTATCGAAAGACCGCCTACGTGCTCCTTGGTTTCCAGATATGGCCCGTCCGTGATGAGCACCTTGCCGCTAGGCTGTGCTCGCAGCGACTTCGCGTCGCTCGCCGGGTGCAACCCGGCCGCCAAGATCGTGACGCCTTTAGCTTCCATCTCCTGGTTGAGCGCTTCCATATCGCGCATCATCGCTTCGGTCACGCTAGATGGGTCAAAGTTCTCCGGCAGGTGACCCGCGGCCAGATACTGCGTCATTCCTTCCTTTAACGGCCTTCGGGCCAGCAGCGCAGTAAGGTCACTAGGAAAAAGAGCGCGCACCTCAACCGGCGCCCGGCACGCGACGACGGCCTTGCGTCCCCACGCCAGTGCTTCGTCCATGTCAGCGGCTTCCAGTATCCAAAAACCGCCCACGTGCTCCTTGGTCTCCAGGAACGGCCCGTCGGTCATCAGCACCTTGCCATCGGGCTGCGCTCGCAGCGACTTCGCCTCCCTCGCCGGGCGCAGCCCGCCAGCGAAGAGCCTCGCGCGCTTAGCCTCCATCTCCTCGTTGAGCACGTCGATTTCGCGTTCCATCGCTTTGTCCACGCTAGACGGGGTAAAGTCGTCTGGCAGATGAATCGCAACCAAGTATTGCGTCATGAGTTCTCCTATAAAATTCTTCAGGCCAGCAGCATGGTCGTGTAAGCCGTTCAGTTGCTAGTCGGCTGACGGCACGAAGAAGATCTCTCGCACCTCGACCTGCCCTCGGGTGGCGGCGACGCCTTTGCGCGCCCAGGCCACCGCCGCGTCCATGTCAGCGCATTCCAACATATAAAGTCCGCCGATGTGTTCCTTGGTCTCCAAGTACGGCCCGTCAGTGACGAGGACTCTGCCATCGGTCTGCGGTCGCAGCGACTTCGCAGCCCCCAGTCCGCAAGCGAGTTTCAAGACGCCGGCGTCCTCCATCTCTTTGTTGAACGCGTGGATCGCGCGGGCCGTCGCTTCGGTGACGCTGGACGGGTCAAAGTCGTCGGGCATATAACCAGCAACCAAGTATTGCGGCATTTTCTTCTCCTTTAGCGGTCTTCGGGCAAGCAGCACTGCTTTGCGCACTGCATCTTCATTCTATAGTCGTCGCGCGGGCAAAAAATCGACAGCAGAGCCGAACTATTTTGGGGTGACGATTGGGACGTTCCGTCGGTCCCCTATTTGCTGTCCCCCATTTTCCCCCACTGCAGGGTTACGTCGCTTCATTGCGCTGCTCCGAGGGCTTTTTCCGATTTTCTAATCAGGCACGCTTTCGTAACGCGCAGAGGATTTTTCGTCAACTCTCCGTTAAACTGCTCAGAATTGGGGTCTCCATGCCGGGACCGCGAAAAGAACGTCCCCTGGGCGTGACCATTCTTGCCGCCGTCTGTATCTGTGGCGGACCGATGTTTGTACTCGCGGGACTGGTTTGGCTCATTGTCACTCGGAATATCCTTCTCTTCTTCGTCCCATTCGGTGCTATTCCCCTCGTGCTGGGAATCGTCATGGGCTTGCTGTGGGGTTCTCTCCTTCTCGTAATAGGAATTGGCTTGCTGAGGGTGAAGAATTGGTCCCGTTGGTCGCTGATTGTGTTACTCGGATATGGACTGCTTGACGGTATTGCTCGCCTATATGACATCCGAAGCATCCGCTTACCTAGCGCGGCACTTGTCCTGCTTGAGCCGGTTCTTGGCGTGTGGGTGCTCAGGTATTTATTCAAGCTGCGCGTGAGGGCAGCGTTTGGGCAATCTGACCCTAAGACCTGAACTTTAGCCTTGTTAACCAGATTGTCGAATCAGGCCACTACACTTTATGAAGCAAAATTGGGGAAATTGGGAAAATTGTGTACAGACGGGAGTTTCCCCCGGTTTCCACTTTATTTCAACTCCGCGAGGCGGCGGGCAAGAAAACGGCGGTCCGGCTCCTGTGACGCCAGGGCAAGTGCCTTCTCGTAGGAAGCACGGGCCTCCGGGATTCGCCCTAATCTGCGGCAGAGATCGGCACGGGCAGAGTGCGCGAGGTGATAGTGGGAGAGCTGCTCGCGCGCCAGCAAGTCCTCGATAAGAGCAAGGCCCTGCTCCAGACCTTCGCACATGGCAATGGCCACGGCGCGGTTTAGTTCGACAACCGGGGACCCCTGGATCTGAAGCAAGCGCTCGTAGAGCAGCGTAATCTGGCGCCAGTCCGTGGATGCCACGGAGGAGCTCTCGGCGTGAACGGCCGCAATGGCCGCCTGCAGGGTGTAGGCACCGAAGCGGTGCGAAGCAAGAGCACGCTCGGTGAGTGAGATACCTTCGGCGATCTGGTCCTTGTTCCACAGCGACCGATCCTGCTGCTCCAGCAGAATCAAGTTCCCGTCGCCCGAGGTTCTGGCAGCGCGGCGCGATTCATGCAGCAGCATGAGCCCCAACAGGCCCATCACCTCGGGTTCCGGAAGCAGGCCGAGCAGAAGTCTGCCCAAACGGATCGCCTCACGGCTAAGTTCGGCACCTGTCGTTTCAGCCGAGTACCCCTCGTTGAAGATCAGATATACGACCAGGAGGACGGCTCCTAACCGGGCCGGCAATTCCTGCGAGGCTGGCACCTGGTAGGGAATTGCCTTTTCGCGAATGACAGCCTTCGCGCGGACGACGCGTTGCGCGAGCGTTGCCGGCGTAACGAGAAATGCGCGGGCAATCTCCTCCGTGGTCAAGCCGCAGATTTCGCGCAGGGTGAGCGCAACCTGCCCTTCCGGAGGCAGAGCGGGGTGGCAGCAGGTGAAGATGAGACGGAGGCGATCATCTTCGATCTCCTCGTCATCGACCTTTTCATCAAGCACCGCAGCTTCGTTGCTGCGCGCTTCGGTATAGAGCGCAAAATCGCGCTGCGCTTCGCCGTCGAAGCGTGCGCGCCGGCGTATCCTATCTATGGCCTTGAAGCGTGCCGTTGAAATCAGCCAAGGGCGCGGCTTGTCTGGAATGCCAGTCTGAGGCCAGGACTCCAGAGCGGCGGCGAACGCCTCATGCATGGCCTCTTCGGCGAGATCCAGATCTCCGAGCAGGCGCACGAGCGTCGCCAGAACCCGGCCCGATTCCGACCGGTAAATAGTCTCAATGGTCCTGCTGAGGGGTTCGGGAACAGGCGGCGGCATCTACGCCAAACTAGCAAACGGACCGGCTCGACACAACTCGGACTTCCCCCCTACCCACAATTCAGTGGCCCGCCACTGCGCTGATCGAGGGTTTGCAAAAAGGACAATAGAATAGGTCCTAGTAAACGTGGTTATCGCCACCAACTCCCGAATTATCGGCCATACGGAAACTATCCCCGAATCCTCATCGTAGTGGGAGCTCACATGGTGTAGTGAACCAATTCGCTGCGGAACGGAATACTCAAGAATTGTCTATTCGGCACGGAAGGCCTCTTTTTCTCAAGCCTCCTCGATTTCATTTCCGAAACAAATGCGGGACGTACCAGCGGCCGTAGGTTGCGAATCCCAACAAAAGCACGAGCCACCAGAGCGCAAGTACAGTTCGCATCCAGGCTTTGTATTTAGTGATCCGGAATTTCTCCGGCAAGACGCTTGTGCCCGCTGCCAGTAAAATGTACAACCCCGCGATTTCGGTAACGCTTCCGAGCGCGGCGTGCGCCGTCGCCAGTGCGTAGTAGGCCTTGCCAAGCTTGAGCGGTATCTTCGGTCTTACGTGAACATGGAAGGAAGGAATCATTATGAAAACGATTACGCCAAGGTTGAGAAGTACGATTACAGACTGGCACCAGGCATGCCCCCGAAAACGCCGTAACCGGGCAAGCAGCGCGCCGATGAGCAGCCCCACCCCCATCGCAACCTCAAGGAGCAATACCAGATCCGCGTAGGCAGGTGCCGCCGTTCCTAAGAAGCCTACTTTCACAACATCATCTCCATGCGGTCTAGTGCTCCCGAGTGTCTGGTCGCCAAGGAAGAATCGTGTGCGGCACCACATGGACGGTCGAATGCCATTTCGTGGGAGACTACTGACCTTCCCGACTGCTGCTGAGGAGGAACAGGCCCGGCAGTGGCTTCACCGCAGCAAGACCAGCGGACGGGGACTTGATCCACGAGGGCTGCTTCGGGCAAAGAGTCCTCATCCCCCTCCGTAAGAGACTGCGGCGGAGTTGTTGTCCGCGCCGCCAATCAAAGGTTAGCCGTCGATTCCTTCCAGGGCTCTTTCTTCAGAAGCCCTTTACGATTTTGCAGTTTCAGCGGCATCGTTTGCTGGATTGGCCGCTGCTCGCATTCGTCCCCGGACCTTTAGCGCAAACGTAAGTTCCGGACGCTTCTAGCCCTGTGACCTTTGCTCTTCTTTACGATCAGCGCGTGCCATTGGGACTGGCGGCGCGCGATGTATGGGGGTCGCCCGCGCCGCCAGTGAACGTGCTTGCGTTCATCCAGACTGAGGTAGCGCCCGTCTTATTCCAGATATATCGGGGTTCATGTCTCTCTTTGCATGATTGTCACAACAGAGCCAGTGTCGAGAATAAAACCGCCGTTCATCCGGTTCTCACATAAGAAGCTTCACTGATCGGGGGAAGCCTTTGAACGATTTGGATCCCGAAGACTGGCTGCGCTTCGAACAGCTTGTGCTGCCCCATGTCGACAATGCTTTCAACCTCGCGCGCTGGTTGTTGCGCAGCCGCGAAGATGCCGAAGATGTCTCTCAGGAAGCTTTACTTCGCGCGTGCCGTTTCTTCCGCGGCTTTCACGGTGGAGATGCGCGCGCCTGGCTGCTGCAGATCGTGCGCAATACGTGTTACTCCTGGCTGGAAAAAAATCGCCCGAGGGAACTGATGGTCGAATTCCACGAAGAGCTTCACCCGCAAGCCGTTGCCACTCCCGAATCCATCGCAATCGCCGATGAGGGCCGGGAGCGCCTTGGCCGTGCTCTCGAGACCCTGCCACCTCGTCACCGCGAAGTTCTTGTGCTCCGGGAGCTCGAAGGCTGTTCCTATAAGGAGATCGCTGCCATCACGTCGATTCCCATTGGTACCGTCATGTCTTCGCTCTCCCGAGCCCGCCGCGAGTTGCATTCCGCGCTGGCAAACTCCTCCCACAAGGAGGCTGTCCGTGAAGTGTGACTTTGCCGACTCCCACCTTCAGGGCTATTTCGACGGTGAGCTTGGTGCTCCTAGCGCTGCCGAATTCGAGCGCCACCTCCAACATTGCGTCCACTGCGCCGTTGAGCTCGTGGACCTGGACATGCTAAGCGGGCAATTGCAGCTCGCGCAACTCTATGAAGCCGCGCCGGCCGCGCTCAGGATAAAGATTCGCGCCGATCTTCGCCCCGTGGTGCCCACGGCTGCCGTGCGCCAGCCGCTCCTTTGGCGCTGGCTGGCCGCGGCGGCCGCGCTCCTTCTCCTCGCAATCGCAGGATGGAGAGTGAGTCCGATGCTGCGCACCGACGACTATCAAGCCGAAGTCGCTGCCGAAATTGTCGATGCCCACGTGCGCTCACTGCAGCCGGGCCACATGACCGGCATCGCTTCCAGCGATGAGCATGCCGTGAAAGCGTGGTTTAACGGCAAAGTTAAGTTTGCTTTTCCTATACGCGGCTTTGCGAGCGAGGGCTTCCCATTGCAAGGCGGACGCGTGGATATGGTCGAAGGCCGCCCTGTGGTTGCGCTGGTTTATTCCCAGCGAGAACATCCCGTCAATGTTTTCATGTGGCCCACACGTGAACAGGATACTTCTCCCCGCGCAGGCTCGCGGCAAGGCTATCAATGGATCGATTGGCGAAAGGGCAAGATGGAGTTCTGCGCCGTTTCCGAAGCTTCGAACTCCGACCTTCAACAGCTCCAGCGGCTTTTCACGGAGTAGTCAGACAAAAAGGTGCCAACGTCAAGGGTTATAAATGGTCGGGAACGGGCCTGGGAGGGTTACGGGACCAAGAGTTCTTTTATGAAAGACTTTCGCCGAGGAACCCGTAAAAAGGCCGGTCGGATTAGCTCAGTGGTATTTAGCCTAAGTCTCCTTATAACGCCGTCATCGATAGCAACGAACGAGCAATCCAGCCAAGCGTTAATCTCTGCCCAGACCAAGCGCCCAATTGTGGACAGTAGTGTTGATCCGCTTCAGCAGATAAGCGCATCCATGGAGCTGCTGTCGAAACGGGTGAGTCCAGGTGTCGTGCAGATCTTCGCTACTGGCTACAGTCTCGATAGTGACCGCGAGCACAGAAACACAGATGTGTCGTCGCGCAGTTCGATTTCGGGATCGGGCATCATTATTGCCTCTGATGGGTGGATCGTAACAAACGCCCATGTCGTGCAAGGCGGCCGCCGAATTCGGGTTCGGCTCACCCAAGAGGCCGCTTCGTCAGCGGCGCACAGTGGAGCATCACGCCACGCTCTCTTCGAGGCCAAACTGGTAGTTGCTGATCGGGATACGGATCTCGCGTTACTCAAAATCGAAGCAACCGGCTTGCCCGCACTGGAATTGTCTGATTCGAGCGATCTAAAGCAAGGGCAATTAGTGTTGGCCTTTGGCAGCCCACTGGGCCTCGATAATTCTGTAAGTATGGGGGTTGTGAGCTCGGTTGCGAGGCAACTGGATCCGGACAGCCCGACGATATACGTACAGACAGATGCGGCCATTAATCCGGGCAATAGTGGAGGCCCATTGGTAGATACCAGCGGGCGCGTCGTCGGCATTAATACGCTCATTCTCACGCAGTCGGGTGGCAATGAGGGGATCGGCCTGGCTATTCCCAGCAATGTAGTGCGGAGCGTTTATAACCAGGTACGGAACGAAGGCCATGTGCACCATCATCAGATCGGTTTGCTCGCGCGCAACATCACGCCCGCATTGGCGTCGGGACTGGGCCTGGATCGAGAAGAAGGTGTCCTCATTGAAGATGTGTTGCCAGAGGGTCCAGCCGATCGCGCCGGTTTGATGCCAGGCGATATCGTACTAAGTGTGAACGACAAACGGGTTCAAAATATTCGTCAATTTGCACTAAGCTTGTATTCTTTTGCTGTCGGTGAGCGCGCGAAACTCGAAATTCAGCGGGGGAAACAGACGATCTTCTGTGAAGTGCCTGTGACTGAAAATCAGAACCTGCAGGGACATCTCGCCGATCTGGTTGCAAAACAACAGACCAAGATTCCGCAACTGGGGACCCTGGTTCTCACCCTCGATGACAAACTGCTATCAATGCTTCCCCCGCTGCGCAACCGGTTTGGAGTTGTCGTTGCCGGGAAAGAATCCGAAGGAGCTTACATCGGTGAAGGACCGCTTCCGGGAGACGTGATCTATTCCGTGAATGGAACAGTTGTCGACAGCGTCGGTTCGCTGCGCTCAGCGCTGGACGAACTCAAAGACGCGGACACAATTGTGTTGCAAGTAGAACGGTTAGGAACTCTCCGTTATCTGATTCTTGAAACTGATAAATAATTTAAATCATCGAGTCGTTGCCAGGTCTCTGTACCTCCTGCGCAGGGGGAATAAACGAAAAGGAAGTCCAGTCATTGTAGTTAGAGTGTTCGGATTTTGATGCTCGTGGTTCGTATGACGCAGCTACAAAATGCACCTAAACTCGGTTGCTGACATCTCTGACGTTAAAACTGAAGGAGTCGCGAGCCGGAAAAGAGAATGGTCTTGACCTCAGCGTGTCCATCCTGGCCCAGGTTTAAGTTACAGGGTTTAGGCCGCATTTTTGCACGTTGAATTCAAGGCGTACATTTGTCTGCGTGAATACAAATATTCAAAGTGTCGCACCACCAAGAGGATCCATGAGAAAGATTACGAAGAGTTTTACATTGTCTATTCTCCCCGCGTCTCTCCTGGTATTCGCCGAATTTCTCTCGCTGGCCCAGCCGGCTCCGGCGCAAAGTCAGGATGCCCAGGTCATCGAGATTTCGGCGAAAAAATACGAATACTCGCCCTCGCCTATTCACGTAAAGCGTGGAACCAAAGTTCAACTCAAGATCACGGCCACCGATCATGATCATGGTTTCAAGATCGCCGCTGTTCCAGATGGCTCGGTAACAAATGACACCGCTGGGCTGATTTTCACCTCTCCACAAGACTGTTGGCAGCTCAAAAAAGGTGAAACGGTCACGATTGAATTCTTGGCCCAAGCGTCAGGCACATACACGTTTAGGTGCTGCCATATTTGCGGTGTGGGCCATAGAGGGATGAAGGGCCAACTTGTTGTGGACTAGCGGTAGCACACGAGTTCTAAGAAAGGGCAATGGGCCCGTGTGGCCGTGGAGCAATGGGTAATTGGCTCGCTTGATCTTCCTCTCTCTCGGTATCAAATTCCCTGGTTCAACGAGGCAAGCCAATACGGCGTACAAGGTCTTGAAAGCGCGGATCTGAGCGGAGAGAATCGAAGCCCGGCCGCAAGAGAACCCCAGGGTTAAAGCGCTCTTGGTAACTTTTTTCGAGCCAATTCATGGCTTGATCCGTATCGCCGAGAGCTGCATAGATCACGGCGATCTCCGAACCATGCGAGTAAATAGAGTTCGATCGCTTTTTTAAATCACTCAATAGTTTTATCGTTTCGCTTTTCTTGCCGGATGCGGCGTACGCGCGAGCAAGATTAGCTATGATTGTCGGGCTACCCCCGGAAAGCTGGACGGCTTTTTCCAGCTCCGCGACCGCGTCGTCGTGCATCTGTTTTTGGAGATAAGCCTGGCCAAGTTGATTATGAGCGAGAGCAAAATTGGGATCCATTTCAATGGTCTTGCGGCTCTGTCGTATTGATTCATCATAAGAATGCGCCAGGACAAGAATCTCCGCCAAATCGGCGTTGATGATGAGAGATAGCGGATCCAGACTCTCCGCCTTTCTCATTTCCGTGATCGCTTCGTCATACCGGCCAAGCAGACTCAAATGCCAAGCATACCAATGGTGAGCGGTTGCGTAGCCTGGGTTCAATTCAATGGCTCGCCGGAATTCTTTGCCGGCAGAGTCAAAATCCCAGTCGAAACCATCCAGGCAGAATGCAAGAGAGTTGTGGGCTTCGCCGAGCGCGCTGTTCAGTTCCAGGGCTTTGATCGCCGCGGCCTTTGCTTTTGGGAAAGCCTCTTTGGGGGTCATCACCGCATACTGCCAGTCTCCCAACAAAGCATACGTGTCGGTTAAGCCAGAATAAGCTTGAGCGTATTTCGGGTCCTCCTCGATGGCCTGATTGAAATAAGCAAGGGCAACTTTTAAACCGTCCGCCGTGCGCTTATTCCAGAAATAGCGCCCTTTGAGATAGGACTCGTAAGCTTGCGGCTCGACTACCTTTACGTTCTTCAGCTCAGCCTGTTCCTGTGGATTCAAATTGATCCGAATTTGATCCGCAATGGCTCTAGCCACCTGGTTCTGCAGCGCCAAGGTATCCCGCAATTCACCCTCATAGCTCTGGGACCATAGGTGCTTGTCCGACGAGGCCTCGATCAACTGCGCTGTGATGCGGACCTGGTCGCCGGAGCGGAGCACGGTGCCTTCGATCACGGCGTCCACGTTCAACTCACGCGCGATCTGCGGCAGAGGCTTGCGCGCGCGCTTGTAGGCCATCACGGAGGTACGCGAGATCACACGCAACGCACTGATCTGTCCGAGGTCCGAAATCAACTCATCGGTCATTCCATCAGCGAAATAGTCCTGAGAGGCATCGTTCGAAAGGCTTTCGAGCGGAAGGACCGCCAAGGAGCGGATGACAGTGGACGGGCGGTTCCAGCCATGCAGTTTCCAGGCGGCGAGTGACGCCGTCAGAAGAAGCAATACGAACGCGGAAATTTTCCACGCGAGTGACGGCAGTAGTTGTTTGGGTTCTGCGGATTTTCCAGCGACATCCCTGCGATCAACAGATCCTGGCTCGAGATGAATCTGAGTTGCGAGTTCCGGGCTGCGAGCAGGGAACGCATCGGCAACCTTGACCTCTGCGAGAAATCGGTAACCGCGACGCGCAACAGTTTCCACAAAGCGCGGACTTTCTGCGGAATCGCTGAGGGCCTCTCGGATTTTGCTGATCGCTTTGTTGAGCCCGTGGTCGAAATCCACGAAGGTGTCCGCGGGCCAGAGTTTTTTCTGAAGTTCCTCGCGAGTTACCACCTCGCCGGCGTGCTCCAGCAGCATCGCCAGGAGTTGGAAGGGCTGTTCCTGAAGCCGCACCCGAAGGCCGTGCTTGCGCAATTCGCCGGAGCGAAGATCCAGCTCGAAAACCCCAAAACGCAGTTGCCCGCTACCCTGATGGTTTTCTTGCATGGCGAGGGAAACTTCAGCAAGAGGGAGTGTACCACCGTTTAGACTTTACCAGAACTCCAGGCGGGGATACTTTCCTCTAAGTCTTGTATCTACTTACGGTTACCAAGGGACCCCCATTCCAGCAGGAAAGCACTGCCCGTCCATTGCACCGCTTTCATGAGCAACCCATAGTGAGGCCCTCAAGCTCACGCGTGGGAGGCCGCACGGTCGCAGGGAGGGTTCGATGTTCGAACAGAACGATGTTCCGAATTTTGAGCAGGCTGTCCTACCGCATCTTGACGCCGCCTACAACCTCGCGCGCTGGCTGATGCGCAACGAGCAGGACGCCAAGGACGTCGCCCAGGAAGCATACATGCGCGCTTTCCGATTCTTCCCCGGCTTCCGCGGCGGCGACGCGCGCGCCTGGCTCCTGAAAATTGTCCGCAACACCTGCTACACCTGGTTGCACGCAAACCGGCCACTGCAAGACGCCGCGGAATTTGACGAAAACCTTTTTCGTCCTGATTCTTCAGCTCCCAATCCAGAAGAAGCCATGCTCCAAAACGACAGCAGCACTCTGGTGCGAAAAGCACTGGAGAAGCTCCAGCCGAATTATCGGGAAGTCCTGATTCTTCGCGAACTCGAGGGGATGTCTTACAAAGAGATCTCGGATATCACCGGCATGCCCGCAGGTACCGTAATGTCGAGCTTATCGCGGGCGCGGGGCCAACTGCGTCAGATTCTGACAGGTCCCATGCGCGGAGATACTGTGCCAAGTTCACGGCGCATAACAGCTGTGAACGCATGCCTGCACGAGGGAAAGCGCGAGCCTTCCAAGTCTGGAGTCCTTGTTGCGGAGCCGCTGGCCAAACCTTGAGCGCATTTACTCATCGGTCCGCGCGAAGCCAGGCGAAACGTTGGATGCATTGAATCGGCTCATCGATACAATTCATCCGTAATTTTTCCGCGCGGATCCGCTGAGAAAAATCGTCATAACTCTGCGACCGTAATACTCACAATTTTATTCCCGCCTCCGAAACATCCCTGAATCGGGGAATTATCCAAGCACATGTGTGGTCTTGCACATTGAAGACACTGAAATGTCTCGCAATTCAAAATCGCATCGAATAAGGAGATTTGAAATGATTTGGGCTCGACATTTGAAACTTTTCACGAAGGTAGGCGTGGCTGCTCTTGCGCTGGGCGCATTGGCGACCAGCGGCAACGCGCAGACTGCATACCAGGGCAAGTTCACGCTCCCATTTGAAACTCACTGGGGAAGCGCCACGCTGCCGGCCGGCGATTACACTTTTACAATGGCATCCATAAGCTCTGACTACAGACTCTACATCCGGGGAGAAAAAGTTAACGCCATCATTGAGGCTTCTGCAACCGACGACAAAGGCGTTGCAGCACACGCACAATTGAACTTGGTGGAAATCGGCGATGTGCAGACCGTCCAGACATTCGATGCGCCGGAGCTAGGACTGACCATTATCTACGCCGCGCCCGCACAAAAGCACGCGGGACACAATGAAGCCCATCAAAAGACAGCCTCACAGACCACGCCTGCGACGAAAGTCAGCGAAAACAGAACTTCCATCGCTGTCTACTCTGCGGGTCGCTAAGGAAAGAAGTCATGCAAGTCACCGCAAACGCCGGGGGCAGAAAGCTAGTGGTTGGATCCCTGGCACGGCCCACCATAGAGAAGCGGCGTAGCCTAAACTGGGGTGCACATTCCAGCACTCAATGCATCCCCAAGAAGGCTGCGCCGGCAGTCTCTCCCATCACCAGCGATGCGCTGACCGAAGCGGAGGCCATCCGCCGAGCACGCAACGGCGATCGCACCGTGTTCGAATTCCTCTACCGGTTGCATAGCAGGCGTGTCTACGCCGTATGCCTGCGCATGGTAGGCAACACGGTCGAAGCGGAAGATCTCACGCAAGAAGCCTTTTTGCTTTTGCTCCGCAAGATTCACACCTTCCGCGGCGAATCGGCCTTTTCTACGTGGCTGCACCGGCTGGCGGTCAACGTCGTGCTGATGCGTCTCCGCAAGAAATCTCCGCCAACCGACTCGCTCGAAGCGGCTCTCGACCCTGACGATGAATCCGCCTCGCCTCATCCAGCGTCATTCATGGGCGCGCCCGACTTGTTGCTCGAGGGATCGCTTGACCGCATAAATCTCGAACGCTGCATCAAGCAGTTGCCCCTGGGCTACCGCACGATATTTGTTTTGCACGATATTCAAGGCTACGAGCACCACGAAATTGCCGAAATATTGGGACGCTCCGTAGGTGTTTCGAAGTCCCAGCTGCACAAGGCCCGCATGCGCCTCCGTGAACTCCTCCACGAGGTTCAACGTGACAAGACCCGCGACGAACGCATGGCCGCCGCTAAGACGAGTTGCCGATCAAGCGAGGCTTTGCTCGCATAGTGTTCCTTCGGCGCGCAGGACGACATAAATGCTCGATGCAAGTCGCCTTTCGGAGATCGACCTTTTCAGACAGCTCCCTGATTCCTGCCTCGAAGCGCTTGAGAAAGACAGCAATGTATTGAACTGTGGTGCTGGACATTTGTTTTTTCAGCCGGATCAGATTGGCAGAATGCTCTTCGTTCTGGAGAAGGGTTCTGTTCGCACTTTCAAAACGTATGGCGAGAAAACGCTAACCATCACTGTGCTCCAGCCTCCCGCCATATTCGGCGTCATAGGCTGCTTTGGCCAGGGAAAGCACATTTCCTCCGCAGAAGCCCTCGAGGCTTCGCGTGTCCGAATGATATCACGCGACCGTGTCCAAGCCCTTCTGGAACGCTTTCCTCAGGTGACAAACAAGCTTGTGGACCTGATGAGCGAGCGCTGCGTGTACTTTCTCCAGAGGATGGAGAGCCTCGCTCGCAAAGGCCTGATTCCTCGTCTCGCAACCCTGCTGTTAGAAAAGGCTCAGAATGGCGTAGTAGTTGGCATGACTCATAAAAATCTGGCCGACCATCTCGGGCTTCACAGGGAATCCATCACTGCCACATTGGGCGAATTGCAAAGCGCGGGCATTATTTCGATAAAACGGAAGACGATACGTATTCTTAACCAAGAACGGCTCGAACGCGCCGCACAGGAATAAAGTTCCGTTAGAACCCCTTCGCACTTTTGTAAGGATTATTACATTTCAATTCCGTAACCCTCTTCGATCAAGTGTCCTCTAAGACCAAGACAGAGATCAGCTTCAACTGCGCGCCTTCATCGCTCGCCTAAGAGGGTTGATGGCGCTTTTGGTCCGGCAGGGGCGTCTGTCAGTCCTCTGCGCAGAAAGTGGTTTAGAAGACACAAAAGGGTGTGTCAATGGAACGCCGTGCCGCTCGCACGCCTCGTTCTTTAGCCGCGGCTTTGCGAATGAAAGCTTCGAAGGTTAGTCGTCTGGAATGACCCTCAAAACGCACAACGGACGGTCGAACCTGCGGATTTTGATTTACGGGTGACGGTCAATCCGGCGCTCTCTCGCGGATGCTTTGGCTCAGCGAGGCGAATACCGGAAATCCGGCGCCCGTACCGGGGAGGAAAACCTATGAAGAACAGCAATAACGATCTGGTTTCGCCAGTAATAAGATTCATCTATGCAGTTCGATTCTGTGCCGCTCTGACCGTGGTAGTAGCTTTCTGCATGCTACTTACGGCGGTCAGAGGCAGAGCGCAGACAACCACCGCCGACGTGGTCGGAACGGTGACAGATTCCAGCGGAGCCGCACTGCCGGACGCCAAAGTAACGGTGGAGAACCTCGCAACGCATGGAACCTATACGACGCAGACAACTTCGTCGGGGGGGTACGACGTTCCATTTCTGCTGCCTGGACACTATTCGGTCCGCGTCGAGCTCGCCAGCTTCAAGACCTTTTCGGTGGCGGACATTACGCTGCAGGTGGGCGATCGCGCTAGGGTGGACGCGCAGTTGCAGGTGGGAGATGTGTCGCAAACAGTAGAAGTGCTGGCGCCGAGCCCGCTCTTGCAGAGCGAGACTTCTACTGTCAGCAGCTCGATCACGGAGCACGCGGTGCAAGACATTCCTCTTCCCACCCGCAACCTGACCACGCTGATCACATATACAGCCGGAGCAAACGAAGGCGCGAGCGTAGATTCGTTGAGCAGCGGTCAGCGCCCTGATGATCGCCGCCAAACGAGTGCTTTCTCCGTGAATGGACAGGACGTGGAACTGAACAACGAGCAGATCGATGGCACAGACAATAATGAACGAATTATCGGAACTATCGGCGTGAAACCGCCCATCGATGCTATTGAAGAAGTAACAGTCCAGACCAACAACTACACCGCGGAAAGCGGACGCACACCAGGCGGCCTGGTCAGCGTCGTGACCAAGTCCGGAGGCAACAGTTTTCACGGATCAGTCTATGAATTCTTTCAAAACGACATCCTCAACGCGCGCAATCCGTTTGACGTTGCGCCCAATCCGAAGTCCGAACAGCGCCAGAATGACTTTGGCGGAAGTATCGGCGGACCCATCATCCACGATCGGACCTTTTTCTTTTTCAGCTATGAAGGATTTCGTCAGATCGCCGGAGTCTCAAGCCCGATCTTTAGCAGCGTGCCCACTGCCGCCGAACGGGCATTGGGACCAGCGGGGCTCGTGGCAGCAGACCCCAATATCCCTGCGGGCACGCCAGTCGACCCTGTAGCCGCGAACTTGTTTAAACTGTACCCGCTGCCCAACACCGGCGCGCCAGGGCAATTGACGAACAACTTCGTGTTCGATCCGAATAACGTACAATCCAGCAATTCGTACGACGCCCGTGTGGATCATCGGTTCAACGACAAAAATCTGATCTTTGCGCGTTTCACGTCAAACAATGTTGCTTCTGTGATTCCGACGAGTTTACCCAATGTCACGATTAATGGAGTATCGGTGAATCCTGGAAACGGACAGTTTGGTTTCGCCGGACCGGCCAAGGACATCGCCTACAACTCACAACTCAACTTCGTGCACACCTTCAGCTCAAACCTGGTACTTGAGCTGCGCGCCGCGTACACACAGATTAATAATAGCTCCAACTCGCCCAACTCCGGCACCAACGCGGCCACTGCCTTGGGATTTCCCAAGAATATTAATTTCGGCCCACTCGACAGTTCGGGGCTCCCGCTCATCAATATCCCCAACCTCGCGCCGCTCGGCGACAGTAACTTTGTGCCCATCGTGGACGTTAGCAACACCTTTGAGGAAAGTGGTGCCGTCAGCTACACGCGCGGTTCACACAGCTTAAAGTTTGGCGCTTCGTTGATTCGCCGGCAAGCCCGCAATGTGCAGAGTAGCAACGGCGTGGGCAATATCAACTTTGGATTACAGGAAGACAACGGAGCCACGCAACAGGACAGCATCAACAATCTAGCTACGTTCCTGGTCGGTGCCTTCACCGGCGAAGGCCGCAACACCGACCTTTTCACGCCCAACTACCGATCTTGGGAGCCCGGTTTCTTCGCCCAGGACAATTGGAAAGTGCGGCCGTGGCTGACGATTAACATTGGCGCCCGCTATGACATATTCACGCCGTTTACCGAGGTTCATGGCTACCTCTCGAACTTTGATCCGGCAACGCAGCAACTGCTGGTGCCAGCCCAAGGGCTGAAATTTCTGCAATCCATCGGCGCGAACACCGCGGGAATAGTCGCCTCGTCCCCCACCGCGGGAGTGCAGACCACGTATTCCAACATCGCGCCGCGGGTGGGCTTTGCGGCCACCATTAGGCCGAACACCGTTCTGCGCGGCGGCTACGGCATCGCGGACTTCCCGGGCAACTACACGTCAAACGCATCCCTGAAGAACGCGCCATTCAATGGTGTCTACTCTCCGAGCATCAACGGAACTCCATGCCAGTCTCCGTTGGCATTCCAGATTGAGACCAATTCCGGGAAGGTCGCCAGTCCGCTGCCGGCTTGCCAAGCGGCCCTTGGGCAAACGACGACGCTAAGCGGTGCCACGGGCGGTATTCCCGTACCCACTCCGCAAGCGCTAAATAGCCCGGACCTCTCTCTTCCGGACAACGTGGGGTTGAACTTCCGCACTTCCTACGTTCACCAATTCAACTTGGAGATACAGAGGCAATTTGGCGCCAACGTGATCACCATTGGATACGTCGGCCAGCTGGGACGCCATTTGCCTCAGGTAATCAATGACGTTAACGTGCCTGATCCGCTTAACGCGGTACACACTGCGGCGAACACCGCAGGCTTCGGCTTGCCAAACACGATCACGGGCGCTCCGTGCCTCACGCCAGTAAATGGCTGCGATTTGCGCTTCACAGTGCGGCCAACCGCCTCAACCTTACCGGGCCTCGGCGGTGTTGGCGAATACTTCAGCGAGGGTACTTCGAGCTACAACAGCTTGCAAGTGTCGTTCCAGCGCAGCTACCACAACGGACTCACAGTGTCCGCCAACTATACCTACTCACATGCCATCGACGACGCAACGGATCTGAGTCTCGAAGGCCAAGAAGGTTTCGGAAACGCCGATCCCTTCAACCTGCATAAGTTTGAGACCGGAAGCAGCGACCTGGATCTTCGCCATCGATTTGTTGCGACAGCCACCTACGAACTGCCTTTCGGAAAGTCATTCACCGGCCACAAGAAGTTAGGGCTGGCCGGCTGGCAAGTGAACGGGATTCTCGTGTGGAATTCCGGATCGCCCTTCAGCATCACCGACAACTTCACCGGCTTTGGCAACTCGGTGTTCAATGGCATTGGAGGCGGCCCGACACGTCCGAACCAAATCGCGAATGCCGGCTTGCCCAACCCGACCAACGCCGAATTCTTCAATAACAATGCCTTCGAGGTGCCACTTCTAGGTACCATCGGCAATGCCGGCCGCAACACCCTTTATGGTCCGCAATTCCGGTATTTCACGTTCTCGATCTTTAAGGACTTTCCGATAACGGAAAGAATAAAGTTGCAGTTCCGCACGGAGATCTTTAATTTGACGAACACTCCGAGCTTTTTCATTCCTAACAACCAGAACGACCACGCCACAACGAACCAGGTACCGACCGCCGACCAGATTGCTGCTGGCACGGTAAGTCCGGCGTTCGGCCAGGTGGTAGTTACCAATCCCAACTACACGCCTAGGGAGATTCAGTTTGCCCTGAAGCTCCTGTTCTAAGGTGTCACAAGCGGGGTCAAACAACGTCGAACACCCCGCGCCGAATGAACGGAACCCGTGAATCGCATAAGGCGGTTCACGGGTTTTCTATTTCTTGTTCTCCTCGACATAGCCCACGAATCAACGTCGAAAAGGACCCACACGCTTGAAGAACGGGTCATATATGTGACTTCCCAGAAGGAAGCTTCTGGCGAGTCAGGGACACACTTCTCCTGTTATCCCGTGTAGCACATTGGACTTATTCCAGCGATTTGACTCTCAACCTTCAGTCCGCACACCCGTCCGATCGTACAGTTAATTCATGAGAATTAAAAACCCTCGGTGCCATTGCTTCACTAGCTTAGTACCTCGAATATATTCACAACCGCTCTAGCTTTTCGCGGGACCGGCTTTCTCGGGATCGGAAACGGGTCTTCCTCCCGAGCTTTCCAAAGGCTCTGCTCGAAAACGCTGCTGCACTAACAAACTCACGCTCTTGCTTGCTGGAGGTCTCCATGCGGATCGTCCGATATCTCGGGAGTGTATGCGCCCTCGCGATGCTTCTGTGCTGCTCCGTCGCACTCGGACAAGCCGCTCCTGCTACGGCTGTGCCTTTCATCAGCCAGGTGACTCCGCCCAGCATCGCGCCGGCGCCAAACCCATCCCTGATCGTTCAGTTCACGCTGACGATTCTCGGCGCCAATTTTCCTCCGAACGCGGTAGTGAAGCTGACACTTCCTCAAGGGCCATCGCTCTACGCGGCCAGCGCTTCGGTGAATGCCGTGGGCTCTCAGATTGTGGCGCAATTCAATACCTCGCTACCCAGACCAGCCGTTTACGCGGTGACGGTGGCCAACGCCGTGAACAATCCCACGGCTGTTTCCAACGTTTTTTATTTGCCGGTTACGCCTCCCGCCACGACGGTGGAAATAAGTCAAAACTCGAGCCAATTTCTGACGGGTTCTCCTAGCGCAATGGCGACCGGCGATTTCAATGGCGATGGCAACGTTGACGTGGCATTTGTTTCGCAGAATACGAACACTGTTTCCATTTTGCTTGGGACGTTTGGCGGCACTTTGAGCTCGGGAGCAGCATATCCCACCGGCAACTTGCCGTCGGGAATCGTCGCTGCCGATTTCAATGGAGACGGAGTGCTTGATCTAGCGGTAACAAACTCGGCCGACAACACCATCACTATCCTATTGGGAAACGGCGACGGGACGTTTCGGCCCGGGACCACCATCAACGATACGGGGAGCTATCCAACGCAGCTCGTTGCGGCCGACTTTAATGGCGACGGACATCTGGATCTCGCCGTCCTTAACCTTTGCGGATCGGCGATGAGACCGTGCGCTCCCCAGACCGGCGGTTCGTTCCCCAGCACTCTCCTCGTGCTGCTCGGCAACGGAGACGGGACTTTTTCCGCCTCACCCTCCTCCCCTGCTACAGGCGCCTCCTCCTCGGCGATGGCTGCCGCAGACTTGAACTCAGATGGCGCGATCGACCTAGTTGTCGCGAATCAAAACGATACAACCATGACTGTGCTCATGGGGAACGGCGATGGGACGTTTACGCCGACGCAATCTGGCGTAGTTACGGGGGTTGGATCTTCCGCCATCGCGATTGCCGACTTCAATGGCGACGGGAAGCTGGGCATCGCGGTCGCCAACGTATACAACAACACGGTTTCGATTTTTCTGAACCAGAATTGCGGACTTCCTGCGGTGGATTGTACGTTTTCGCCCACGCCGACACCGCTTCCGGTCGGAAAGAACCCCTCCGCCATCTCCGCGGGCGACATGAACGCCGACGGTTCTGTCGATCTTGTCGTGGCCAATTCTGGGGACAATTCCATCACTGTGCTGCTGGGAGACGGGACCGGAGCATTCACTCCCGTCCACGAAGGACAATCGTCTAGCTTCGGGATCGGCGGGCTGCCTGAGGCAATCGCCCTAGCGGATTTTAGCGGCGATGGACGCCTGGATGTGGCGACGGCGAACTGGTCCGGTAGCTACACCATCCTCACGCAAATGGCTGTCCCGCAGGTGGTACTCACTATCGGCAACACTTTTCCCACGTACGGAATGAACGTGACATACACGGCCAACGTTATTGCGTCGATCGGGACGCAGCCTACGGGCACTGTGACGTTGTACGATGGAACGAATTCGCTTGGAACGGTTGCGCTCAGCGGTTACCAGGCCTATTTTTTCGTTCCCACGCCTAATGTCGGCACGCACCAGATCACCGCGACCTATAATGGCGACGCAAACTTTTTGGCCAGCGGTTCCGCTGCAGTGACGGAGACGGTCAGTCAGGCGCAAACGAATTTGACGCTGACGAGCAACGTCAACACGTTGCCTTATGGACAGCCTTTCACATTGTCGGCAACAGTGGTCATATCGAACCTCGGATCGCCGACCGGCACAGTGTCCTTCTTCGATACGTCGACCGCAACTTCCCTCGGCACCGCGCCGGTAACAAGCGGCGTCGCCCAATTGACGCTTTCTACTCTCTTGCCTGGCGCACACGCCATCACAGCTTTCTATGAAGGCGACACCAATTTCCTGGGCAGCTCATCGCCAACGTACACGGAAAACATCACGCAGGCTTCGAGCACGACCAGCGTGACGACAAGCGCGAGCCCAGTGAGCCTTGGCCAGACTCCGACGTTTACAGCGACCGTTCAGCCTAGCGCCAGCACAGCCGCAACGGGCTTCGTCCTCTTCTTCGCGGATGGCTCGACCCTGCTGGGACAAGCGCAGATCACGAATAACTCGGCGCAATTGGTGGCGCCCGTGCTTTCCGTGGGGGCGCACGCCATCACGGCGCAATATACCGGGGACATGAATTATACGCGCAGCACATCTTCTTCGATTCTGGAAATGGTCAAACCCGCCGCCGACAATGTAATTCTCTCGACGAGCCCGACTGTTTATGGACAGGCAGCAACGTTTGTCGCGAGCGTGCAAGGAGTGAATTATTCCGGTACGGCGACCGGAACGATGACGTTTTCGGACGGATCGACCGTCCTGGGAATCGCGCCGTTGTCCAATGGGTCCGCGCAATTCACGACGTCGGGACTAGCTGTCGGGACGCATCCGATCACTGCGAGCTACAGCGGCGACGCAAATTTCCAGGCCGGCACTTCAGCACAAGTGGCAACAAACGTATGGAGAGCGAACACGACGACGGCGGTGAGCTCGGGTCAGAATCCATCGGCGTTTGGCCAGGCGGTGTTGTTGACGGCTAGCGTGCAGCCCGCGTTTGGAGGAGCAGCAACAGGCAACGTGACGTTCCTGGATGGCTCGGTGACGCTGGGTACAAGCGCGTTGAGCGGGAACGTAGCGGTCTTGTCTGTATCCAGTTTTACGGTCGGGACGCATTCCCTTTCAGCCGCCTATGTTGGCGACAGCAACGTGAACGGCAGCGCTTCCACGCCGGTGACGCAGACGGTGAATCCTTCCCCGACGAGTGTAACGCTCGCATCGAATGCGAACCCTTCGACGTACGGGCAAAACGTGACCTTCGCGGCGACCGTAAAGGCCGCGTTTGGAACAGCGCCTGCGAGCACCGTTTCCTTCTATGACGGGACGACGCTTCTCGGAACCGTTAATACAGCCACGGCGCCGCCGCAAATCACGATTTTCACTTTGACGGGGGGCACGCACTCGATCACGGCGCAGTACGCCGGAAACGCCAACTTTGCGAGCAGCACTTCGACGGCTCTCATGCAAACCGTCAATCAGGCCAGCACGACGACGACGGTTTTCTCGAATGTGAACCCATCGTCGTTCGGCCAAACAGTGAAGATCACCGCGTCAGTTGATTCCACGTACCACTTTGGCTCGAGCGGCGGCACGATTACGTTCTATGACAACGGCGTGTCGATAGGTTCCAGCATCATGGAAGGCAACGGCGTGAACCTGACGATTTCAACGTTGGCAGCAGGAGCGCATTCGATCACGGCGAACTATGGGGGCGATGCGAATCTTGCAGCAAGCACGTCGACGGCATTTACGCAGACCGTTAATCTGGAACCCACGACGACTTTCATAGCCTCGAGCACGTACACCCCTGCCTTCGCGCAATCCATCACCCTCACCGCAACGGTGAGGCCTTTGTCGGGTACCACCGCGACAGGTACTGTCACGTTTTTGGACCGGACAACGGCGATAGGAACCGCCCCGCTGTCAGGTAACACCGCGCAATTCGCTATCTCCACTCTGACGCCCGGAACGCACTACATCAGTGCGCAATATAGTGGTGACACAAATACCGCCACGAGCACTTCAGGACAAACCTTGGTGACCGTAAGTCCGCCGCCGACCACAACCCTGCTGACTTCCAGCGTGAATCCGTCTTCGATGAATCAGCCCGTGACGTTCACGGCGACGTTGCAGCTCACTTCGAGCGGAACGCCCACGGGGACCATCACGTTCTACGCGGGATCCTTCTCGCTGGGGAGCGTACCGGTTACCAATGGCAGCGCGCAATTTGCCGATCCGGGGTTCCAGCAGATCGGCTCGGAATCCATCACCGCGGTGTATAACGGCGACGCGAATTTTTCAGGAAGCACATCGGCACCGCTGAACCAAGTTGTGAATCCAGGCGTAACAACAACGAGCGTGTTTTCAGGGACGAATCCGGGAACCGTCGGATTTACTTTGACGTTTACGGTGGGCGTGAACGCGACGTATGGGGGAGTGCCACCTCCAATGGGGACCGTGACGATCTACGATGGGAGCACGGCGGTTGGCTCCGGATTCCTGTCTGGCACCGTGAACGATGGGGCGACGATCAGCGTGATAGGTCTAACAGCAGGTTCGCACTCCATCACGGCAAAGTACCCAGGCGCTTATAACTATGCGCCGAGCACTTCGGCAGTTTATACGCAGGTGATGAATCTGCCGGCCACGTCGACCTATTTGGCTTCGGCCGTTAATCCGGCGGCGTATGGTCAAACCCTGACGCTTGTCGCTTCCATCCAGCCACCTGGGAACGGAACGGCAACCGGAACAGTGACGTTCTTGGATGGGGCAACATCGCTGGGCACGGTAAACGTCTCGAACAACCTGGCGCAGTTCTCTGTTCCCACTCTGTCTTTGGGCTCGCATACGCTGACCGCTCAATACAGTGGAGATACGAAATTCGCGGGAAGCACTTCTGCCCCAATCACCGAAACGGTAAATCCATCGGTCACGACCACAACGGTTTCGCCGAACATAAATCCCTCCAACTTGGGCCAATCCATCGTGATCACGGCAGTAGTGGTACCGTCTGCCGGCGGCACAGTAACAGGCACCGTGACGTTCCTGGATGGCACGACCTCTTTGGGCACGGCTGCGGTTTCGAGCAATACCGCCCAACTCTCGCTGTCCAGCTTGTCCGTGGGTGCGCACTCGATCACCGCCAAGTACAGCGGTGACGGCAATTTCACTGCGAGCACCTCTACCGCCGTGACGCAGACCGTTAATCAGGCTAGTACAGCAACATCGGCCGCGTCCAACTTAAATCCCGCAGCATCCGGTCAAGCCGTGGTGTTCACCGCAACGGTGCAACCGAATGCCGGTGGCACAGCAACAGGCACGGTTACCTTCTTGGATGGCACCACGTCTTTGGGCACGGCCTCTGTTTCGGGCAACGCCGCTCAACTCTCGCTGTCCAGCCTGTCGGTAGGTTCGCACTCCATCACCGCGAAGTACAGCGGCGACGGCAATTTCACGGCTAGCACGTCCGCCCCTATTACCCAGACCATTAATCAGGCCACGACGACTACGATAGTCGCGTCTAACTTGAATCCCGCGACATTCGGGCAATCCGTCATATTCACTGTTTCCGTCCAGCCGTCGACTGGCGGCGCGCCAACAGGCACGGTTACGCTGATGGATGGCACTACTTCCCTCGCCAGCACTGCGTTGTCCGGCGCAGGCAATGCTCAGTTCACCGTGGGCGGACTGTCAGCCGGCTCTCACTCCATTACAGTCGTATACGGTGGAGATGCGAATTTCACCGCCGGTACTTCTGCGGCACTGCTGGAAACAGTGACCGCGGCCTCCACCACGACGGTGATCACTTCCGGTGCAAATCCATCCGCCTTCGATCAGACCGTTATACTCACAGCCGCGGTTCAGCCTCCCTCCGGAACGCAAGCAACTGGAACGGTAACTTTCATGGATGGCTCGACCTCGCTCGGTTCCGCCTCGCTTTCCTCCAACTCGGCGCAACTGACGGTTTCCTCACTGGCCGTGGGAACGCATGCCATCACCGCCGTCTATGCAGGGAACGCAAATCTCACGGGAAGCACGTCTGCCGCTCTGAGCCAAGTCGTGAATGGAGCGTCAACCACCACAGCCTTAGTTTCCAGCTCAAATCCATCCTCTTTCGGCCAGTCCGTCACGTTGACCGCCACGATCCAGACCGCCTTTGGCGGCGGCGCTACCGGCAGTGTCACCTTCCTTGATGGCACAACATCTTTAGGGACGGCTACCGTTTCCAGCAACTCCGCGCAATTCCCGCTCTCAAGCCTGTCGGCGGGCTCGCACTCCATCACCGCGAAATACAACGGAGACACAAACTTTTCCGCCAGCACTTCCGCAGTCATCGCGCAAACCGTCAATCAGGCTACAACCACAACCACGGCCGCTTCGAACACGAATCCGTCTGCCTTCGGACAAACAGTAACCTTCACAGCTTCGGTTCAGTCCTCATCAGGCGGAACTCCAACCGGAAATGTGACCTTCTTTGATGGCGGCTCTTCACTAGGCTCTGCCACGCTGTCAGGCAGCTCGGCGCAGTTGACTCTCGCTTCTCTTTCATTGGGTTCCCATTCCGTCACCGCCAAATACAGTGGCGACTCCAATTTCACCGCGAGCACCTCTATGCCAGTGGCACAGAGCGTCGCACAAGCAGCCACGGCCACAAATGTCAGCTCCAACTCGAATCCTTCTTCGTACGGCCAAATCATTACATTCACAGCCACGGTAGCACCGGCCTACAGCGGCACACCGACTGGCACAGTTTCTTTCTTTGACGGCAGCACTTCGCTCGGTAACGCCACCCTCTCCGGCGGTGTTGCTGCTTTCTCAACCTCGGCGACTGCTCTCATCGCGGGTTCGCATTCGATTTCCGCGAAATACAATGGCGACTCCAACTACCTGGCAAGCAGTTCCGCCGCATTCGTCCAGACAATCAACCCGGCTGCAACAGTAACCACACTTGCTTCCAACGCGAATCCTTCGGCGGTCGGAAAGTCCGTGAACTTCACCGCGCAGGTTTCATCTTCGGTGAACGGCAATCTGACCGGGACCGTGAACTTCTACCTCGACGGCAGCACTACTCCCGTGGCCTCCGTTTCGCTCTCCGGCGGCAATGCGCAATACACAACGAGTTCCTTGTCCGCGGGAACTCACTCGCTCTCTGCTGCCTTTGTATCCACCAATTCCAATTTCAACGGCAGCACTTCTACGCCCCTCACCCAAGCCATCACCGACTTCTCCATCTCGGCTTCCCCCGCGTCGGATACTATCGCTCGCGGAAGCTCTGGGACCTACACCTTGACGCTATCGCCGATCGGCGGCCTTGCCGGAAATGTTTCGCTCAACTGCAACGGCGCGCCCGGCAGCACCACCTGCAGTATTTCGCCATCTCAGGTCACCCTCAACGGAACAAGTTCGGCGCAAGCCACCGTGACTGTAACCGTGGGCAGGAACGCAAGCAAGGGTACGCACACTCTGACTCTAAAGGGTACGTCGGGATCCGTCACACACAGCACCACCGTCTCTCTTACGATCAACTGACGGCGGGTCGTAGGTATCTGGCGTGGAAGTACGATACGTGTGGATATTCTGGTGCCAGTTCTTCCGAGCTGCTTGGCTAATCCGTGAGGCTAGACAGGCCTTTTCCCGCAGTGTTCGCTGGCCGCTGAAGTCTTCCTTTGAATTCTACATTTTGGATGACCGACTCGTGTCTGACTCTGGGAAGTAGTTTACCTATTCCGTTCTGTCTGATTGGGACTCACTTCCATTTCCGCGAATCCTGGACTTCCGCAGGTTGTTCGGTCGTCTTCTCCAGCTTTCCACTGTCGTCGCGCTCCGAGCGCGGTCCGGCGCGCGGTTAACGTCAGAACCAATCCTGGATTTTTCCTATATCCGAAGCAATCTGCGAGTCGGCCCCCCTTCTCATTTTCTTGTATCCACCCAAGCCTCATGTTCATCCAACGGGGACTGAAGGTGGGTTCAAACACTCACTGGGCTTGGTGTCCTTGCCCGTTTTGAGGAGGCCTGACGCCACCCTTCAGGATTTTGCGCCGTGTGTCGTTGCTCGCCTCGCAAGGAGTATTCATGTTGCTCGAATTTGCCGGGCCTATTCGCCCACCTTTGCGGTGCACGCAGAGGCTCCGCAATTCGCGCTGCTCACCAGAGCTGGAACGCAGCCATGTTTTCTGGACATTCAGGGCGGCTGAGAGCAGAGTTTCTGTGCATGGAGCAACGCTAAGTGGTGCTAAAAAGCGCCATCGGAGGTGAGCATGCCTGGTCATTCAAAGCGCAATCTCTTGCTGGCAGGAGTGATTCTTTTAATAGCCATTGCGGTCGTCATTGCGGCCATTCACCCGTGGCGTACCTCAGGTGCAGCCCCCGGCGCGCCCGCGGATGTGCTGGTGACGCCGGTTGAGCAGAAGGACGTCCCGATTTATGGCGAGTGGATCGGCACACTCGACGGCCTCACAAATGCCGATGTCAGGGCGCAGGTCACCGGCTACCTACAGCGGCAGGGCTACCAGGAAGGCGCATTCGTCAGGAAGGGCCAGTTACTATTCGAGATTGACCCGCGGCCCTTCCAGGCAGCGCTCGACCAAGCCGAGGGACAATTGGCGCAGGCCAAGGCCTTGCTTGCCAATGCCCAGGCTGTACAAGGCAGAACGCAGCTTGATGTCGAGCGGTACACCCCGCTGGCCAAAGAACAGGCCGCAAGCCAGCAAGACCTCGACAACGCCGTTCAGAACAACCTGGCCGCCAAGGCCACCGTGGCGACGGCCCAGGCTCAAATTAAAACCGACGAAGCTGCCGTCGAAACGGCCAGGATCAACCTCGATTTTACTCGCCTCGTTGCACCCATCGACGGTATCGCTGGACAGGCTCAACTCCAAGTGGGCGCCCTGGTCACTTTAAGCAGCGGGCCCGTGACTTCCGTATCCACCGTCGATCCCATCAAGGTTTATTTCACGGTGGGCGAGCCTCAGTATCTCGCTTGGCGGAAACGCTTTCCCACAGAGTCCAGCCGTCTCGCGGCCGACAAGAATCTGCGCCTCCAACTGGTTTTGGCCGACGGCTCAACCTATGCTTACGAGGGTTCGTTCTACTTCGCGGACCGCCAAGTCGATGTCGGTACCGGCGCGATTCGCATCGCCGGCTTGTTTCCCAATCCGGGCAATATTCTGCGGCCCGGCGGTTATGGCAAAGTTCGCGCTGTCATCCGGCTTCAGCAGGGTGCGCTGATTATTCCGCAGCGGGCGGTGTCTGAGCTACAAGGCGGTTACCAAGTTGCCGTTGTAGGCGCCGACGACAAAATAAGTATTCGAACCGTCACGGTCGGTGACCGTGTTGGGACCGACTGGGTTATTACGGAAGGTCTGAATCCAGGCGAAAGAGTTGTCGCCGAAGGCATTCAGAAGGTGCGAGCGGGCGCGCAAGTGAACCCCAAGCCTTTTGGCATGCAAGTAAAGGATAAATAATCCCATGTCGAAATTCTTCATCAATCGTCCGATTGTCGCTATGGTGATTTCCATCGTCCTGGTGCTCGTTGGCACCTTGACGGTCCTTAGTCTTCCGATTGCACAGTTCCCCAACATTGCGCCGCCGGAAATTCAAATTCTCGCCACCTACGTCGGTGCCGATGCGCAAACCCTGGAACAA
>DATHPO010000165.1:0-10691 GCA_035483835.1 Terriglobales bacterium
GGTTACAAGCCAGCGGGATCACGGCTGCATTTTTTCTTTCACCTTGCCACTCGACTAGCACCGCCATGAGACAAGCGCGTCCTGCGAGGATTCTCCGATTGCTGTTTCTGATGATGATGCAGCGCGCGAACCAACTTACAGGCGGTATAGCGGAGAGAAACGAGCTAGTCAACGCAAAGGTGGATTATCGATTCGATCGTGGGCGATTTGTGGCCATGAATGGAAAAGGAGGAAGGTCATCGTGCACTCTCTCCATAATCAGCGCGTTCTCGTTATCGGGGGCAGCTCCGGGATCGGTCTTGCGATAGCGGCCGCGACCGCGGACGCAGGTGCCTCAGTCACAATCGCTTCGCGCAACCAGGAGAAACTCACAACGGTAGCCACGAAACTGAGCGGCGCCGTGCAAATAGCTGTTCTCGATACAGGCGATAACGGGCTACTTGAGCGCTTCTTCGAGAAGCAAACGGCCTGGGATCATGTTGTGGTCTCCGCTGCTCAAACGAGAACCGGTTCGGTTCGAAGTCTGAACCTTGCGGACGCAAGAGCTGCAATGGAAAGCAAGTTCTGGGGAGCGTATCGTGTCGCGCGCGTGGCGCACATCAACGGCAGTGGTTCGTTGACTCTTGTCTCAGGTTTCCTAAGTGAGCGTCCATCGGCAACAGCAGTTCTCCAGGGAGCCATCAACGCAGCCCTGGAAGCTCTTGCGCGCGGGCTTGCTCTGGAATTGGCACCTGTCCGTGTCAATGCTGTTTCACCGGGGATGATCGACACTCCGATGTGGGACGACTTGCCTTCAGAGAAACGCACAGAGGTATTTGAAACCACGGCCGAACAGTTGCCAGTCCGCAAAATTGGCCGGCCAGAAGACATCGCCAATGCAGTTCTCTTTTTGATGACAACTGCTTACGCAACTGGGTCCACCGTCCGAGTCGATGGCGGCGGGGTCATTGCGTAGGGAATCGTCGGCAACGCTCACGCTCGAATCGAGGCGAGGATGAAATTCAGTGTTTTGCACAAACTCTTCCGATACGAGAGGGGCGTGTGATGACGATCAATCAGCGAGTTCTGCGCAAAGCTAACGATGATGTGCGCTATGTCTGTGGTGCGGGCCGAGGAGCGGCGCAAATCGAATTCCCCATCCCGAATGCCTTGTTGCAAAAGGCGAGTCAGGAGTTTCTGCCCATGACGCAGGCATTCCTCCACAACGGCACGGCCAAACTGGAGATTCGCTTGAAAAAGCTCATGGCCGCTCGGCGTTCCGTGCACGATGTCGGAGGTTACGCCGTACTGCGCCAAGACCATCGCGCGAATTCGTTCTGCGGCCGACCCTTTCTTCGCAGCGGCGGCTTCAGCGATTTTCCAAGAGTGTACGTTGAATCGCTCCAGCCCAGCGACAAACAAGTCTTCCTTCCTCGTCCAATAGAGGTAGACCGTGGCGCGCGCTACTCCTGCCTCTTCGGCGACATCGTCGATCGAAGTTCGGCGGTAACCGAATTTGCTAAACCTCCGTATCGCCGCTCCGAGAATCTTGTCTCTCGTGTCCTCGGATTTCGTCGTTCTACGCTTTTCCACACACCAATGATGCCATTTTCACCACTCCAGCGATATCAGGGCTGCCAGGAGGCCTCGCGGCCTAAAATCGCTCGGAGCTTACTAGACGAAATAGACTATTTATGACATATCGTCTATATTGTGGCATGTCGTGGAGCTTGGCACTTCCGTGGAGAGAACACCCCATGATCGGCAGATACTCGATAAGCGCTTGTCTCTTCGCGGCCATTGCTTCATTGCAGTTGGCGATGGCCGCGCCAGGGCAAGAGCGGACCGAGGACATTCTCACCTTGGATCGAGCGATCGTATTGGCGCGATCACACAATCGTGAGTTGAAACAGGCTGGGCTGGAGATTCACAAACAGAAAGAGGCCTTTAGTGAAGCCAAGACGCAACTCTATCCACGCTTTGAGACGTACGTCCTCGCATCGGAACTTCTCACTCCACTCGACTTCACAATTAAATCCGGCACCTTTGGAACTTTCCCAGCTACAGGTCCGATTCCAGCAAAGGACTCCATAATTCACACCCCAGCTCGGCCCGTTGCAATTGCTTCGGTGACGGCCACTCAGCCTCTCACTCAACTGCTTCGAATCGACCTTTCCATCAAGGAGCAGAAATTAGGCGTGGATCTCAGGCAACAGTCTTATTTTGAACGCGAGCAGGAGCTTGTGGACGAGGTTCGGCGTGCGTACTACGCAATGTTGCAATCCCAGAGTGAACTCGAATCGCAGCGCGCTCTACTTGCCTACCTTGAAGAGTTACAGCAACTCACGGGTCGACGCCTGCAACAAGAGGTCGTGCTGAAGGCTGACAGTTTGCGTGTTGCTGCCCAGCACTCAAAAGCTCTCTATCAACTCACCGTCATCGAAGACGCGCTGGCGGACCAGAAGGAGGCTCTGAACCGTTTGCTGGGCCGCGAACTCCAGACAGAGTTTACGGTCGAGATGGTTCCCTCTTCGCTCCCTGAAGAATCAAGCTTGCAAGGAGCAAGAAAAAGCGCGATCGAGATGCGACCTGAAATTAAGGCCGAAACCATCAAGAAGGAACAAGCGACACTGGAGACGAAGATCGAGAAGACTCGTTACATTCCCGATATTTCTATTCAGGCGAACTACCTGACAACCCCGAATATCTCGTTCCTCCCGCAGAACGTCGGCGCGGTCGGCTTGCTGTTGACCTGGCAACCCTGGGATTGGGGCCAGAAGCGGCACAACATTGCACAGAAAGTTGATGCTGAAAAGCAGGCGCAACTTTCCGTCGACAATGTGAGAGAGCAGGTTCTACAGGAAGTGGACTCAGCATATCGGCGGCTCCGGGAAGCCCGAGAACTGCTCACCGCAGCACAGGCCACCCGCGATGCGGAAGCCGAAAGGCTTCGCAACGAGATGGACGCCTATTCGCATCAGGCGATTGTGTTGAGCGATCTTTTGCGGCAGCAGTCCTCGGTTGCAAGCGCAGAGGATCAGTATCGACAGGGTTTACTTGCGTTTTGGAGAGCGCGCGCCGATTTCGAACGCGCATTGGGTGAGGAGTAGTTCCATGAAGGTTGCCGTAAGTAGTCCACGAAGAGGTCGAATATCAAATTTGGCCGGACTTTGTGCGTTAGTAGCAGCGACAGCTGGTTGTCATCGAAATGCGCAAATTGCTACGAAATCCTCGGTGCCCGTTCGTTTAGCAGAAGTAGCTTTGTACGAATCTCCGGAAGGTCTACGCTACTCGGCTTCCATCGTGCCCTTCGCACAAGCCAGCCTGTCCTTCAAGTCTTCAGGCTATATAACAAATATTCGACAGGTGGTGGGCGCAGACGGGCGTCGCCGGGACGTAGATACAGGCGACTATGTTCCCGGCGGAACTGTTCTTGCGCAGATTCGTCAACAGGATTTGAAGGACCAGGTCGACCAGGCGGAAGCACAGGTAAGTCAAGCTACAGCCCAACACGTCCAGGCAGGGCAGGACTACGACCGCGCGAAGGCTCTTTATGCCACGCAGAGCCTAACCCGACCCGATTTTGACCAGGCACAAGCTAGATTTGATTCAACGCTTGGAGCCGTAAACCAGGCCAGCGCCGTTTTACATCAAGCGCAATTGGCTCTGAATGATTCGGACCTCAAGACGCCATTTTCCGGGTTCATCCTCGCACGCAACATTGAACTGGGAAATCTGGCGACGCCGGCGACAATAGCCTTCACGATTGTTGATACGAGCGCCGTGAAAGTTAGCTTTGGCGTACCGGACTATGTATTAAGGCAGCTCCACCTGGGACAAGAGCTCGCGATTCGCCTGCAGGATGATCCCGGAGATTATCAAGGAAAGGTGACCAGCATTTCCCCGAATGCGGATGAGCGAAACCGTGTTTTCGCCGTGGAAGTGACCGTGGCTAATCACAGCGGTCACCTGAAGCCCGGGATGATTGCCTCGCTGAGCCTCGGCGAAGGTTCTCGTAAATCGGGTCCTTCGGTTCCACTCAGCGCCATCGTTCCGTATCCCTCGCAACCTGGCCATTTTGCGGTGATGGTGGCGCAAGAACATTCCGGCAAATGGACAGCAAGTCTGCGCGAAGTCCATTTGGGCGAAACCCACGAAAGTTCGATCGCCGTCACGGGAGTGCGACCCGGCGAGAAGGTGGTCACCGTTGGTGGCCAACTCTTGACGGATGGAGAACCCATCGAAGTCATTCCTTAAGTAGATAAGAGATAAGACATGGCGCACAGAAGCGACCAGGACCGGATCGAAAAAACGCGGAACGTCCCCAGGTTCTTCGTTGAGAACCCCCAGGTTTCCTGGGTTCTGCTCGTTGGCGTGCTCGTTTGGGGCTGGTTTGGCTACCACTCCATGCCGCAAAGAAAAGATCCTGACATTCCGGTGAGAGTCGCGGTGGCCTCGTGTTCCTGGCCGGGTGCGACCGCGGAGCAAGTCGAGCAATTTGTTACCCGTCCGATCGAAGACGCCGTCGCTGAAAATAAGACCATCCATCCTGGAACAGCCGCAGACTATGGAATTCGTTCTGTCTCGATTCCTGGTTACGCCTACGTCTACGTGCAGCTGGCCGAGGATGTGTCGGATGTTAAACGACAGTTCAGCGACATCAATCTCAAGCTAAGTGCACTGAACAGCGAACTCCCTTCAGGCGCCGGTCCCATCTCGTTCCAAAGTGATTTTGGGGACACCGCGGCGCTCATGCTCACGATTGCCGGTCCAAAAGCGGACTCGGTCGAGATCGACATCCGCGCCCAAGCGATTCAATCGGCCATCCAGACTGCGCGGACCGCAAGGAAATCCGAGGAGCAAGGTACGCCCGTCACTGTTGTCTACTCCTTTCCTCAGTCTCTTTCCTTGAGCAGGACAATAAAGGACGCCGGGCAACTCTTCGAGCAGCAGGCAGAGCAAGCCGGAGTCCTAAGGGCACCGCAGCTAATTCAGGGAAGCGGGTTTATCGCTTTAGATGGTGTCTCGACCGCAAACGACGCATCGATCCGTAACTTCCTCCGGACTTTCTTTCAGACGCAGCTGCAGCGATCCGATTTACATCCCGATGCCTGGGACCCAATCATCGTTCGCGATCCCCAGGAAACTCGCGAACAATTGGCCAAGGTCGCGGGCGACAAATACAGCTACGCCGATCTTGACGACTTTTCGGACCTGATCGCTCGCACGGTTCAGGGTGCGCCGGAAACGTCCAAGGTGGAAAGGCGAGGCGTATTGCCGCAGGCGGTCTATCTTGAATACGCGCAGGATCGGCTAGCGGCGTACGGGCTGCAACCAGCGGCTCTTGGAAGCGTGCTGAGTGCTCGTAACATCATTGCTCCCGGCGGCGCGTTTGAGACCGGACAGGAGCAGGTGATTCTCAGCCCCTCCGGTCAATTCCAAAACATCAACGCGATTGGTGATGTTGCTGTGTCCACGTCATCGGTTGGCGCGCCGGTCTATCTCCGTGACCTGGTCGAAATCAGTCGCGGCTACCAGAGTCCCGCTCAATACCTGAACTACTACACCTGGGAAGATCCGAAGGGGCAATGGCAGCGGAGTCGTGCGGTTACTCTTGCGATCTACATGCGCGACCAGCGGCAAATCGCGACATTCGGTCAATCCGTCGACCGGAAACTTGCGCAACTCAGGAAGATTCTTCCGCCGGACCTGATCATCGCGCATACCTCTGACCAGCCATTGCAGGTCAAGGAAAACATTCATCTATTCCTGCGTGCCCTGTACGAAGCGATCATCCTGGTCGTCATCGTTTCTTTGATTGGGTTCTGGGAATGGCGCCTGGCGCTCATCATGGCGCTGGCTATTCCCATCACGCTGAGCATGACCTTCGGCGTTTCGTACATGTTGGGAATCGACTTGCAACAAGTGTCGGTGGCCACGTTGATCATTGCGCTGGGCCTGCTCGTGGACGTACCCGTAGTGGCGGGCGATGGCATCAAGCGCGGCCTCGCAGCAGGCTTGCCGCGTGAGATCGCAGCATGGTTGGGTCCGACCAAGCTGGCGACCGCCGTCTTTTTCGCAACGCTGACGAACATCATCGCCTACTTGCCTTTCCTTATGCTCACAGGGAACACCGGGGAGTTTCTTAGGAGTCTTCCCATCGTCATGACAGCGGCGTTGCTGTGCGCTCTGGTCGTGGCGATGAGCTTCGTCCCTCTTCTGGGTTACTACATTCAGAGGCCACCAAAAAAGAAAGAGCTAACGGTAGAGGAAAAGCGCCAGCGAGGTTTCTATGGTTTCTACAATCGGTTGGTAGGCCGGGCCATTCAGCACCGGTGGCTGGTGTTGGCAGGTTCCGTTCTTTTCTTGCTGGCTGGCGGCTTTATTGCTTCGCACCTGAAGCAACAGTTCTTTCCGGAAGACGTCCAATATTGGTTTTATCTCGATATTTGGCTCCCGAACGATGTGCCCTTGACCGCGACAAGCGACGCCGCAGTGACGGCGGAGCAGGTCGTTCGGCAGGTTGTTGAAGATTCGGCGAAAACGGTCTCAAAGGAGGAATCGGGAAAGCATCTCCTTACTTCCATGACGAGTTTCATTGGGGGTGGTGGACCACGTTTCTGGTTTTCCATCTCTCCCGAAGCTCCCCAGACGAACTATGCGCAAGTCATTGTTCAGGTGAGCGACAAAGAAGCCACCCCGAAACTCATCGGACCTCTTCAAGCCGCATTGAACAGGCATGTGCCGGGTGCGTGGATCACCGTCCGTCAACTGCAAACGAATCCCGTCGAAACCCCCGTGGAAATTCTCATTTCGGGTCAGGCGGACACCGACCCCCGCACGGAAATCCAGGACATACAAACGCTCCGGACCTTGGCTTCACAAGTAATGAATGTTTTTCGACAGTCACCCGGAGTTGCCGTGCTGAGGGATGATTGGGCTCCCGACAGTCCACAGGTGAAGATCGAGATTGATCCGGACCGCGCGAACGTGGTCGGCATCACGAATGCTGACGTAGCCAACTCGTCCGCAGCGGCGATCAGCGGAGCACCAGTTGGCACGTTCAAAGAAGGGGACAAGAGTATCCCGATTGTTGCCCGCGTGCGGCCGCAGGACCGTGCACAGTTGTCGCAGATCAAGAGTCTCTATGTTTATTCATCGCGGCAGGACACTCGAGTTCCTCTACTTTCTGTTGCAACCGTGAAGAACATTCTTGAAACAGGCCGGATCCGTCGCCGCGAACATTTTCGTACCGTTTCGATATTGTGCTTTCCGTCGCCCGGAGTCCTCGCGTCGGAAGTCCTTGGACCGATCGAATCCAAACTGAAAGATCTTCAGAGTAGGCTTCCGCCGGGATATCAATTGCAGATCGGTGGTGAGAAAGCGAAGCAGGACGATGGATTCCTGAATCTCGCTGTCGTTCTCCTCATCTCTCTTGTCGGCATCTACCTGGCCTTGCTCGTGCAATTCAAGAATGCCGTCAAGCCCTTGCTTGTGTTTGCGGCCGCACCGTACGGAGCGATCGGAGCGTTGATCGCTCTGGCCATCATGGGTACGCCCTTCGGGTTCATGGCATTCCTTGGGGTTGCCAGCCTCATCGGCGTCATCGTCAGCCATGTGATCGTGCTCTTCGACTTCATCGAGGAGATGCACGAAAAGGGGGAGCCCTTGGAGCGAGCTCTTCCGGATGCCGGGATTGAGCGTATTCGCCCTGTGATGATCACCGTGGGAGCAACGATACTTGCGTTGTTCCCTCTCGCACTTGAAGGTGGTCCGCTCTGGAAACCACTGTGCTATGCCCAGATCGGCGGACTCGCCGTCGCTACCTTCATCACCTTGCTCCTGGTCCCCGTCTTTTACGCGATTTTTGTCATGGACCTGAAGTGGATTACATGGGACGTAGCAGCAAAAGGAAGGTAGTCGGATTCTGCCGAGACTCAAATCCGTTGAGACTTAGGATCTTACTGTCACACGGAGTCGCGCCGCCACAAATTACCGTGAGCGACTCGTTCATGCTACCCGGAGGCAGCTATGATCAAATTCCTCGCACAATTATTCCGAGGAGTTCACTACATTGTTGGCATTTCCGCGCCTCCTCCAGGCACCAGCGACCGCACGTTCGTGTTCGCGTGGCTTGGCGGCATCGCGGTCATCGTGGCGTTCGGCATGATCCTGCTCTACACCATTCCCCTTCTTTACTTCAGGCATTGAGGGGCCCATGGCGGCGGCAACAAACCCAAACTGCGATTTAGCCGCTCTTTTGGGCGCGAATTGGAAACAATGATGACAGGACAGAATTCGTCAGGCACTTTTGAGCAGGCTGCCCTGCCCCATCTAGACGCCGCCTACAACCTCGCGCTCTGGCTGACGCGCAATGAGCGGGACGCAGAGGACGTTGTCCAGGAAGCATTCTTACGCGCCTTTAGTTTCTTTGGCGGCTTCCGCGGCGGAGATGCGCGTGTGTGGCTTCTGAAAATTGTCCGTAATACTTGCTATACCTGGTTGCACGAAAACCGGCCACTGCAACGCGCTGCGGAATTTGACGAGGCCCTTTCGCTTCCCGATACTCATATTCCAAATCCTGAACAAGCAGTGCTACAGAACGATAACCGCGCCCTGCTCCGAAAGGCTCTGGAGAAGCTCCCGTCACATTTTCGTGAAGTCATCATTCTCCGCGAACTCGAGGGGATGTCCTACAGAGAGATCGCAAATATCACCGGCATGCCTGCAGGGACCGTAATGTCGGGCTTGTCACGCGGTCGGGACCGCCTTCGTCAAGCCCTGATTGCTCTTATGAACGGAGGTCCGGTGCCAAGTTCACCGAGAATAGTAGGTGCGAAGACATGAATGCCTGCGCATAGATCATCAGTGATGTCCGAAATCGAAGTTATGGTGTGCAAAACAATTCGCCCAAAGGAGATACACAATGAGTGAGTCAATGACGTCTACAGTGTGTTTATCAGTTCGGTCCCTGCGAAACGAACGAAAATGATGAAAGAGTAGACGGCCACTGGCTGACAACTCCTGTTTACGGGGAGCCTGGAAGTTATTAGTCCATCTAATAAGCGGGACGGAGGCGTTTCATGTCTTTCCAATCTAAAGTTTGGTTTGTAACCGGCAGCGCAACTGGTTTGCGACGCGGGATTGCTGAAGTGCGACTTCTGAACTTGATGGCAATTGTGGTGACGTTCTCAATACCAGTCATCTATACCTTCGCAGCCGACACTCCACTGCTGCTTGAGCCGCATAACCTGATCGTCGATCACAGTTTGCCGAAAGAAGAAGCGGACACTCAAATCATCGCAGCGCGACGCTACGATACCTTCTGGAACACCGGGGACGAAACACTTGCACGCGCATCGTTAGCGCCGAATTTTGTCGACAATACATTGCCGGCTGGGCGCCCCCAGGGAATTGCCGGACCGCTGGCAGCCTCGAAGCTGATGCGCCTTGCGATCCCGGACCTCCGCTGCGAAATTGAACAGATGATCATGGCCGGAGATCGTGTCGTCACACATCTGCGGTTCCGCGGGCACTTTACGGGGCGCTTCGGGCAGATCCTGGGCCAAGGCCAGACGATCAATTTCATCGCCACCGACATTTATCGCGTCGCCGATGGACGCATCGCTGAGAATTGGCACATCGAAGACAACCTGACTCTGCAGCAGGAACTTGGATTAATCCCCAAATGAGAGGCTCACTGTTGGCAGCCGTAGCATTCACAGCCAAAGAAGCGGCTGGCGAATAGGGTAGTTCCGGATGACCTCTTTGTCGGTCGGATCTGGATCCAACGTCTTCCAGAGATCGATGTATTTCTGCTCATGGCAAGCTATGCCCGAGAATAGTAAACCGGGCGAGCGAACAGGCAAGGCGTCGAAATGCTCCACGTCCCGCACCCACTTCCATGCGCTCTTATCCTTGAGGTACGGAAAGATGAACTCGGCTGCCTTGCAGAGCCCGCGGCCTTCTGCTAGATGGAAAGTCGGCGGATCCGGAGCAAGCCCTTTGAGCGATTGGCAAAGTCCCGCCATGACGTCGAAGTTGAAGATCGAATAGCTGTATGGCTTGGTACGCGCCAGTTCCCGAGGGAACGATCCATTCTCATCCATTTGATTGGGTAGCAGAATATCCCGGTAGCGCTGGTACACCTCTTTGCGCGCGGCCTCATCGCCCGCCAATCGGGCAAACTCGGCAGCCTGCAAGGCCCAACAGAAGCCGTGGTTATTCGTGGTATTGCGCTCGTTCATTCCCCGCTCGCTGTGAGAAAGCCAGTCCAGATACCTGGCGAACCAATTCTTCACCGAGGCGCCGTCTTGCGGACTCAGCATGCCAGACATCAGAAAGCTCGCCGCTCTCGCCACTTCGACCAGATGCAGCGTATCGATGATGCCGTAGGAGCGGCCCGTCGAAGATCCTTGTACCGCTTGAGCATACAGCAGGTTCGGATTCATCCGCGTTTCAGTAGAGACAAACCAGGCGCGCAGGTGAGCGCAGGCCCGCTGTCCGTAACTGCGGTCGCCGGTCAGCAGCCAGGCGGCGGTTAAAGCGGGCATCTGGACGGAGAGCGCCATCATCACCTTGCGATGCTCATCGAAATTCTCCGGATTGCTCTGTCCATCACGATTGATGTAGGGCCCATTCGGGTCCTTCGGGTTGGGCCAGAAGTAATCCGCTTGGGAATAGAAATCGTGCAATCCACCTGCACTGCGCTT
>DATHPO010000166.1:0-20960 GCA_035483835.1 Terriglobales bacterium
AGCGAACAGCAGGGCAAGAATGGCCGACGCGATGCGGATGGGCGGAGCCGGGATCACGACAGCGGCCACCAACTGCGCCAGCAGCAAAGCAATGAACAGCAGGCTCCAAGCTCGCGAGCCATGCGACTCTTCCGCGATGACAGCCGCGAAGGGCAAACTGGCGCCGCGTTTTGTGCCGACGAAAATCGCAAGTAGAGCGATGGTCGCAACCGGAACACAAACGGTCCAAAGGTCCAGTCCCATACGTTGTCCATCGAGGTTGTACTGGACAACGCCGCTATTGCCGGCGTAAACGAAACCAATGATCAAGTAGAAGAAACCGAGAAGAGACCAGGACAAAAGATCCGGAGCGTGGGTCTTGTGGGCGACGTAAGATATGACCGTGAAGACCGCGACCACCAATGCCGTAACTCCGAGGGCGAAGTAAAGGGCGGTCGCGCGCGGCATCCAACCGTTGGGCTGCGCATTGACGTTGAAATGCGTCGCCATCCGAAGCGGAAGGCGATCCCACGCGGCCCAGAAACGAAATGCCGTTACGGGCAACGCCGCCCACATTAGCCAAGTTAGCGTCTGAAAAACTTTGCGGTTCATCGAGCTCAACCTCTGCACTCCAAAACCTTCGGAACCTGACGGGCGAGATACGCCCGTCCTCCATTAATCTCAGTTTTCCCCGGTGTCGGCGGACGGTTGTTCTCCCGTCATTTCGGTCCATAGGCGCACGTAGGCTATTCCTTTTTCGTAGCGGGTCACGATTACTTCGGCTCCCTTCGCGATGGCGGTTCCGTCTTCGGCGCGCGCACCGCAGGTTTTGCGGGTTCCCGCTTGCGAGTAGATAATTTCTCCCGTACCGCCCTGACGAATGGGAACGGAAGTGCGTCCCAGCACGCCAGTCATCTCGTAGTCGGCGGGATCGAGATTCTCCTCCTCCGACATCAGCACCTTGCTGAGAAACAGGTAAATGATTCCCGCTCCAGTCACCCCGCTGAGCAGCGCTATCCCGAGTCCCATGGCGAACCATATCGTCCAAAAGCGTGTCAGCAGATAGCCGGTCCCACCAAACCATGCCAGGAACGCGGCAAAGCTCACGAAGTTGAAGGGCGAGATTTGGCTGGCCTGCCCGCGTGCCCCACCCTTTACCGCGCCTGCATGTCCGCCCGCTACCGGACCATGGGTTACGGGCGCGTGCGGCATGTGAGGCAGGTGCAAGTGCCAGCGCACGCCCGCGGAAAAAAACGAAAGCAGGGAGAACGCGAGTCCCACGGCAAAGCAAACGAGATAGAAAGTCGCCCAGGTCATTGCGCGCACCTCCCGCCGCTCATGTGATTGGTTGCAACGCGTGCAGCGTGCGGCTTCAGCGCCTCGAGCAGCCGGTCGGCAAGGCCGGGCGTGTCGAGGATCGCGCCCAGCAGGATGAGGCACCGCCGGGTGTCTTTTTCGCGCGCCGCCTTAATCATGACCTCACTCACTTCCGGGTCGCTGGCGAAGCGCTCCGAACCCTGCAGGAGCCAAACGTCCAGCTTGCCTTCGGTGGTGCGCAGGTCGGAGACCAGTTCGGTGTGATAGCCCACGGGATCGTCGACCAGGAATCCGGGATGGACTTTGAAAAACCTGGCCAGCAGGGTGCGCGTGGATTGCGTCATGTGAGGACGCGTTCCGCTTTCGATTTGCGACACGTAGGACTGGCTGATGGTCTTGCCCAGTTGTTTACGGATGGCGCGCACCAGTTCGAGTTGGGTCATGGGACGGTCCAGGCCGCGCAGCGAGCCTTCCACTTCGCGCAAGTAGCGGATTTTCTCGCCTAACGTCATATCAATAATCGCAATATTTATATTGCAATTTGTGATTGTTGTCAAGAGGTGGATTTGGCGTGTTTCCAAGCGGTTGGAGGTTGGAGCGAACCGCGCCCATCAGATTCCCGGGCAGTGCGTTGGTTTCCGATTGCGCTTGATCGGACGGGGGTTTTGACTCGCCTTTGGCTTTTTTCAGGATTGGGATGTCGCCGTGCTCACTGCGGCAAGCCCATCCGACGCAGCAGGTCGGCGTAGCGTGGGTCGGAGCGAATATTGTCTAAAGATGGATCGATCAAAATCCAAACGAGTTCATCGTCTCGCTGTTGATAAGCCTTCTCCAGCCATTCAAATGCTTGATTTTGCTCTCCTAGCGTACTGTAAACTTCCGCGATGTAAAAGGGTGAGACGTTAGCGCTGTTTGACGATCGAACAAGCTCGTCGATGATGTTGTGGGCTTCCGCTCTTTTGCCTGCGGCCGCCAGAGCATCTCCTACTCCGGCGACGTATCTCGGCGCACGGCCAGAATAAGACGCTGCTTGCTGTGCTTCCCTCATCGCTTCCAGGTAAAGCCCTTGGCTCCCATATGCTTTCGACATCCAGAGATGCGGTTCCGGGAAAGTCGGCGCCAATTCGAAGGTTCGCTTCAGCAGCTCGAAGCCATTTCCGTGTTCGCCAGCACTCATTAAGGTCACGCCCAGCGAAGTGTTAATAATTGGAGAGAGAGGATCAAGCCTTTGTGCCAATCTACCTTCTCTTATAGCCTCGTCGTTTCGTTTCATCTCGCACAAGAAAAGCCCGTACCAGTGGTGAGCGGTCGGATAGTTGGGATTAAGTCCGGTGGCCCGTCGAAACTCCTTTTCCGCCCCAACCCAGTCCCACTCGAAATTTTGCTTCATCAGGCCCAGGGATGCATGGGCCTCTGCAAGGTCTGGGTCAATTTCTAAAGCCTTCGTCAGTGCCTCTTTCGTTCGTGGTGCTGCCACGGATGGGGCCATTCTCCCATACTCAGGGAGCACGAGATAAGCATCCGCCAATCCAACATAGGCCAATGCGTAATTCGGATCTTTTTCGATGGACTGATTGAAATACCCGATGGCCTTGTTCAGTTCGTCTTCAGTTCTCTTGTTCCAGTGGAATCTGCCATTGAGATAGAGCTGGTATGCTTCCGCATTCCGCGTCGAAGCTCTTGTGAGTCGTCTTTTTTCCTCTCCGGACAGACGCAACCGAAGCCCGTCTGAAATGTCGTTCGCGATTTGCTCTTCAATCGTGCTTACGTCTGCGACTTGCCTATCGAACTTCTCACCCCAAAGTTCTGCGCCATTCGTCGCGTCCACCAATTCTGCTTCAATGCTTAGAACATCACCGTGTTTCGCCAGCGTCCCGGTCAGGACTGCCCGCACCTTCAAGTCACGCCCGACCTTCTGTGGATCAACATCGGCGCCCCGGTAGTGAAAACTTGAGGTTCGAGCCATCACGCGAAGCTGAGGCAATTGGGACAGGCTGTGCATGACACCTTCCGAGATGCCGTCGCTGAGATAGTCGTTATTCGGATCGCCACTCGTATTGACGAGTGGCAACACCGCAATGGAGTCGATCTGAGAAGTGCTTGCCTTCGAGCGCCAATACCAGATTCCAGCCGCGATGGCGATGAACAAGCCGGCCAGCATGACGGGAGCCAGAATCTTCCAGAGTCTCCCAGGCCGAAGCACAGAAGCTTCTGCAACCTTCACGGCACCCGATGACGGAGATGGAGCAAGTGCCGGGGAATAGACGGATGCTGGCGACGGCGGTTGGGCAACAGCAGAATTGCCTTCCTCCGCCACCGCCACCGCACCGAAACTGGCAGCCGCAAATCGTCCTGTCTCTGTGTCTCGCTTCAGTCGTTGCAGGTCGGCTCGCATCTCCGAAGCGTGCTGATAACGCAAGGTGCGATCTTTCTCCAGTGCCTTGTTGATGATGTCTTCCAGCTTGGGCGGCACGTCGTGATTCAACCGCACCACAGCCACCGGAGCGCGGTTCACGATGGCTTCACAGATCATCGCCGAGCTTTCTCCGTGAAACGGCAAATCACCAGTGGCCATCTCGTAGAGAACTGCCCCAAACGAGAACAGATCACTCCGCGCATCCAACTCTTTCGCTCGCACCTGCTCCGGCGACATATACGCCACCGTCCCCACCATCGTGCCCGGACTGGTCAGATGATCCGCATCCACGGTCTCCGTGTTCAAAGAGGCTATCTTGCTTGAAGAACTGCCTTCCAGACTGACCTTCGCCAATCCGAAATCCAGAATCTTGGCATGTCCGCGCTTGGTGACAAAGATGTTGGCAGGTTTGATGTCGCGGTGGACTATCCCTTCGGCGTGGGCTGCGTCGAGCGCGTCGGCAATCTCGATCGCCAGAGACAGAATCATCTCGGTTTCCATCGGACGCCCGCCGATACGGTGCTTCAGCGTCAGTCCATCCAAAAACTCCATGGCGATGAAGGCTTGTCCGTGTTGATCGTCAATCTCGTGGATGGTGCAGATATTCGGATGGTTCAGGGCAGAGGCAGCCTTGGCTTCGTGCTCGAAGCGGCTGAGTGCCTGCGGGTCTTTGGCCAACTTGTCAGGCAGGAACTTGAGCGCGACAAAGCGGCCGAGCTTCACGTCCTCGGCCTTATAGACCACACCCATCCCGCCTCCGCCAAGTTTCTCGAAGATACGATAGTGCGAGATGGTCTGGCCGATCATTGGGCTGAAATCTTAGGACTGCAGGGAGGGCTAGTCAATGAAATTGGGTGGGTTGGCGGTGTCACGGGCCGTGGTTGGCGAGAAGTCGTTTACACTCATCGAGACGGGCATGACAGGACTTCGTAGTGGGTTACGCGCGGGCCTCTTTCCAGCAAGAACTTTTCGTCTTCGGGATAGAAGACGGCTTTCTCCGGATCAGGGCCGGCGAAGGCTTTGATGGCCTCCCATGAATCCCAGAGCGAGATCAGGGTGAACTCGGATTTGCCATCGTCCACACGCCGCAAGACCCACACACCCTGGTTGCCGGGGATGGACGTGTATTCCTTCAACCCCGTTTTCTGGAGATATTCGAAGTAAGTATCTTTGTCGGCTTCGCGAGTGACGCCCCGCCAGATGCGCGCGATCATGATTTCTCCTGAGTGCTTCGGGTTTCGAATTGGATGACTTAGAGGCCCGCTTCGATGCGCGAGCGTGGATCGAGAAAGTCACGCAGGGCGTCGCCGATGAAGTTGAGGCGCTTTGCGGGCGTGAGCGAAGCGGGAGACCGCAGCCGAAATCCCGAGCAACGCGAGGAATCTGATTTCACAAACCCGCTTCGATGCGCGAGCGCGGATCGAGAAAGTCACGCAGGGCGTCGCCGATGAAATTGAATGACAGGACGGCCAGCATCACGGCCATGGCAGGAAAGATTACGAGATGGGGCGCGTCAAACAGGTGAGCACGGCCATCGTTGAGCATGGTGCCCCAGCTGGCGGTTGGCGGCGGTACGCCTAGACCGAGGAAGCTCATCGTGGCTTCGGCGAGAATTGCGCCTGCCATGCCGATGGCGGCTTGCACGATAATCGGCTGAATAATGTTGGGCAAGATGTGGCGGACGATCACGCGCAGGTCGCTGGCTCCGAGGGAGCGGGCGGCTTCGACGAATTCACGCTCGCGGGCGGCGAGCACCTGGGCGCGAACCAGGCGGGCGTAGCCCACCCAGCCTCCCAAGGAGAGCGCGAGAACTAGATTGAAAATCCCCGGTCCGCGGAAGGCCACGAAGGCGATGGCCAGCAGAATTCCTGGGAAGGAGAGGAATGCGTTCATCACGACCACGTTGACAAAGCGATCGATGCGGCCGCCGTAGTATCCGGCGATTGATCCCACGATGAGACCCAAGGTCAGCGAGGCGGCAACCACGCAGCTGCCGACCAGCATGGAAATGCGCGAGCCGTAAATGAGGCGGGAGAGGATGTCGCGGCCGAGTTCGTCGGTGCCGCACCAGTGGGTTGAGGAGGGCCCGGCAAGCCGCGTTGGCAAGTCGATTTGGGCTGGGTCTTGTGGCGCGATCCAGGGTGCGAACACGGCGCAGATTACGAAGAGCGTGACCAGCACGACTCCGGTCGAGGCCAGGACGTTGTGGCGGGCGGCGCGTTGGAGAGAGATGGCGGTGACGGACATGATGAGATATTAAATTGCTACGCGGTCTTGTTGCCGTTCGAAAAATATGTTCTGATTATTGAAGACAATCGCTGCGGACCAACCCGCATGCGTCCCATAAACCAGCACCTCTAGCTTACATTCTGAGGAGAAAAATCATGAGCAAAGTTTCGTATATTCCCAAGGATTACAACTCCGTCACACCGTACCTGATCGTCAAGGATGCGGCCAAAGCCATTGACTACTACAAGAAAGTTTTCGGAGCGACCGAAACCGTTCGCATGAATGGCCCGGACGGCAAGGTCGGTCACGCCGAGTTGAAGATTGGCAACTCACACATCATGCTGGCCGACGAAAATCCCAGCATGGGGCCGGGGCACAGCAGCGCCGCGACCGTCGGCGGAAGTCCGGTGAGCCTGTATGTATACCTTCCCGACGTCGATAGCGTGGTTAAACGCGCGGAGGCGGAGGGGGCGAAAATCCTGAAACCGGTGCAGGATCAGTTTTATGGAGACCGCAATGGCTTCCTTCAGGATCCGTTTGGACATCTGTGGGGCATCGCCACGCATGTGGAAGATGTGTCGCCGCAAGAGATGAAAGAACGGATGAAGAAAATGGTGCAGGCGGCGTAGCTTAATTCACAGGAGGCGGGGCAGCCATGCCCCGCCTTAGCATTTCGACTGCCTCCCCGTCACCACATTTCCAGCTCGTCTATTGATTAGCTCATCTCCACCGATGACTCTGTCAGGAAACTTCACTGCGAGACACTTGGGCTGATCACCGAGGGGACCCAAAAACAGATCCCTCCACTCCGCATTGCGATTGGTAAGGCCAATCGCAATGCTCCGGTCGCGATGACCGACTTGGAGTGGGGATTCGTAAGGCTGGTCGCTGCGCTCGCGATTACAGGGATTCGAGAAAACTGTCATCCCGACCGAGTCAGTTGAGCCGCGGCAGCGGATCAACTGGCGAGTGGAGGGACCTGCTTGTCGGGTTGATATGGATGCTTGGTGAGCAACTCGGCCGCTAAGTCCTCCCAAGTGGGATTTTGGCGTTCGATCAGCCGAATCTTCTTCGCTCTATTCCACCGTTTGAGTTGCTTCTCGCGGTCAATGGCTTTGAGCACTTCGTCGAACGATTCGAAATAGACCAGCCGATCGCAGCGGTATTTCTTGCTGAAGCCATCCACCAAGTCGTTCTTGTGCTCATAGACGCGCCGCTCTAATTTGTTGGTCATTCCGATGTAGATCACGCGCGATTTGCTGGCAACGATGTAGACGCTGTAGCTGTTTTCTTTCATCGCGATTCCAAAAAGCGGGTCCCTCCGCTCCGCATTGCGATTGGTAAGGCCAATCGCAATGCTCCGGTCGGGATGACAGATCTTGCGGGGTTCATTGTCTGATCCTTGGGTTCGCCACAGAGTACAACAAATCCGTCAGGAAATTTACGGCGATGTAGGTTAGGCCGATGGCCAAGATGCAGCCCTGCACCAAATAATAATCGCGGTTGCCGATGGCTTGGATGGTCAGGCGGCCGATGCCGGGCCAGGAGAAGATTGTTTCGGTCACGATAGCGCCGGCTAGCAGTGCGCCGAATTGTAGGCCCAGAACCGTGATTACTGGGATCATGGCGTTGCGCAGGGCATGGCGATAGACTACCGTGCGCTCGGGTAATCCTTTGGCGCGGGCGGTGCGGACGTAGTCCTGGCCTAGTTCTTCGAGCATGGAGGTGCGGACCATCCGGGTCAGGATGGCGGCGAGGGCTCCGCCCATGGTGATGGCCGGTAGGACAAGGTGAGCGAGCGTGCCTGAGCCTGAGACTGGGAGCAGTCCTAGCCTGATGGCGAAGAACAAGATCAGGATTGGGCCCAGGGCGAAGTTTGGGAAGGATAGTCCGAAGAGGCTGACAACGCTGATGAGGCGGTCGTCCCAGCGATTGCGTCTTTGGGCTGAGTGCACGCCGGCTGGAATCGAGAGCAGGATGGCTACCAGCAATGCTGCCAGGGTTAACTGCAGGGTGTATGGGTAGCGCTGGGCGATGAGGCTGCCCACATTTTGGTTGAAACGCAGCGATGGGCCGAGATCACCGTGCAGCACGCCTTTCCAGTAGTTGAGGTATTGCCGGCCGAGCGGGACATCTAAGCCGTAAGCGTGCCGGGTGGCTTGGATGTCGGTGGCGGGGGCTCCTTCTCCGAGCATCTGCAGAACGGGATCGCCCGGGACCAAGTGGATGAGGATGAAGACGAGAGAAACTACCAGCCAGACTACCGGCAGCGTGTACACAACACGATGGATGAGGTAGCGGAGCATTTAGTCGTTGGTCGTTCGTCGTTGGTCGTTGGACTCGCGCAAGGCAAATGCCCTCCTGCGTATCTCAATGCGGTTTTACCACGCTTCGCTGCAGGTCCTCCGTTTCCACGCCGATGTGCTTCAGGTGATGCAGCATGTGGTCGATGTAGTCTTCGAAGACGAATTTTAGCGTTAGAGGCTGGGAGCCGGCGATAGTGCAGGTTCGCGACCATGCAGAGTCCGGCACAGCCTCGGCGGCAGCGAGCAGTTGCTGGTTGAGGGCTCGCCAAAGCTCGATCATTTCTTGCCAGTTGCGCTGCTGATACTTGTGGAGTTTTACCCAGGCGTTGCCGTCGTAGCCTTGCATCTTCGGCTTATCCTCGAGTTGGGCGCGGACAATTCTCTGGTGGTTGTTGGCGGCGGAGTCCAAGAGGTGTCCTAACTCTTCCTTCGGCGACCACTTGGACGGCGATGGTTTTAGTTCCACTCGGGCGATCTGAAGTTCTTTTAGCCGAGATGGAATTTCATCGATCAGGGCGCGCAGTTGTTTGAGTCGTTGCATTTTCTTATATGACCAGTTGTCAGTTCCCGGTTCTCTGTTCTCAGTCTCCAGCCTTTCCGACTGCGGTGGCCTGCAGCTTCTCGATTTGTACTTTGGCGATGCGGTGGCCTTCCATCTGTTCGACGGTGAAACGGTGGCCTTCGAAGTCGAAAGCGTCGCCGACACGGGGAATCTTCTGCAGGCGGGCCAAGACGAATCCGGCCAGGGTCTCGAAGCCGCCGTCGCGGGGCAGCGAGAGCTGATATTGCGATTCGAGATCGCGAATGCCAAACGAGCCTTCGAGCACGAGGGCGAGCTTCCCGGAGAGCACCGGCTGCTCGGGTGGGGGAACGTCGAACTCATCCTCAATCTCGCCGACCAATTGCTCCAGAATGTCCTCGACGGTGATCACGCCAGCGGTTGAGCCGAACTCGTCCACGACCACAGCCAAGTGCCGTTTGCGATCCTTGAATTCTTCCAGCATTTCGGTGAGCACCTTGGTTTCGGGGACGACCAGGACGTCGTGCATGATCTGGCTGATTCGATGGGCCGAGGCTCGGGCCGCAAGAGGCTGGGTGAGACGGAGACGAGCCCAGCGCATTAGATCCTTGGAATAGAGGACTCCGACGATGTGCTCGGGACCACGCAGGGGGTCGTAGATCGGAATGCGGGAATGCTGCTCTTCGACGACGCGGGCAAGCGCTTCGTCGAGCGAGAGGTCGCTAGGCAACGAGAAAATGTCCGGCCGCGGAACCATCACTTCGCGCACCGTGATGCTTTCGAGCTCCAGCGCGTGGTGAATCATCTCCTCCTGGAACGGGGGGATTTGTCCGAACTGGCGGCTGGCGGTGACGATGAGCTTGAGTTCGTCGGGCGAATGTATGGGGCCTTGGCGGACCTTACGCGATCCGAAAACCCGCAATACCGAGCCGGCGGCGGCGCTCATGGCAAAAATAAAGGGCCGGGTGAGGGTGAGGAAGACTTCCATGGGGGCAGCGACGGCCAGAGCTACTTGCTCCCCGCGCTGCAACGCGAGAGACTTCGGGACCAGCTCGCCCAGAATTACGTGCAGGCAGGTGATCAGGACGAAGGCGATCCCGATGGCAATGCCGTGGGCGTAGACGTTGGCGTGAGGGACTTGGCCGAGAAGTTCTTCGACGATGTGAGCCAAGAGCGGTTCGCCAACCCAGCCCAGAGTCAGGCTTACTATGGTGATTCCCAACTGGACGCCGTTGACGACTTCGTCAAGGTTCCGGTGCAGCTTCTGGACAATGCGGGCGCCGATGCGGCGGGCTTCGATGAGCTGCTGAATGCGGGTTTCGCGAATGCTTACCAGGGCGAATTCGGCCGCAGCAAAGAAGGCATTGGCTGCGACCAGGAGCAGGATTAAGAACACCCGGATCAGCACAAAAGCGATCATGGATGGGTAATTCTAACATTTCAAAGGCAGTACCGCATTCCCAAGGGGCGAGGGACGTTGTAGAATTAACGGTACGGCAAAAAAGTCGTACTCGTGGTTTACGTCTGAAACTCCACCTTCTTGCTCGGAGAAGATTCTCTGCTTCCATTTCTGAGCTTTGGCGGTCTAACGCAGCGGACATGATTGATAGGGATGGATAGGTCCGAGCAAGTTTTATCCGAGGAACAAAACCCGAAAGATTATCGTAGTAACCATATAGAAGGCGGAAGACCTTGATTCAGCCCAGGAGGCGGATGTGAACGGCAACAGCAATGGTAAAAAGAAGCGGCGCAAGCGGATCATAATTATTGGCATTGTCGCAGCGGTGCTGTTGGTATTTGCGGGTGCGCTTTTCGCCTTCACCCGCGGCGGCACCAAGATTGACCCCACGAAACTGGCGAAAGTCGACAAAGGCGATCTGGCCAAGAGCGTGGTGGCCACGGGGAAGGTGACTCCCATCACCAAGGTAGAGGTCAAGTCCAAAGCCAGCGGGATCGTGAAGAAGCTCCTGGTCGAGTACGGCGATACGGTCAAGAAGGGGCAGCTCCTGGCACAGTTGGACAAGGTTGAGATCGAGGCACAGGTAGATCAGTCTCGTGCCGCGTTACAGGCCGCTCAGGCTAATTTGGCCAGCTCGCAGGCCGACTACGAGCGCGCCAAGGTGGATGCAGAGGGTCCCGATGTGCCTTTGCTGAAACGGGCTTACGACCGGGCTGTTGAGATGGAAAAGGATGGCGTTGTCTCCGATTCGGCACTGGATGATGCGCAGAAGAACTACCAGATGGCCCAGAACAAACAGAACGTGTCCAAAGCTCAGGTTACGGTTTTGAAAGCGAAGATCGCGCAATCACAGGCAGAAATGGCGAGGGATCAGGCAAACCTGAAACAGCTGGACGAGCAGCTCAGTTACACCGATATTGTGTCGCCGATCGATGGCATCGTTCTCTCGCGCGACGTCGAAATGGGCGATGCAGTCAGCTCCATCCTGGTGCTGGGTTCTTCGGCCACTCTGGTCATGACTTTGGGCGACACCAGCGAGGTTTACGTAAAGGGCAAAGTGGATGAGAGCGATATCGGCAAGGTCTATCTGGGACAGCCGGCACGGATCAAAGTGGAATCCTTTAAAGACAAGACCTTCAATGGCAAGGTGACGAAAATCTCCCCAATGGGCGTGGAGAAGGATAACGTAACGACCTTCGAAGTGCGCGTGTCCATTAATAACCCGGGCGGCGAATTGAAGGCGGAGATGACCGCTAACGCGGAAATCATTCTGGAAGAGCACAAGAATGTGCTGCAGATTCCCGAAGGCGCGATTATCTACGACAAGGACAAGAAGGCATCGGTCGAGATCCCCGACCCGAAAGCCAAGGATGGGAAGAAGAAGCTCGCGGTCAATATTGGCATCTCAAATGGCGCCAAGACAGAAGTTCTCAGTGGGCTGAAGGAAGGCGATCAGGTCGTCCTGCAGTAAAGCTGGGCTTGCGGTTTGGTTTGAAATCGAGGGCACGGATCCGAATCGACGATCCGTGCCTTTGATTTTTTTTGTTTACTAAGCGTACCAATCGGAAGCCTGACGTTGTATCCTCCTTCCCAGCATTCAATGGAGCTCCCCCGATCCATGAATCTTCTGGAAATCACCCGGCAGACGTTTGCCACGTTCAAAGCCCACAAAATGCGGATCTTCCTGACCATGTTTGGCATTGTTTGGGGGATCGCGTCGGTCATCCTGCTAGTGGGGTTGGGCCGCGGATTCAGCGTGGATCAGAAGAAGCGCATGGAGACGCTGGGGAAGGACCTGGTCATTATCTGGGGCGGGCGCACCAGTTCTCAGGTGGGAGGCCTGGCGGCGGGGCGCGAAATCACTTTGACGGTTGACGACGCCCGCCTGATCCGCGACGAATGCTACATGGTGAAGAATGTGAGCCCGGAGCTGAGGCGCGCGGTTCCAGAGGTAAGCCAGTTCAACTCGGCGAACCGCGAAGTTGTCGGCGTTTGGCCCGCCTTCCAAACGTTTCGTTCCCTGCAACTCAGCGAAGGCCGGCTGATCACGGAGGAGGACGAGTCCGAGGGTCGCCGAGTCGTGATATTGGGAGACGCCGCTCGCAAGCAACTGTTCAGCGGTAAACCTGCCGTGGGCGCCAATTTCGAAATTAAGGGTGTTCCCTACACCGTGATTGGCGTGCTCGAAAAAAAGACGCAAAACTCGAACTACAGCGGGCCGGATAATGATTTTCTATTCGCACCCTACTCGGCCGTGGCTCGGGATTTCCCCCGGCCGGAAAAGAAGGGGGTGGTGCGCGGCTTTGTAGATGACATCGTGTTCGAGGTGGGCAATCCTGACGAACACGAAGAAACAGTCCAGCAGGTACGGAGGTCGCTGGGCCGCGTCCACCATTTCGACGAGAAAGACAAAGACGCCCTTTTTATCTGGGACACGATGGACGGGGCCAAGCTGGTCGAGAACATTTTTACCGTCATCACGATCTTTTTCGGATGCGTCGCCATTATTACCCTATGCCTGGGGGGAATTGGGGTGATGAACATCATGCTGGTCTCGGTGACCGAGCGCACCCGCGAGATTGGCGTCCGCAAAGCGCTGGGGGCCACGCGGCGCGACATTCTGCGCCAGTTTTTTGCCGAGTCTGCGATTCTGACCGTGGTCAGTGGTATTTTGGGGCTAACGGCTGGTTTAGCCCTGTGCGCGGCGATGTCGGCTATTCCTCTCCCCGATTTTGTTCCTCACCCAATCGTTTCTGGCGCGTCTATCGTAGCGTCGGTTCTGACGCTCTCCGTGATTACGCTGACGGCCGGCATGTATCCGGCGCAACGCGCAGCTGAAATGACACCGGTTGAGTCACTGCGCTACGAGTGACGACGGTCGGGGAGGAACTCCCCCAATAAACCAAACTTTTCTCGAGCAAATTCGTATAGATCAAGTAGGTATCGGTCAGGGTCACGCTTGCGCGTTCATTGTTTGTTGGTGACTTGTGAAGGAGGGAATAATGAAATTCCGGAGGAATTATTCGGCGATGTTGGTGGGCGCCGTCCTAAGCCTGGCTTGTCTGCTGCCCATGCCCGCACCGGCCTCGTCGGAAGGCTCGTTCCAGCGCACGCTGCAGGTCACTGGCGCGGTCAACCTCGACCTCGACACCGGATCAGGCAGCGTGAATGTACGCACGGGAAGTTCGTCGGAGGTTCAGGTAACTGGGCACATTAAGACAACGAACTGGCTCGGAGGCAATGCCGAGGAACGTATCAAGCGCATCGAGGCCAACCCTCCCATCCAGCAGAGTGGCAATGACATTCGGATTGGCCACATCGATGACTCGGAACTGCTGCACAACATTTCCATCAGCTATGACCTGGTGGTTCCTCCGGAGACTCAGTTGCACTCCCACACCGGCTCGGGTAGTCAAAGCGTGGAAGGCCTGCAAAAACAGATCGAGATCGAGTCAGGATCAGGTAGTTTGAAAATTTCCGACATTGGCGATACGGTTCGCGCTGAAACCGGCTCGGGGGAAATTGAGATCGATCGGGTCAAAGGGAGTGTGCGTACGAAGTCGGGGAGCGGATCGATTCGAGCCACGGATATCGCGGGCGGATTCGAGGGCCGTACTGGCAGTGGACACATTACCCTGGAGCAAACGGCATCGGGCTCTGTGCTCGCCAATACTGGGTCCGGTGGTATGGAACTGCGAGGTGTGCATGGTTCGCTCGATGCTCGGGCAGGAAGCGGCACCGTCACCGCCGAGGGCAATCCGACGGGTTCGTGGACCGTGGATTCGGGATCCGGCAACATACATCTCAAGTTGGCGTCCGACGCCGGTTTTGACCTCGATGCTCATACTAGCTCAGGCTCAATCTCGGTGAGCCAACCGGTCACCGTCCAAGGGACCATGGGACACAAGGAATTGCGTGGGAAGGTTCATGGCGGCGGGGTTCCGGTGAAGGTGGAAACGGGATCGGGAAACATCGAGATTCAGTAGATCCTTTGTGTACCTTTGCGTCCTTTGTGGTTCATGAAGTTCAAATGCCATAACCATAAAGGACACAAATGTACATTAAGGTGTCCGATTGGAACCTGCGCCTGATCTCACTTTCCTCGATGCAATTTCCAATTGACAAATAAGTATCCGGCAATTCAACTGGCTGCGTGTTCCTCAAAGAACTGATCTCCCAAAGCTGGCAGGCGCTGATGCGCAACCGGCTTCGCTCGGTGCTCACGATGCTGGGCATTGTGTGGGGATTGGTGTCGGTGGTCATCCTGCTGGCCTACGGACAAGGATTGGGCGGCAGTGTTCTGCACGCTTTTTTGAACATGGGCGACAACGTGATCGTGATCTGGCCGGGACAGACCAGCATGCAGGCAGGCGGGGAGCGGGCGGGTAAGAAAATCAAGTTTGAAGAAGAGGATGTTCAGGCCGTCCGAGAAGAAGTGCCGATCGTGCGCGCGGTCAGCGGCGAGGTGAACCGGAACCTTGCGTTCAAGTACGGCACGCGGGTGGTGTCGCTTAAAGTGCGAGGAGTGGATCTGCCTTACGGGCCAATGCGCAAGCTAGATATTGAAGATGGCCGCTACTTCAGCGACCGCGATTTCGTCGATCACGACCGGGTCGTGATCCTCGGCAATGTTGCCAACCAGAGGGTCTTTCAGGGCGCGCCTTCCGTGGGCCAATCGGTGAGCATCGGGGGCTTGGATTTTGAAGTCATCGGAGTTTTGCGTAACAAGATCCAGGATTCCTCCTACAACGGTCCGGATAATAACGATGGATTCGTTCCCTTCGATGTCTACCGCGACCTCAAGAACATTCGCGACCCTGATCTCATCGTTATCCAACCTACTGCTCCAGAGCTGAACAAGAAGGCTCTGGCGGCCGCTCGCGAAGTCATAGCGCGACGGCATCACTTCGATCCGAAAGACGAAAAGGCGACGCCGGTGTGGGACACCATCGAAGATAGGACCATGCTGGACGGGTTCTCCTTCGGCTTGCAAGCGGTGCTCGGTCTGATTGGCGCGGTCACGTTGGGAGTCGGCGGCGTGGGCGTAATGAACATCATGCTGGTTTCAGTAACCGAACGCACGCGTGAGATTGGGTTGCGCAAGGCGCTGGGAGCGCGAAAGTGGCAGGTGCTGATGCAATTTCTGCTGGAGGCCCTCGTACTGACCTTCTGCGGCGGTTTGATCGGCATTGGCGTAGCCGTTCTTCTTACCTGGGCGATTCCGCCTATGCCCCTTTACAGCGACCTCTATAAGACCGCCAACCATGAAGGGGACATCTTTCTGCATGCCTCGCTGGTTGTGATTGTGGTTTCCTTTACCATCCTGTCGCTGGTGGGCGTAGTTTCAGGGTTTTTCCCAGCGCTGAAAGCGTCTCGCCTCGATCCGGTAGAAGCGCTGCGCTACGAATAGAGGTTCATCCGCCGCAGTTAGCCAATTACCTCCGTGTCTTGACGCCGCTCTCTGTGGCAGGTTACTTTCGAGTTTTCCGGGCAGAGTTCTGCTTCGGACAAGGAAGAACATTGGCGAACCGTCCTCTTATCACTCTGACCACCGACTTCGGGCTCAACGATCATTTTGTCGGGACTATCAAGGGCGTCATCCTGGATATTGCTCCGGAAGCTGAAATAGTGGACATCTGCCATGCGGTACAGGCGTTTGATGTCCTCGACGGAGCCCTGGCTATCGCCCAGGCATACTCGTATTTCCCCAATGGGACGATTCACCTCGTAGTGGTCGACCCGGGCGTTGGAACGGCAAGACGGCCGATTCTTTTGTCCACTGGACGGCACTATTTTGTGGCGCCGGACAACGGCGTGCTTTCTCTGATCTACAGTCATGCGGAGCGCATCCAGGTGCGCCACATCGACGCGGAACATTACTACCGGCAGCCGGTGAGCAGCACTTTTCATGCGCGAGACGTTTTCGCGCCCGTGGTTGCGTACCTCGCCAAGGGTGTCGAGCCGGCCAAATTTGGCGAAGAGATCACCGATTTTGTACGCTTCAATGCGCCCAAGCCCAAGCCGGTCGATGCGCAAACCCTGCGGGGCGTCGTCCTGAGGGTGGACAGGTTCGGAAACATCGTCACCAACTTCACGCCGCAAGACGTACCTGCGCTGTTTCAGGCAAACCCACCCGCGTTCAAAATTCGTGTGGGCAAGCACGAGATCACCGAGATTCACGCGAACTATGCCGAGGGTGCGACGAACCAAGTCTTCGGCATTCTCGGAAGCATGGGGTATTTGGAGATTTCCGCCAATCGCGCGGCTGCCGCGCAAATCGTTGGCGTCGGTAAGGGCGGCGAAGTGAATGTCGTTCTCGAAGGCGCGTCAGCGGCAGCCAACAGCCAGTAGAGTCACGAACTCTTCGGCTTGGGATGGACGTAGCGCTCCATTTCCGCGGTCCATTTCAGAAAGCGCCACAGATTCTTGCGCTCCCGCCAGGTGAACTCCCAGAATTCCAGGAGTCCGATCTGTTGCATCTTCACCCCACAATAAGTTTCGATTCGCCAGAGCAGGTAAGGACTCCGCCACGGGGTAAGGTGGTGGCCGCGGGTCGCGTTCCACAAGAATCGGAACATGTAGGACATGGGGTTATCTTAACTGATCGCTCCCGAGCCGGATCGTCCTACCAACCACGCGGCAACAATCGTTAGTAAGGAAATGACCGCGACCAGAGTTATGGCAACGAGAAACAGCGACGCGGTGTAGTACTCGGGCCGACGCATGAAGACCGCAATGGACGCCGGGAGGGTCAACAGAACGATTCCGTTCATCATCAAGATTCGCCTCGCCCACGCAGCATGACGATTCTGGGAGGCGGCGGCGACCCACGTTGTGTAGCCCAGAGGCAGGAGAAGAATACCCATTAACACATGATTCAATAAAGTCGGCCCTACGGCGCGCTGGTATACCTCGGTGGAGCTTTCTCCCAACAAATCTCGGATATGAGGTGTCGCTATCGTATGAACTACTCCGAGAACGATGAGAAGCACGCCGATAGCCCGCAGGAATCCCGCAGCAATTTCTTGTGAGCGCATGTTCGCTCTCCGGCAACTCTAACAACTATACTGCTCTTCGCCTCCGATCGCTGGGCGAAACGCACTCACGCAATCGGCTTGGTCAGGGCCGGCCGCCGTTGCATGCTAGAATCCATTTCTGCCTGAGGATTTCTGTTTCTATGGCCGACCCTGAAGCTCGCCAAAAAGCCGAAGACCACTACCATGCCGCTCTGGACTTGGTCTCCGAGGGGGAGCACGAGCGCGCTGTGCTTGAATATGAGAAGTCTCTGGAAGCGGATCCTACATTCACCGAAGCCATGCACGGTCTATCCCGCGCTTTGCAGGATCTCGGACGACTCGACGAAGCGATTGTCGTAGCCAAGCGTATTTCAGAAATCGATCCGGAAGACGTGTTGGCCTATACGAGTCTGTCCGTTCTCTACCAGAAGAAGGGCATGATTCCCGAAGCGGAAGCCGAAGGCGCCAAGGCGAGGGTGCTGGGATGGAAGCAACAGTTGAAGAAAGGCAGCTCGTAGCTGTCAGCTATCAGCTGTCAGCCTTCGGAAAATGCTCTTTATCGGTCAACGGTTGTGGGTCAGGGTGGTGGCTGAGAGCTGACGGCTGAAAGCTAACAGCTACAATTCGTACTTCTTCATCAAATGCCGGAATGAGCGATACGAAATTTTCAGCAGATCCGCTGCGCGAGTCTGGACACCGTTCGATTGGCTGAGCGCGCTTAGCAGAAGCGACTTCTCGATGTCGGCAACGTACTTCTCCATATCCATTCCGTCGGGTAGTGCGCTCAGGGTCCCGGTTGTGGCCGCTCCTGGCAAGCCCACTCCGGCGGCCGCAGCTCGAGCCTTGGCTTTTTCCGCTGGGAGATCGACGCGTAGTTCATCGCCGGTCTCCAAAGCGACCGCGCGCTCGATCGTATTTTCCAGTTGGCGGACATTGCCGGGCCACTCATAGCCTCCCAACGCTTCCAGCGATTGGGAGGTGACTCTCTGAATGCTCTTGCCCGCTCCGGGCGCGTACTTCTTGAGAAAGTGGTTCACCAGAAGTGGAATGTCTTCACGGCGCTGCCGCAACGGCGGCACGGAAACCGGAATGACGCTGAGCCGGTAGTAGAGGTCCTCGCGAAAAGTATTTTCCGCGACTTGTTTGTCGAGATCGCGATTGGTGGCGGCGATCACGCGCACGTCGATGGGAATTTCGGTTGTTCCACCCACCGGTCGCACCGACCGTTCCTGCAGAACCCGCAGCAGTTTGACCTGCATGGTCAGGCTCATCTCGCTGATCTCGTCGAGAAAAATGGTGCCCTGATCCGCGACTTCGAATAATCCGCGTTTGTTCTGGTTGGCACCGGTAAATGCGCCTTTCACATAGCCGAACAGTTCGCTCTCGAGCAACGTCTCGGGGAATGCACCGCAATTGATGGAGACGAATGGCTCGGCGGCGCGTGGAGAACATACATGAAGGGCGCGCGCGACAAGTTCCTTTCCGGTTCCGCTCTCGCCGTAGATCAGGACGGTGCTTTGCGTGGAAGCGACGGTGCGAATGGTCTGCTTCAGTTTCTCCATCGCGGGACTTACGCCTACGATGTTGTCCAGAGAGTTGCGAGTGGCGGCGTCGCGTTTGAAAGCGAAATTCTGGCGGCTCAGAGCCACCTTCTCCAGCGCTCGATTGATTGCCAGCTTGATCTCGTCGACCAGGCCAGGAGACTTGCGGATGTAATCCGTGGCGCCGCCAGCTTTGACAGCCTGAACCGCGGCCTCATAGTCGTCAACCGCTGTCATCAGAATCACGGCTGAGTCGGGGGAAATCTGGTGAGCGTGGCGCAGCACCTCAATGCCATCGATCTTCGGCATCTTAATGTCAGTCACGATCACGTCGTACAAGGCGCCGTCGAGTTTCCGCATCGCGGCCTCACCCGAGTTTGCCGTCTCAACCTTATGACCCTCGCGGCGCAGGGCGATGTCCAGCATCTCGCAGATAGAGCGCTCGTCATCGCAAACGAGAATGTTACCCACGCGCTCCTCCTGCCGTGGCCGCGGCGGTGGTGTCGACGAGCGTCGCGGGGGCCTGATGTGCGGACGCTCTCGGAGGCGCAGGCAAAGTTTCACCCACCACGAAGCGACGCAAGCGCAGCACAAACACGCTGCCTTGGCCCAGCTTGGAGCGCGCCCAGACCTTGCCTTCGTGGGCTTGCACGATCTGGTAGACGATCGCTAAACCAAGTCCGGTGCCACCTTCGAATTGGGACTGGAATGGCTCGAATATCTTCTCGATGAGCTGTTGGCTCATTCCCGGGCCAGTATCTGCGAAATTGATTTGCCAGTCTTCACCGCTAGCCTCCAGCGAGACAGTCAGGGTCCCTCCGGCACGCATGGCGCGAACAGCGTTTTCGCAGAAATTCCAGAAGACTTGCTTGAGTTTGTCTCCATCCGCCGAAGCCCACGCTTCTTTCGCACCGTATTTCCGCTCCACCCGGATGCCAGCATTTTGAGCAGCCAGGCGATGCTCCAGCAGCGTGAGTGTGTCTTCCAGGAGCGGCAGCAAATCGACTTTCGTGAACCGGTATTGTCGGCCTCGCGAATACGCCAGGAAATCTGTGATGATCGTATTCAGCCGCTCTGATTCGCGCGTGACAATTTCCAGCAGTCGCCGATGCTCGTCGTTCAGATCTGGAATTTCCGAGAGCATGCTTACCGACCCGGCAATCGAGGTGAGGGGATTGCGGATCTCGTGGGCGATGGCGGCCGCCAGCCGCCCCACCGCAGCCAGACGGTCCTGCATGCGCACTTCGCGCTCCAGCCGCCGGATTTCCGTCAGATCATCGAAGGTGTATACGAAGCCCAGCGTGCCCCGCTCCGGCACCGCCAGTGCGGAGACCAGCACGCGGAAGGTCTTGCGATAGCCATTCGGCGCAACCCATCGGACTTCCCCATGAGCCGGTTCAGAATCAACATGAGGCAGAGGATCCAGAAAAAGTTGCTTGACCGGCTGACCCAACAGGTCCTGTTCGGAACGATCCAATAGTTTCTGCGCCGCGGTATTGACCAGCGTAATGTGGCCGTCGAGCCCGGTGGTGATCAGCCCTCCAGTGATGGATTGGATGATGTTCTCATGCAGGGCTTGCAGATTTTCCAGCGCGCCGCTGGTGTGCTTCAGCTTTACGTCCACCTGTCGTAACTTGTTTGCCAGCAAGCTGGCAAGGTATGAGACCGCCAGGTAGCCGAACAGGTTGACGAAAATAATGCCTTGCAGTGCCTTCAATTCCGGATGGGTAGTCGAGTAGGCAGGAATAATTGCGAAGTAGGTGAGCTCCAGAACCGTTCCATAAAGAATGAACGCCAGCGCCGCTGTAAGATACGCCCAGACCCGCGGCAAAAGAATGCAAGCCACGATAATGACCAGGGGATAGAGAAAATTCAGCGAACTGTCTACGCCTCCAGTCGCGTAGACGACCAGGCTCACGAGTGCCAGATCGGTGAGGACCTGCAGCACTGCCTGGATGCGGTATTCCTGCCAGAAAGACAACAGCAAAACGTAAAAGATTGAAATCCCGTACCACAGGACAATGGCATTGACGAACAGCCGTAGCGGTAAAGGAGTAGGAGTGAGCCGCGAGATGGCAAGCTCGATTCCCAACAGAAGCGTAAGGATGAGGATGCGAACCTTGACCAGCCAGGCCAGCCACAGCCGCTCATCGAACATGGATTGCATGCCTGATCCC
>DATHPO010000167.1:0-8004 GCA_035483835.1 Terriglobales bacterium
TTTTAGTGTTCCGGCGACATCCGGATTGGCCGGTTTGTTGAATCCCATGTGGCTGTCGCTGATCTGCACAAAGCTCAGCTCGCCCGCCATTTTCTTAGGGTCCAATTCTGCCATCCGGCTCATGCTGAAGGACTTCAGCACGCCTCCCTGCATCACGCAGAGTGCGCCAGTACCGGCCCATGCCATGCACTTCAAAAAACCACGCCGGTCCACTCCATCATTATTGTGATCGTGTAAAATCTGATCTTTGGTCTTCTCGCCCATAAGTTCTCCGTGATTTCATCCTGTTTCCCAGCCATCGCACAGTTGTTCGGCTGCATTCCTCGGTACGAGCGGCGCGGTACAGAATTCGGAGGGTAACCGCGCCGCTCTCAGGCTTGCTCCGTTTTGCTATACCGCAGACCCGCGCTTTTTATTCCAGCACAATCGGCGCTAGCTCTTTTTTTTTCATCAAACAAAAAGCAAGAACGGGAATAAAACTACCCCTCGAGCGGTTACTACGAATGAATAGTCCTGTCCAAGGGAAGGTTCGAACGTGCTGGACCCGCCGGATCAAATGCGGTTCGAGACACTCGTCCTGCCGCATCTCGACGCCGCCTTTAATCTGGCGCGTTGGTTGTTGCGTAGCGGCACCGATGCCGAAGATGCCGCGCAAGAGGCCATGCTACGTGCATATCGTTTCTTCCATGGTTTTCGTGGAGGGGACGTACGCGCCTGGTTGCTGCAGATCGTGCGCAACACTTGTTTCACCTGGATGGAGAAGAATCGTCACGGGAAAGACACGAGCGAGTTCGATGAAGCGTTGCACGGCCCCGTAGGCCCAACGCCCGAGTCGCTTGCTATCGCTGCGGATAACCGCGGGCGGCTTACCCAGGCTCTGGAGTCTTTGCCGTCCCGCTTCCGGGAGGTAATCGTGCTCCGCGAGCTCGAAGGTTGTTCTTACAAGGAGATCGCCACCATTACTTCGATTCCGATTGGCACAGTCATGTCCACGCTTTCCCGCGCCCGCCGACAGCTTCAGCTTGCGCTTAATAACCCTGCCAAAAAGGAGGCCATCCGTGAGCTGTAACCGCGCTGGCACCGTTCTCCATGGTTACTTCGACTGCGAATTGGATATCCTCGATGCCTCCGAATTCGAACGCCATCTCGAGCATTGCTCCGATTGTGTTAACGCGCTTGAGGCTCTGCAGTTTTTGCGCTCGTCCATGAACCTTACGCAACTCTACGAGAAGGCTCCGGCCCCTTTTCGTAAGAAAGTTCTCGCTAGCCTCGGTTCTGGGCGCTCTGTCGCAGCTTCTTTTCCATCTCGCACTGTTTGGAGTTGGCTCGCAGCGGCGGCGGCAATTCTTGTGACTGTATATCTGGGCGTGCAACTTGGCACCTCTCAACGCGCGGGTGACTACGGAACGGAGCTTGCCGCGGAGATTGTCGATGCCCATTTGAGGTCGCTGCAACCCGGGCATCTCGTCGATGTCGTCTCCACCGATCAACACACGGTCAAGCCATGGTTCGACGGCAAACTGGATTTCTCTCCTCCGGTCCACGATTTTGCCGATCAGGGATTTCCATTGCAGGGCGGCCGCATCGACGTCGTTCACGGCCGCACCGTGGCAGCCGTGGTCTATGCCCGGCGCAAGCACTTCGTGAACGTCTTCATCTGGCCCACGAACGAAAAAAACAGTGCTCCGAGTTCCGGCGCACGACAAGGCTATCAGTGGACCGAATGGCGTAAGGGAGGGATGGAATTCTGCGCCGTTTCCGACGCCGCGCCTTCGGCCCTTGAGCAGCTTCGGAGTTTGCTGACAAGTAACTAAGCTAGAGGCCGCTCCTACTCTGGGAATCCGGCAAATGGTTCTGTGCACTGCTCCTTTGTTCAAGGAATCGCCGAGCTTCAGTGCGCACAGCGATACAAAATTGACGGTTTTGATTTTCAAATAGGTTGTTCCATTTCGAAACCCTACCAAGCGGTGTTCTGCGCCGGCGCGATTGGCCAGCGCTGTTCTGCGCAAACAGCTCGTCACCGGTGTTCAGGCGTCGCGCGCAGACATGCGTGAAACACCGATCGAGACCTATCGGTGACAAAAGCTTTACACCCTTTTTGCAATCCGGCAGCGGGCGAGTGTGTCTTATCAATGCGCCTGCAGGTTTTGAAGGCGATTCTGCTAAGTGCGGTTCGGTCGGAATAAAAGTTTCGAAGCGGTGGTTATCTCAAAGGAATGGATGTGAATTGCGAGCTCAGCAGGCCGCAATACAAAAAGGAGCTGTTATGAAGAAAGTCACAATCGTCAAGAGTTTCATCACCGTAGTGTTTTTATTAGCGTTCCTGATCGTCCTGCCTTCTGCACGAGCAGATCAGTCAGATCATGCTACTAAAGTCACCTTCAGCCAAGCGGTTCAGCTTCCCGGACGCGTCCTGCCTGCGGGAACCTACTGGTTCATCCTACCTCGGGATGGGAGCCAACATTTCATTGTCCGTATCTTCAACTCGGATCGAACAGCGTTGATTACGACCCTCTACACGATTAACGCTGATCGTGTGGTGCCAACCGACCACACCGCGTTCACGCTCGCGGAGCGTGGATCCGAGCAACCTGAGGCGATCGTGAAATGGTTCTATCCGGGTGAAACGTCGGGACATGAATTTCTATACCCGAAGCAGTTGGAGAAGGAACTGGCCAAGGACAAGCAGGACACCGTCGACGCCGGAGACTAATTCTCGGCTTGATACGGCGTCAACTGGTCGGCGGTGAGATTCAAGCGCCGCCGGCCTAGTTGGCATGGGCGGCTGAGGAGCACGCATCAGGATCGCAAATCAACACCCGGCTCGTTTAACCGACTTCTTCAAAGAGGGAAACCGATACGGCGTACAGGGTCTTTAAAACGCGGGTCCGAGCGGAGAGGATCAAAGCCCGGCCGCAGCAGGACACCTGGATTGAATCGCTCTTCATATCCTTTTTCTAGGCAATTCATTGCTTGATCGTTATCCCCGAGAGCTGGTACGACTGCTTTCTGTTTTGAGAAACCCGAGGAGTTCGAATTCGAGGCGGGACAGTTTTTCAACTTTATTTTGCTGAGCCCGGGCCAAACGGATCTGGAAGGCAACACTCGCGCTCTCTCCATCGCCAGCGCACCGCATGAACGAAATCTGATAGTGGCCATGCGCCTGCGCACCACCGTTTTCAAACGCACTCTCAAGTCGTTGCCGCTGGGCTCCGAACTTCTTCTCCAGGGTCCCTTCGGTCGGATGACGCTCGCGCACAACTCCACGCGCCCCGCGGTTCTCTTGACGGGCGGGATCGGCATCACACCTTTCCGCAGCCTGGTCTGGAGCGAGGCGGAATCGCTGTCTGCTCAGCAACGACCTTGAGGGGACGGAATGTAGCGGCTCTAGGAAATCTCCGCTCGCGTGGGAGACGTGGTCAACAGGGGAATAATCTGTGGAAACCGGCGGTCATAATGGATGAAAGCACTGGAGGAAGCATGAGAGCGAACGTCAGTTTCGGCATGGCGGGAGAAACGATTCTCCGGCACGGACTTGAGCAGAAAATTGGCGAGCCCCGCCATGCGGGCCCGATACTTTGCGCGGATCTGACGATGCGGAGCGAAATCGAGGCAATTTCGCCTCTTGTGGATCAACTCATGCCTCTGATCAGGGCAGGTCATTGCGTTTCCGGAGACGACAGCGACATCGAAGCCGCGCTTCGCGAAGCGCTGGCCAATGCAGTGCTTCACGGAAATAAACGGGACACTCGCCAGAAAGTTTACGTTTCGTGTCGCATTCGTCCTGGCAAAGAGTTATCGATTGTAATCCGGGACGAGAAAAATGGACTTGACCCGGCAAAGATCCAGGACCCAACCGCTGCCGATAACGTTAACTCTGAATATGGGCGAGGATACGCTGAATGAAGATGTTTATGGACGTTGTAAGTTTCGAACAGGGCGCTCCGAGTCCGATTGCAAAAGGGATTAAATTGGAAGCCCGGTTGGTCATTCCAGAAGTGACGAGGGCACATCTCAGAGTTGAAAAGCGACGGACAGTTGGGACAACAAGGTGGGCGTCATGACACGGAGTCTTGAGTCCAGTTCGGTGGAAAGCTTTGACAAGGATACGGGAGTACGAACATGCAAACGTATGCCCGCAAGAAACAAACACGATGCTCAACCTGCCGCGGACGGTGCGGCAAACCATTCGGAGTGTGCCGATGCATTCACGGGACACCCACCGAAGGTCGCTGACAGAGGCGCACCGCGTCGGCGCGAGCACGAAGGATAAGAATCCTTGATGCGGAAAGACGCGTTTGCTGGCTGGCGATCGAGCCACTGGCCCGCCCAAAAGCGAAGGGCCACACGAATCTTTTGAGGAGGATTTATGACAACGGAGCGACATACAGCGCATGACCAAGCTATGCCACGGGCCGACCATCCAGTCGGTTGGGCGCCTCGAATTCGATCAATTTCCTTTGTGGAGATGGGGCACAGTGCAGCCATCATCCTCAATGAAGCACTCATTTTCGCCTGCCAGATCTTCGGTCGCTGAAGGGACCTGCCCGCGGACCCATACTTCGCGTTCTTGGTCAAGGACGAGAAGGAACTTGCAGCCTTGGAATCGCCGAACATCGAAATCGTTAGCAACGGAGCGACTAAGAGCATTTCTGGTCGGAGGGATTCGAGATGATTCATCGCGCAGACTTTCATCCGCTGTGCCACATCGCACAGATACGCGCGATACGTTCGGATGTCGTAATCGTTCACGCCGACATCACCTACTCCGGCGGAATCCCTTTGAAAGGCGACGGCTACATCCCTGCATTTTCCGAAATCCAACGTTCATTGTGTTGAAACATGAAGCGGTTTGGCGCATCGCGGAACACGATATTACCCGGCGTGCTCTTCCGTAAAATCATACATCCTAAATTGGGACTCTCCTGGCTACCTGTTCCCCACGCGGGGGAATCAGCACGGTTTATTCTAACTGCTTCGCTACTGTACTTGACCCTCGCGCTTCAGCCTGCGGCAGCACACTCGGCAATTGATGGAGAACCCGAAGCCAATCCCGGACGCCCCACTGTTTCGACTCCTGCAACAATCACGCCTGTGGGGTATCTGCAATTCGAAACGGGTTTTGTACCGGCGTATCAGTCGCCGGAGTTTTCGTCGCTTTTCGGCCTGACCGAAGTGATGAAACTTTCGGTCGCACCTCGTTTGGAACTGTTGGCTTCGGCTGAGCCTATAGCGCACTTCACAGCGGAAGGAAGAACGGCGAACCGCGTGGCTGATATTTTCGTGGGTACGCAATTCGTGCTTTACCGTGGAGAAGGCGCGAAGCCGACGCTAGCAGTAAGCTATTTCCATCGCGCGTATGATGGCGGCGCTCCGGAGTTTGATTACGGAAGTCCGAGCAACTCCTTGCTGCTTCTGGCCAGCGCGGATGTGAAGGGATTTCATTACGATGCGAACGCCTTTTTCACGGAATTGAAGCAAGCGCCGGTGCGTCGCGGCCAATTAGGCCAGTCACTGACGATTTCGCATCCGTTCCTGCGCCGCTTTACCCTGTCTGGCGAAATCTGGCACTTCACGCAGCCATTGCTCAGGAGCAATGCCGTCGGAAATCTTTGGGCTATCAGCTATTCGGCTCGGAAAACGCTCGTCTTTGATGCAGGCTTCAATCATGGGCTAACAGGGACATCCACAAGTTGGGAGGGGTTCGTGGGGTTTACCTATTTGTTGCCGCATCGTCTTTGGAAGGTTCAATAGTTATCTATCCCGATAGTGTCCAGACACGATGCTGTTTGGCGTATCGCGGAACACGATATTACCAAGCGTGCGGTCAAGTAAACCGCGTGTAGGGCAAATTCGGAATAATCGAAGGAAACAGCGCATCGACAAGACTATTCTAGTTGGTCCAAAATTGGCGACCGCGGTTGCCAATAAGCCCGACTGGAATGTGCGCGTCCAAGAGTACCAGGCGTACCACACATGACAGCACGCCCCGAAACAATTGGGTTCTCTGCACGCTCAAATCTTTTCACGTCCTGGTAGGATTCTGTCGCACCGCTTCACCTGAATTGCCGGGCTAAACCCTCCGTCAGACAAACGACGTCGTGTGCGCCACAAGATTCAATCTTTCTGGCAATCGCACGACGAGGGCCGATCGGCGATCGCTGCACTCTGTCTGTCTCGGGACGTGTTGAGGCCATTCCATCAATCACAAGCGCTTCCTCATGATCAGAGTCCTCATTCGCTTCACTTCTTGCATTCTCGTCAATGTAGCCGACGGCCTGGAGGTACACAACGCGTGGGTGAGAACGGAGCCAACCGTTTTGGCTTTCCTCCAGTGTTTCCTTGAAGGTCGATCTCCCGGAATCGCGAGTGGCTTCCGACGTGGTCCAGAATAAATCAAACCCGGGGATGGTCTACCTTTCAGGGAGATGGCGCCGATGCCAGCAGACCGCGCGTTCAGATCCGTTCAGTCTGTACGCGCTGTCCCAGTGCGCAGGTCGCGCCGAACAGCCGGCATTGGTTCCGCGCTCCCTCGGAGTCAAATCTAGCCGACGCATGGCTCGAAGAATCAGGCGCCCGCTGCAGTTCAAGTAGTTTTTGGAGGATAAACAGATGACAAAGTCCACCTTTCTCAAGCTTTTATTCGTGGTAATGGTTGTCATCGGATTCACTTGTGTGCCAGGTTCCGCCTTTGCCCAGCACGGCGGCGGTTTCCACGGCGGCGGTCGAGGCAGCGGACGCTTCAGTGGAGGCGCTGGGCACTCTAACGCTGCGGCACCACGTGGTGGAAGCGCCGGCGCAGGCAGCGGGAATTCGACGTCCGCAGGTTCGCGCGGGTCATCCACGGTTTCGACGAATCGTGCGCTCTTGCACATCGACAACAGTCACTTCGGAAGTACATCGCACGTTTCCTCCTCGTTTTCTGGTTCGCACACCAATACAAGCTATTCGGGATTGCGCTTCGGACATACCACGCTCGCTACGAATCATTTTAGCGGGGCAACGAACACTTCATTCGCGAGCGGCCGTTCTTTCTCCGGCATTTCGACGGGCTCGCATGACGGATTCGCTGGCGTTAATGGTTTCCGCGGCGATTCAATTGGCGGATTCCGCGGGGGCTTTGGCCGTGGCGGGAGATTCCGGGGCGGGTTCGGGTGCTTTGGATGCGGCTTTGGCTTCGGCGCCTTTGGCTTCGGACCCTTTTTCGACTTCGGTTGGGGCTGGCCGGGATTTTACGGATATGACCCATTCTGGTATGGCTCGTACTCGGGCTTCGGTTATCCGTATTATCCGGGCTCTGGATATTCGGGCTACTCAGTCCCGAATAGCGATCCCGATTATTCCAGTTCTAACCAGAATTTGGATGGGGGCTACTCATTCTCTGCCAACAACAATTTGGGCGTAGCTGCCCCGGGCACAATGATGAATGACAATAGAGCCGGCTCGGCTCCGATGTCGTTGATCTATCTGAAGAATCGCACAACGTATTCCGTGAGTGACTATTGGCTGCAGGGCGGCCGGTTGCACTACACGGTGAATTATCGAGCGCCAAGCACGCTAAAGATGAAGGAAGTGGATTTGCAGCGAACCGTGGACGAGAATGCTCGCCGCGGCATTCGCTTCTCGCTGAAGCCGCATCCGTCGAGCGTGACCTCGCAACCGAGCTGGCAGAGTCAGGGAAGCGCCGCGCCAGCTACAACTCCTGCGCCTGCTTCTGATCCACAGATGCAAACGTCGTCGCAATCCCAGACGTAACGCGCCAGCACAGAACCTGCGAAGACTTGGCGAGGTGCATTGACAGCACGGGAGCAGCAGGTTATGGCTCTCGTCGTGTCCGGAATGCTCAACAAGCAGATTGCCTCCGAAATCGGAGCGAGCGAAGCCACAGTAAAAGTCCATCGAGGCAATGTGATGCACAAGATGCAGGCTGGATCGGTAGTCGACTTGCTGCGCATGGCCGATAAGCTGAAACTCTCTCCTCGTAAGTAGGCTAGTTCTGCTCAG
>DATHPO010000168.1:0-9078 GCA_035483835.1 Terriglobales bacterium
CGTTACAAAACTCGCTCGGTTACAAACTCAAGGAAAACCCCGAACCATCGGGGGAGCACCGATGTCAGCAAATTCATCTCGCGTTCTTTTGTTCTCAATCCCATTCATATTCCTCGTCGTCGTCCACGCCGCCGGCCAGACTTCCCCGCAGAGTGGAAAAGGTGCCCCATCGCCTGCGGAGCACGCTATCGCCACGCCCTCGGCGGATTCCTCCAAGTACGTCGGCGCGGAAACCTGCAAGACCTGTCATGAAGAGATTTACAACGGCTGGGAGAAGTCGCCCCACTGGAAGACCACCTTGAACAAAGAAGCCGGTCCCTCGAAGCAAGGTTGCGAAGCCTGCCACGGTCCCGGTGCGGAACATGTTGAAGGCGGCGGCGACAAAACCAAGATATTCGTCTTCGAAGACCACTCCCGGCAAGAGACCAGCGCTCGCTGCCTCGCCTGCCACGGCGAAGGACACGAGCAGGCCCATTTTTCCGAATCGGCCCACTCCAGCAGCAATGTCGGGTGTCTCGACTGCCACTCGCCGCATCATGCTAAAGAAAAGCCGCACTTGCTGGTCCAGAGCACGCCGCAGTTGTGCTATGGCTGCCACACCTCAGCCAAAGCGGACTTCGCCAAACCCTATCACCACCGCGTGAACGAGGGGCTGCTGCAGTGCAACGACTGTCACAACCCTCACGGAACCGCGATCGCCGGCCAGCTCAGGACCATGCCCAACGGCGATGCCATCTGCTACAAGTGCCACGTCGACAAGCAGGGGCCGTTCGTCTACGAGCATGTGCCGGTCAAGACCGAGGGCTGCATCAGTTGCCACACTCCGCACGGTTCAACCAATCCCCGCTTTCTCAGGGTGAGCCTGGTCAACATGCTCTGTCTGCAGTGCCATACTTTCCCCACGCAGGGACCCGCGGGGCCCGCCCACAATCAGTCTGCCAAATATCAGGCGTGCACCATGTGCCACGTGGCGATTCACGGCTCCAACTTCAGCAACGTCTTTTTCAAGTGAGGGAGACTCATGACCTCGCCACGAAAACTCGGCCCGCCGACCCTCCTGAGCGCTCTACTTGTTCTTGGCCTGCTCGCGTCACCACAGTCCCTAGCTGCGCAGTCCTCCAGTGGCAGCCAAGACCCGCCCGCGCAGCAAGAAGGCGTCACCGCCGGAGATTACGTGATCCATACGTCTGCGGAAATCGGCTATCGCTACACCAATGTGACCGGCAGCGATGATATGTACGACACGCTGGTCAACCTCCAGACTGGCCCACGATTTCTCGACGAGACCTTTTCCATGCAATCGCAGGATCACCAGGGCCTGCTCTTCGACAATCTTTCCGTCAACAGCTTCGGATGGGGCGGCGATCCCAACAACGTCTTGCGCGCCCGGGTTGAGAAAAACAAGTGGTACAACTTCCTCGCCAGTTTCCGTCGCGACCAGAATTTCTTTGACTACGATCTTCTGGTGAATCCGCTCAATCCTCCGACATCGAGTCCCTCGATCCCCGTGCTCAACTCCGCCCACGCCTTCGACACTACACGCCGCATGACGGATATCGATCTCACCCTGCTGCCGCAATCGGTCGTGAGCTTCCGTTTCGGATATTCGCACAACAACATGACCGGGCCCTCCTACACCAGCATCCACACTGGAACCGATGCCCTGCTGCTGCAACCGTGGAACACCACCATGAACGCCTACCGTATTGGCATGGACTTTAAGGTTGCGCCTCGGACCGTCCTTAGCTTTGACGAGTTCCTCTATTACTACAAAGGAGACACCGACCCACAACTCTCCTCATTCGCCATGGCCTTTCTGCCCGGCGGAGGCACCGTTGAACTCGGCCTGCCCATCGATACCGCGAACAAGTCGCCTTGCGCGGTCGTGCCGCCCGCGACTAGCCTCATCAACTCCTCGGGAACCCTCACCAATCTGGACTGCAACGGTTACTTCAGCTATTTCCGCAATCAGCGTATCCGTACTACCACTCCCATGGAGCGGGTCAGCCTGCGCAGCAACTACTTCCCACGCGTGGAACTGGTCGGATCTTTTACATACAGCGCCGCCCACGGGGACACGCCGCTGGACGAATCTTTTAATGGTCTGCAAAGTCGCGGAGACATCCGCGCCTACACCACCACGGGAAGCGGCAGCGTCCGCCAGATTTCCAACGTGGTCGATCTCGAAGGCACTGTCCACGTAACCAAACATATCCGCATCATCGACAAGTTTTATTATTGGGCCTTCCGCATTCCCGAGAATGCCAACTTCACCGAGATCGATAGCGTCTGTACCGCCACGTGCAATCTGCTGACACCGCTCAGCGCGACCGCCCCAGAGGCCACCACCACTTTGACGCAGGCCTCTTTCAATCAGAGTTGGATTACCAATCAGACCCAGGTCGCATGGGACATTTCGAAAAAAGTCGGAGCCAACCTGGGCTTCCGTTACAGCGATCAGGTCTTCAAGCACTTCAACGACTTCTTACCCGGGGATGAAGACTACTTCGCCATTCACGGCTACACCGAACTGTTCGGCTTCTGGGCGCGCCCCATCCACGCTCTTAGGCTGAATTTCAATCAGGAGTACACCAGCTTCGACAACGTGATCGTCAGAATCTCGCCCCGCAAACAATCCCAGTATCGCTTCCAGGCCGGATACACCCCGCGCCCCTGGGCAGTGCTTGGCGGATCGATCAATATTTTCCAGCAGTCGAACGGCGACTCCTCCACCAACTACCAGGGACACAACCGAAACTACGGACTCACCGCTTCGCTCGCACCCAACGAGCGCCTAGCCCTCGATCTCGCATACAACTACAACGACGTTATGCAGAATGCCCTGATCTGCTTCAACGACACGCCCCCGCCGGGTGTGAGCCTTCCCTTTGTCAACAATGCCGCGTCCTGCGCCGCCAATGATCCGTCGAACCCTCTGCTGGCCAACTCCTACTACACCAACCACACCAATTTCGGGATGTTCACCGTCCGCTTCCAGCCCATCAAGCGCTTAACCCTGAACGTTGGCGGCAGCGTCACCAGCGTCGACGGCACAACGCCCCAGTTCAACATCCTCCAACCGCTTGGCTCTTTGCAGTATTTCTACTACCAACCCGTAGCGAACTTCAGCGTCAACCTGACCCACGGACTAGCCTGGAACAGCGGCTGGAATTATTACCAGTACAACGAAGGTTCATTCGTCGGACCCACCGCCCCCCGCTACTTCCACGCCAACACCGTCACTGAGTCCCTCCGTTACTCCTTCTGACCCTTTGGGCGGATCGACAGTCTGCCACACGTGCACAGTGCCTAACTTAATTACACCGCACCTGCGGCCCAGTACGCCGAATTAGCCGATGCATTGCCGCAATTACTGGGTGTTTTGCAGTTGGGCCACGGCTTGGGTTACTGCGGGGACGTCGAAGAAATTGGAGAGGTCGGCGTGGCCCGCTAAGGTCTCGCGCTCGTTGCCTGCTACCAGAATTTTTACCCGTGTGATGCCGGGAATGTTTGCGGAGAGCGTTTGCACCAGCGAAACCACGCTGAGCTCTTCGACGAGAACGCCGGAGCGGTGATTGTCGGCGAAGGCGGCGTTTAGATCAATGACGGCGAGTCCGGGGTCGACCAGGTAAACATCGCGAATTTCCGAGCCGCGGCCTAGTGGGTGCGGCGAAAACTTATCGAGGTAGAGGGTGAGCAAGGCGCGAAGGATTTCGGCGGCGCGCTCCTGGCGTCCCGTGGGCAGCGTGATGCGAACCGACTTGGGACGTAAGACTCCAGCGTCGTCATAGGCGACATAGAGAGTCACTTGCTCACTTGAACCCGAAACCGGGGGTGCGACGGGTTGAGTGTTGGCCGCGGAAGCGTCGGTGCGATCGACCCGGGCACGCATCCGCAAAGCGTAGAAACCCATTCCAAGCGTGATGGCCAGCAGGATGGCAACAGCGATGATGAGATGGCGGGGAATCATCGGGCCGCCTCCAGCCTGTCGTGAAAGTCGGCGACGCCGGTCGCGATCGCTCCCGCGATTGCTTGCTGGTAAGCGGGGGAGATCAGTTGCGAAACGTCGTCGGATGAGGGCGCGACTTCGAGCGCCAGAGCCACGGTGGTGATGTTGTTCAGCGGACGGAGCGGGGCGATTAGAGAGCGCGCCTGAATCTGTTTGCTTTGCAGGCTCCGCACCAAACCGCTTCCGGCCGATCGGCTAAGGAGCTGGAAAGGAGTTTGAGCCGCATCCCAGCTGAGAAAGGGACCGTGGTTTTCTGTCCCCGCAGGGACGACCGCGCTGTAGACGCGGACGCCGTTGCCTTGTGAGGCAGCATGCACACAGAGGTAAATCGCAGGGCGGGCGGAGTTGGTCAAGCTGGCGCGCTGGTCGAGAGTGAGGGTGATGTCGCCGTCGCGCAGGAGCAAGGTGGCGATGCCGCGGAGTTCGAGTTCCTGCCGCAAGCGGCGGGCGAAGGCGAGAGTGACATCTTTCTCGGCTAGTTGGTCGGTGAGGGATGCTCCGCTTTCTGCGCCTCCGTGGCTGGGGTCGACGACCACGAAATAATGCCGGACGGCGGGTGTGGGAGGCGCCGAGGGCGGTGGGGCGACCGCCGCGATCTGAGGGGGTTGCGCGGGTGCCGCGGTCTGCGGAGGCGCCGTCGCCTGTGGAACCGGTTCGATGATGATGGTGCGTCCGTTGTTGGTGAAACTCGCCATGAGCGGGACGCTGGCCGCAACCACTACCTCGGCTGCTCCGTTGTTCTCCTGGAAGCTGGCGGAGGGAATGATTTTGCTATCGAAGGTGAGCGCCTGAGAGCCGGGTGCTACGACTGCCTCGTGGTTGAAGGCCATGCGCAACTCTCCGGGTTCGGTGGCGATGCTCGGGTTCACGGGAGCGGTAAAGTTCATGACCAACTTTGGCGGCGTGGTCTTGCTGACCTGCGCGGTGAAATGCACGGCTACGTTGCCGATAAACAGACGACGGGAATTCTGGTTGAAGGTGACGGGGCCACCGAGAATGCGAGGCAGGAGCGTTCCCAGGCAGGAGAGCGGCACCAGGCCGCGCTGGTTGTCCAGCAGAAAGGCTGAGGGAAGATCGTAGTCGCCGCCGTGAATGCGGGCACGGGTTTTTCCCGCCGTGAACTCGCTTTCCACGTCGTAGTAGCGGAATTTCCAATGGGGTCCGTTGACCTTGGCGCTGACTACTCCCAGAGGCTCGAAGACTTCGAGCAGGCCTACGTATTCGTCGCCATTGCGTTCTAAGACCGGGAGAGAATAGTTGGCGGCGTTGGAGTAAATGGTGACGCGTTTTTCTTCCGGCGAGCTGTAAAGAAGAAGCGTGGAGGCCAATAAAATCGCGGTTGCGAACGCTCCTGCTGCGGGGACCAAACGTCCCCGCGACGGCCGGTGGGGCGCCGGCGCGACTGAGCGGCGCTCGTTACTCCAGCGCATAAATTGTGAGGCCACTTAGAAGCTTGGGGTAGAAGTCGGTGGATTTTTGGGGCAGGACTTCGCCGGCAAAGGCGATGTCGCGCACCTGGCGCATGCGTACCGGATTCATCAGAAAGGCTATGTTGGCTGCTCCTTCGCGAACTCGGGCCAACGCATCGCCTGCGTCGCGAACGTAGCTGACGTTCTTCTGATCGCGAATGTCGTCCTCTGAGATATCCAGCACAGCTTCGAGCAGACATTTGTGTAGCTGGACCACATCGAGGGATTGCTGACGAAGCGGGAGGCCCTGAAGCACGTCGGAAGCGAGAGGCCTCGGCGTATCGAACAGAAAAGCACGATTGGCGGTGACGCCGAGCAGGGCGGTGCCGGCCTTTCCTGCAGCACGGAGGATTCCGAGGGCGCGTTTGGCATCAATAGATGGATCGACCTCCTCCACGCTGAAATAAGAACGGCCGCGGTCGCGAAGATCGTCGGGGGAGAACGATTCCAGCCCGTGCACGACGCGATGAGTGGGCAGGATGACGAGTCCGGGGCTGTCCATATTGATGAAGGTCATCATGACTAATTCGTAGGGCGCGAGTTCGGATGGGGCGGTTTCGTGCTTGGCCCGGCGCTGGTTGCGATAGTTCAGAGCGGTTTCGTAGCGGTGATGCCCGTCGGCGATGATGAGCTTCTTGTCGCGCATTTTGTCGCGGACGAGTTGGATGAGGACGGGATCGGAGACTTTGCGTACTTGATGCAAAACTCCATATTCATCGCGGACTTGAATACCGTTTTCCATATCTTCCGCGGATGCCGAGAGCGCTCCGTCGATCTCGCCAGCGGGATCGCTGTACAGCATAAAGATCTGGCCAAAGTGCGCCCGCGTCGCGCTCAAGAGCTCCAGGCGGTCTGCCTTAGGTTTGGCGAGGGTTTGCTCGTGGCGATGGACGATTCCGGCTGCGTAATCTTCAATTTTGCCTAAGGCGATGAAGCCTCGGCGCTCCAGTTCGGGTCCGCCGCCCGGGGGTTCGAAATGTTGAGTGTATTGGTATAGGGATTGCTGGGGGTCCTGCAGGAAAATGCCTTGCCGGCGCCAATCGCGAAAGGACGCGGCGGCGCGAGTGTAAACATTTTCCTCTAAGTGGTCGGTGGGTTGCGGCTTGCCAAGTAGGATGCGAACCAGATTGTGAGGGCTCGCATCGTAGTAGTGGTTCTGCATCTCCGGCGTGATCTTGTCATAGGGCTGGGTCACAACCTGGGCGAGATCCACGCGAGCGGGGTCGTAACGCAGAGCTCGGAAGGGTGCGATGTAGGCCATAGCCCGAAGTGGGAATTGTACAAGAGAAGCGAGGCTATCGGAATTTGACAGATATTTGACAAGTGAGTTTCAGCAGGATGGTTAAATCGGAGTGGCTGCCAGATCCACGAATCGACTCGAGGAAACCCTTGTGCACTTTTCTGACATCTTTGTGGCGTGGCAGAAAAAAAGGCTGGCGCCATGGGGTTCGAGCTGTGGTACGATCAGCCCTAATGAGGTAGTTGTGGCCCGCAATCAAAGGCGCGGGTCGTTTCCCCGCCTGATGACCCGAGACCGGAAGCACACAGTCCCTCATCGGACCCTGCGAGGCAGTGTGCTGTGTGTTCGGGAGAAAACGTTTCTCTTCTTCCTTCTCGTCCCGTTAATCTGCTGCTTGGCGCCGAATGCTCTGGCGCAGGCTCCCGTCGACGACGTACACGTTACTCCTCGAGTCGAGCCTCCTAAGGTCGATCCCAGCGCTGGCATTGATCCATCACTGAAAACCCATACCAAGCCACTCAAGGTGGACGTCAACTTGGTGCTGGTGCCGGTTACGATCACGGATCCCATGAACCGCCTGGTCACCGGCCTGGACAAGGAGAATTTTCAGCTCTTTGAAGGCAAGGACGTTCAAGAGATCCGCCACTTCTCCAGCGAAGACGCCCCCGTATCGATTGGCGTCATCTTCGACATGAGCGGAAGTATGGTTACCAAGATCGAACGGGCGCGGGAGGCGGTGGTGGAGTTCTTCAAGACGGCGAACCCGCAGGACGAGTTCTTCATGGTGGCGTTCGCGGATCGGCCTCAGGAGGTCTCCGACTTTACGTCTTCGGTGGACGACATCCAGGGCAAGCTGGTCTATACGGTTCCAAAAGGCAGGACGGCGCTGCTGGACGCGATTTATCTCGGCGTCAGCAAAATGCGGCAGGCAAAATACACGAAGAAGGCGCTGCTCATCATCTCTGACGGTGGCGACAACCATAGCCGCTACACCGAAGGCGAGATCAAGTCCACGGTCAAAGAGGCAGATGTTCTGATCTATGCCATCGGGATTTATGACCACTATATGGCTACGCAAGAAGAGGCTTTGGGGCCGGCTCTGCTGGGCGAGGTTGCGGAAGTGACCGGAGGGCGATCTTTTACCATCGACAACCCCAACGACTTGGCCGACGTAGCGACAAAAATCGGAATTGAATTGCGCAACCAGTATGTACTCGGATATCGACCAAAAAACCCCGGGCACGACGGCAAATGGCGTAAGATAAAAGTGAAATTGATTCCACCCAAAGGATTGCCGCCGCTAAAGGTGTACGCCAAGACGGGGTACTATGCTCCTTCGGAATAACCGGGTTCCGCTCCTAGTCGTTTTTCTCCTTTGCACCGTCATAGCATGCCACCATCAGACAGTCGCAGCCGCTGTCCCAGAGGCCGGGACGCAACCGCCGCAGAGTCAAAATCAGGCAGCGCAAGGTCCGGCGGCTCAGACCTCAAGTCCGCAATCTGCTAGTCCGCAATCGCAAGGTTCGGAGCCTCAGAATCAGCAAACCCAGAGTCAGGCGCCGCAGGGCCAGGCGCCTCAAGGTCAACCAGGCCAATCTCAACAAACTCAGAGCCAGGGGCAATCCTCCAGCGATAGCGGAGTCTTTGTCTTCAAGAAAGAAGTCGAAGAGGTCGTGGTACACGCGACTGTGATGGATGATAAGAACCATCTGGTGACGAACCTGGATAAGAGCGCTTTTACCGTCTTCGAGAACAATCAGCCGCAGACGATCAGTTCATTCCGCCACGAGGACATTCCGGTAGCCATGGGTATCGTGATCGACAACTCGGGGTCGATGCGAGAGAAGCGGGATAAGGTGAACAAGGCCGCCCTCAACCTGGTACGTTCCAGCAACCCTCAGGATCAGGTTTTCGTGGTCAACTTTAATGACGAGTACTACCTCGACCAGGACTTCACCAGCAACATCAACAAATTGCGGGAGGCGCTGGAGAAGGTCGAAGCGCGAGGTGGCACGGCCCTTTACGATGCGATTCTGGCCTCGGCCACCCACTTAAAGGAAGCCAAGCTGCAAAAGAAGATCTTGTTCGTGGTTACGGATGGAGAAGACAACGCCAGCCGGAATTCGCTGGAGGAAACAGTCCGCAAACTGCAGGAGGAGAACGGTCCGACCGTCTACGCGATCGGTTTGCTGGGTGAGGAGAAAGCTCGCCGTGCCCGCCGGGCGCTCGAAACCATTGCTCAGCGAACCGGAGGAATTGCGTTCTTACCACGCACGCTCGATGAAGTGGACCAGATCAGCAGCAGCGTTGCCCACGACATCCGAAACCAATACACAATCGGTTACAAGCCCACGACCCCG